>NZ_CP065546.1:1017500-1356666 GCF_015999545.1 Lysinibacillus sp. JNUCC-52
ATTTCTTGTCATCATTATAAACCTTTTGTAAAATTATTTTCAAGAAGAAAAATTTAATGTTTTAATCAATTACACCACATTACAAAGAACTATATAGTTTAAAAGAGAAATATTCAACACTTTTTTCGACACTATATTAATATCGTGTCAAAATTACTATTTCTATATATTTAAAAAAGCGAGTTTGCTTCGATGGCAAACTCGCTTTTTTTTATTTTATTTCTGGTGTCACCGCTAAAATATTTTCAAATGTTTCACGTTGCTTAGCTTCTTCTTCATTTAACAAAATATGAATATCCCCATGATCGTTCGATGTTCTTATTAATCGTCCCATTCCTTGTTGAAGACGCAGTTGCATAAATGGTAATTCTACTTCTTCATACGGATTTTCAGCAAACGTCCGTTTAGCATCAAACAATGGATCATGTGGAGGGAAAGGCAAGTCATAAATAATGACACGAGTCAGTGCTTCTTCAGGCAAATCTAAACCTTCCCATAAATGATAGGAACATAATGTTTTCACAGTACCTTCTTGGAAATCACGCACTATTGCAGATAGTTCTCGATCCCCTTCAAATGCAACATGCATACGTTCCATAATAGGTAATTCTGCCTTAAAGTTTAACATTGCTTGTTTAGATTTGAATAATATTAATGTCTTTTCTCCATCTCGTAGCAGTTGTTGAACACGAGCTGTTTTATTATTTTGAGATAGTTCATGTAAATAGATTTTCATTACCGCTTCATAATCAAAAGGAGACGGTACTGAGAAGGATTGGTAATTATTAATACCAAGACTATAAGCAATATATGAGAAATCTTTATTAACAGATAGTGTTGCAGAAGAAAATACGATTGGAAGTTTTTTCGAGAATAATTTTTCTTCTAAAACTTCTGTAATAAGTCTTGGCATAATAACAAGTGTTTCCTCGCCATCTGTTTCCTCTAGCCAGTCAACAGCATCCCCTTGCGCAGTAAAAATGCGAAGTGAAGCTTGATATTGCTCCAAATATTCTTCTGCCATATTTAACTCATACTCTGGAATCATATACATTTCTGATTCAAAGACAAATTCCTCAAGCAGTATTTCCACGTCTTGGATAAGTTGTTTTCCATATTTTAAAAGTGCTGCGGATTTGTTTATACGCTTACGTTCTTCCTCAGAAGCTACAATATCATCACGAAGTTGGTCAAAAAATAGTTCGTGATCGTCTTGTAATTTTTCCATTGCATACAAAGTTCGTTCACGCACACCATCTACCATTAAACGTTCTAAGAGTGGAACAATTGTCTTCGCCTGAACTTTGTATGTCATCGCTTTCTGTGCAGCATATTCTAATAAATGCCCTTCGTCCAGAACCATCATCGATACTTCTGGAAGTAACGCTAACTGTCCTTCACGTTCACGTGACTCTTTTGTTGCTAAATGCTCCATTAAAAAGTCTTGCGAGCAAATAATTAAATCCGTCGACTTACGGTAATGTGCACGGTGAAGAGTTTGACCGCAACGATTACGTAGATCACATACAGAGCATTGCATAATGGCGTTATAATTGACCTTGTGCCAATCTTCATCACTAACCGTTGGATAATCACTGCGGTCGCCGTATGGTTGCACAGCAATCATCGAACCTTGTGCATATACACCGTCAGGAATTGAAAAGGCTATATCATCAATCCATTCATCTGTTTCAACTTTTTCGGCTTCCTCGAAACGCTTTAAGCATAAATATTGATCACGTGATTTTGCTAAACGTACATCAATTTCTAAACCAAGTGTTTTTTGTAATTTATAAATATCGCCGCCCTCTTTTACGAGCTGATCGATTAATGTTTCATCTGCACAGGCTATCAATGCTGGTTTACCTGTATAACGTGCATAGGAAACAGCAGGTAGTAAATAAGCAATTGTTTTCCCTGTCCCTACTCCCGCTTCAGCAAATAATACATTTTTCTCTTTTAAAGCCTGTTCAATTTGATACGCCATAAAAATTTGCTCATCACGGCATTCAAATCCTTTTTCTGGTAATTCATCATAAAGGACGTCTCCCATCCAGTCACCTAATGACTCGAAAAACGAGCGATCCTTTGTTAATGCAAATGGTAAAGATTTACGCAATTGACGTTCCCCCTCATACAATCTGTTCCTATTATACGCGACGAAACGGAAGATAAGAAAAAATCTCACCTTCCGTTACTCTAGTTAGTCTCTTTTAGACTTTTGTCCCCAGTATTGATAATAATTCGTTTCAATAAAACCATTGAATAACTTACGTTTTTTCGTCGCTTGACGACCGTACAATTCTTCAAAGTTTTTCATGGAGGACAGCATGTACACTGACCAAGTTGGATAGTTTTTCATGACTTGTCCTAAATCACGAATGACCTGCTCCACAACTTCTACATCACCAATACGTTCACCGTATGGCGGATTCCCAATCATAACGCCATCTGTAAGCAGTGTTGTAAAGTCACGAGCTTGCATTTGTTTGAACGTAATCATGTCCCCAAAACCTGCTTCAAGAGCATTTTCTTGCGCAATGCTTACCATGCGATGATCAATATCTGAACCAATTATCTCCAGTGGTTGATCGTAATTGGCTATGCTATCTGCTTCATCTCGAACCGCTTCCCAAATTTTCGCTTTCATCCAAGGCCAGCTCTCCGAAATAAATTCACGGTTGTAGCCTGGTGCGATATTTTGTCCGTACATTGCTGCTTCTAGCGCAATCGTACCTGACCCACAAAATGGATCTACAAACGGTCGATTCGGATTCCATTTTGAAATCTGAACAAGTGCTGCGGCTAAAGTTTCTTTTAACGGTGCTTCCCCTTGAGCTTGTCGGTAGCCACGCTTATGTAGGCCAGCGCCAGAAGTATCAATGGTAAGTGTAGCCACATCTTTTAAAATTGAAACTTCAATTTTATAAGTTGCACCAGATTCATCTAAAAATCCAAGACGTTTGTAATGCTGCTTCATGCGTTCTACAATTGCTTTTTTCGTAATGGCTTGGCAATCTGGCACACTAAATAATTTAGACTTTACCGATTTTCCTGACACAGGAAATGATGCGTCTACTGGTAAATATTTTTCCCATGGTAACGCCTTTACACTTTCAAACAGTTGCTCAAAAGACTTTGCAGGAAATTGTCCTACGACAATTTTCACACGATCTGCTACACGTAGCCATAAGTTCGTGCGTGCAATAGCTGTTTCGTCACCTTCAAAATAAACCTTGCCGTTTTCGACTGTCGTTTCATAACCGAGAGCCTGTACTTCTTGTGCTACAATCGCTTCTAAGCCCATTGCAGCCGTTGCTACTAATTTATAATTTGCCATACATTATTTCCTTCCTTGATGTTCAATTTCCCAAAACTCGATATACTCCAGCAATTCGGGAAGTGGTAATGGTTTGCTGTAATAATAGCCTTGGATAATATCACAGTTCATTTTTCGTAGTATATCCACTTGTTGCGCTTGTTCTACACCTTCTGCGACAACTTTCATTTTTAGACGATGTGACATTTGAATAATAGCATCTACAACTGCCTGTTTTTCATCGAGCGAACTAATATGTTGAATGAAGCTACGATCAATTTTTAAACAATCGAGTGGGAATCGAACTAAATAGCTTAGTGATGAATAGCCTGTACCAAAATCGTCAATCGAAATTTTAAAGCCTAGTTGTTTTAGTCGAACGAGCTTGCTGACCGTTTCACTAGCACTATTCATAACAGTGCGCTCTGTAACTTCTATTTCAAAATTGTTAGCGGACGTGTTGTATCGTTCCAGTATTGTCTGAATCGACTCTAAAAAGTTTTGCTGCTTAAAATGAATGCTTGAAATATTAATTGCAATCGGTATTTTACGACCAAATTGTTGTAATTTGATCGCTGCTTCACAAGCCATTTCAATGATGACTTCGCTTAATGGAATAATAAGTCCTGTTTCCTCAGCATATGGAATAAATTCTGCTGGAGATACGAATCCAAGTCTTTCATTATTCCAGCGAACAAGTGCCTCAAGTCCTTGAATATTTTCATTTTCCACAGTAATTTTCGGTTGAAAATGCAGCTCAAATTCGCGATTTTCAATCGCTCTACGTAACTCTGAATCTAGCAAAAGAACACGCTGACTGTCAGTTTGCAATTCATCAAAATAAAATGAATAGCTATTAAGACCATTCTTTTTAGAATAGGTCATCGCTTTATCTGAACAAGTAATAAGCTGCTCAGATGTAACCCCATCAGCGGGATACATACTAATTCCAATACTCGTAGAGATAAAGACATCTTGTCCATTTATATTCATCGGTTGTTCTATAATGCCAATAATTTGCTCAGCAAATTTCGCAGCTTCTCGCACATTTTTTACATTCGTTAATGTAACGATAAATTCATCTCCGCCGTACCTTGCAATGATATCTTTATTTTTTAGCAAAGTTTGAATACGTTTTGCTGCTTCTACAAGAATTGTATCTCCTACTGCATGACCTAACGTATCATTTATTTGTTTAAATCTATCCAAATCAAGGAAATAGACAGCATGCTGTACTGAATGAGAAATAGTAGAAGACGATTCTAGTAGGTTATCCATTCTCTCAATATAAGCAAATCGATTTGATACATCTGTTAAGGAATCTGTTAACAAACGCTTTTCTAGTTCATTTTCTACTATTTTTCTTTCAGAAAGATCTGTGAAAATACCACAATAGTTTGTAATTTCTCCCACATCATTTGTTATGCTAACAATTGTTAACCATTCAGGATACACATCTCCTGTTTTACGACGATTCCAAATTTCACCTTGCCATATTCCTTCTTGTCGAATCTTTTCCCACATTGTCAAATAGAAGGATAACTCATGTACACCTGACTGCAACACCGCGGGCGTTTTTCCTATCACTTCATCGCGTTTATAGCCTGTAACGAATTCAAATGCTGGATTAACCATCTCTATTTTCTTATGTTTATCCGTAATCATAATGCCTTCAGATACATTTTCAAAAATTTTCTTCAGTAAGGAAGTGGGGTATTTAGAAATCGAATTAATCTTCTCCAGATTATTAATTACTCCGCCCATGTTTCCGCTCCATCCTATCTATCGATACTACCCTTATTTTTAGAAAAGCGCGTTCCTACTTTTTTGCGTAGGTATGTATGTCGCGTCCATACGATAACGGTGATGTTATGACTTTGAAGCGTATCGACAGAGGCGCGGCCAACATGGTGTTAGCCTAACCTCAGGCGTATATCGCGCATGACTAGACATCATAAGTAATAGATACAACTTTAATTAGTTCAAAAGAAAAGCTCTCCACCGAATTGGAGAGCGCTTGTTATTTCGTAGTTAAGCATCAAAAAATTCAATAAGCCATGTTTTGTTCCCGAGTACTCAAACAGCTTGCGCCTCGTACGACCGGGCAGTAATCATCTATCTACAGAGCGAACTCTGTCCCTCTATCCGTTCAATTCCTTCAAGAGAGTGCCCCTACCATAATTTGGGTTTCTCACTCGTGGGGTTTACCTCGTTCCACCTTGTATGTTTCCAAACAAGCTTCGTCACTGTGGCACTTTCAGGAAGTGTCAACCATATCAAAAAGACTTAGGTCTTCCTTCCGCCGTCAGCTTTAAGCTGCCTTACCTTATTTTTTCAGTAAGCACGAACACTACGGCCATCGCAGAACCGTGTGAGCATGGACTTTCCTCTACGACGTCTAGCGTCGCAGCGATTACTCGAATTTCATGATGATACGAAGATTATACTAGAGTTTTATGATAAATACAATGTATATGATAAAAATTATTCGTAAAGCTTGCTACCAAATACATGTTTTTCTAAATTTGAAAGTCGTTTGAGAATATCAAAGTTGGTTGTACCTGCTGCTGATACGGCTGGCTGCGGTTGTCTCTTTGGCGTATTTTCTATTTCTTCTTTTAGCTGTCTATTCTCTTCTTTCAGTTGAGCAACAACTTTTTCAAACGATTCATAATCTTGAATGATTTCATCAAGAAAAGAATCGACCTCTTCTACATTATAGCCTTTAAAGTTTTTCTTAAATTCCTTTTCAAGAATCATTTTTGAAGTTAATTTAATGTCCATTCACATCGCCCTTCCTCGCACTACATACACGAATTCATTATAGCATATTTCATAACATTATATCGTCTGTAACCATCAATTGTAAGGCTAAACTTGTCGTTTCTTGCGCTTACCCGGGAAATTATTGCTTATTTCCTAATCTGTGCATTCTCTTTTCCCAAGAAATTGCCCATTTTTGCTTTTGTTCCATTCGCCATTCCTCAGTCGAAGTAATCAATTGTATACCTTCTAATGTATAATTAAGGGCCTGCTTGTAATCTTTCATTTGATGCTCATAGATCATAGCTAATTGTTCTAACGCCTGCAACTTTTTACGTGGCTCTATAAAGTGGAGTGAAGCCACAAAAGCATCGATTGCTTCGTTGAATTGCTTATTTTTTTTAAGTTGGATTGCCAAATAAAATTGGGCATTGCCTGCTTCTCGTGCATCAAATTGGGCCGTGACCTTTTCTAAAACGTTAACACTTTGAGGGCTTTTCTTTAAATCAGCATACCATTTCCCAATATTCGTATAAGTATTGGCTGATTCATCACTCGCCTCTTCAAACAATAAGTTAGTAGAATGAACATATAAGGTAATAAGGGACAGCAAATCCCATTCATTATGAATAAGAACCTTCATCAGCGCATCAGGCACACCGCTTTTCACAGCATCAAGGTAAATTATTGGTGCTAAGTAGCCAGGAATATCGCCCAAACGTGAAAAGCCAAGCTTCTCCTCTTCTACTGATTTTAATTTCATGCGCTCCATATCATTTTTCCATAATCGCTTAGAGCTATGCAGTAAATCAATTTGTCGTTGTGTCCGTAATTTCGGTAATACTTTCTGGTTGAGCGTCCATCTTGTTTCAAGTTGTGGCCAATCGAAGCTTTTACCGTTATACGTAATTATCGTTGCTGTTTTTTGCCAAAGACTTGATTCAAATAACATGGCTGCTTCATGAGCAGGATCTGCTAAAACATATTGCGTTAAGACAAAATCATGATCTGTCAGTTCTAAAAAGCCTAGAAGAAAGATTTGTGTCCCAACACCTTTTAAACCAGTCGTCTCCGTATCAAAAAACAGCACTTTTTCATCCAAATCTAGTGCATAGGGATGTTCAAAATCAGCACTTTGCCATTTTGTGAGGGCATCAAAAAATGACTGCAATTGATAGTGACCGTGCTGATAATGAAATGGATAATGCACCTGTCGTTTAAAAACGATACCAAAGTCATTATCAATGCGCGTAAGTCCAGCCTTTTGCCACTGCTCGGTATAGTTAGGAGCATTCGGCTTTTGAAAAGCTGTTTCTTCAGTAGCTACCTGTTTTTCTACTTTTTTTCCGAGCATTTTTTTCATTTGTAATATTTTATTTTCGTAAGACATTAACTTCACTCATTTTCTGCCTGTAAGTTTTTTAATACTCGTAGTTCCTCACTTTTATCTACTGTATACTAAATTTTAAAATTAAAAATATTGGTCGGCCTTTATACCGCGTCTTTTACCACAACATTATGACATTCTATTGATGAATGTGGGATTTATCCCTACCTCTCCCATCATACACTACAATTATAACGCATCCATTTATATGTGTTAAAACTAAGAGGTACTTATTTTACACATAAGATATTTAAAAATTGAATTATTTAAAAGTGAACTTTCAAGAAAGTAATGACAACTCTTTAGCTATTACTATATAAAGAATCTAGAAATATAGTATCTTTCTAAATAGTAAAGCACATCCTCTTCCTTTTGTAAAAAGAGAGGATGTGCTTTTTATGTTATTGCTTCATTTCACAATACGTGAATACAAAAAAATATGCCTGTGTCACTCGAAAACTACCTTCCTCTAATCCAATCCTTTTATGTTCAGAGAAAGCGATATAATGACAGCTCCAATACGCAGTTGCTACATCTTTGAAAAAACTCGTCCCACCTAATGTTCAGTTGAACGCTAAAACGAGTACTTTTGCCATTTGTGCCCGTGGCAGTTGAATTCCCCGTTTGAACCATCTACAATACTATTTCTTTTCCTATGAGCAACAAAAAACATTCTACAAAGTTTTAGCATTCGCCTTTGTAGAATGTTCAGTACTTAATTATAAAGTCGTTTTTTTAAAATTCTTCAAACTAATAATTGTCGTTCAGCAAATGAAGAAGTTTGACGACTTTACTTTTTGAATCAATGATTGATTCTTGTGGACCGATACAAGATGGACAACCAGATTTACAAGGACATGCTGTAATATGTTGCTGTGCCTTCATCACTAAGTCCTCCCACAAATCATAAACCTTATCACTTAAACCAATACCACCTGGATACTTATCATAGACAAAAAATGTCGGTTGTTCGTTGTGTGTTGCCTTCACTTGCGGCACTACTGCGACATCACTACTATCACATTGAATAAATAATGGGATAAAGGCATTCATTGCATAGGCTGCTCCCGTCATAGCTTCGGTCAAATCTTCTTCGGTCCATTTATCAGGCGCTAAAAATGATAGCCACGATGAACTTGTATGCATCTCATCTGGTGGGAGGTGAATGGGACCAGAACCAATGTTATCATGCGTTCCAAAGCGGATTTTTTTAAAGATTGTAGCTTGAGCTACTAATCCTACATCACCAAAACTAATCGTTCCACCTCGATAGTTACGGCTTCGATCTTCCTCAAGTACTTTCATTTCCACAGCTAAATTAGCGTCTGTGTAATAATCTACATCTACTTCACGCACAAAAGCTTTCTTCTCTTCCCAATCAAGTTTTTCTACTTGATATTGAATGCCCTGATGCAAATAAATAGCTTCCTCATGCAATAGTGTCATAGCGCTATGGCGATCCATTTCTCCAATTACTTTCGTGCGAGCAGGAATAGTCATATCGATGATAACAACATTTTCTTGTGATGCAGAACGAAGGCTAATATCATGTGCTGGGAAACGATCATTCATCCAATGCCACTTCTCACTCGTTTTAAAAACAACCCCTTCTTCTGCTAAATATTCCAGTAATTCTTGTATTTCAAATTCTCCATATGAATCATTTGTTGTAAATGGTAACTCAAAGGCCGCACATTTTAAATGATCCATTAATATCAACATATTTTCTGGATAAATGCGTGCCTCCTCAGGGTCGCTTCCAAGTAAATAAAGTGGATGATCTACAACGTACTGATCTAATGCTGTCGATTGTGCCACATAAATAATGAGTGCTTCGTCTTGACGGCGCCCAGCACGTCCCGCTTGCTGCCATGCACTTGCAATATTTCCTGGGTAACCAGTCATAATACATGCCTGTAGTTGCCCAATATCTACACCTAGCTCAAGCGCATTCGTACTTACTACCGTTTGAATTGTTCCATCACGAAGTCCACGTTCAATAACACGTCGCTCAGAGGGTAAATAGCCCCCTCGATAGCCACGCACAGACTCATCTTGTAATTTATTGCGAGTCAATTCTTTTAAATAAGTAACAATCATTTCAACACGCACTCGACTTTTTGCAAAAATAATTGTTTGAATTCCTGCTGTATAAAGTCTTTTGGCTAAATCACTTACCTCTAAAACCGCACTGCGACGAACGCCAAACGTTTTATGGATAATCGGTGGATTGTAAAAAAGAAAAGTTTTTTTGCCAACTGGCGCACCTGAATCAGCAATTAACGTTTGTGATTCGTTCGTTAAATTTTCCGCTAGTTCCTTTGGATTTTTAATCGTGGCAGACGTACAAATAAAAACAGGTTTACTGCCATAAAATTCACAAATTCGTTTCAGTCTTCGAATAACATGTGCTACATGTGAACCAAATACACCTTTATATGTATGCAATTCATCAATAACGATATACTGCAAATTTTCAAAGAGTGACACCCATTTTGTATGGTGCGGTAAAATACCTGAATGTAACATATCTGGATTCGTCATCACAATATGTCCTGCTTTTCGAACCTTTTGTCGTATACCAGGAGCTGTATCCCCATCATACGTATAGCTTAAAATATCTTCTCCACTCTGTTCAATCAGTTCATTTAAATCATTTTTCTGATCTTGCGCTAACGCTTTTGTCGGAAATAAATAAATGGCACGTGCATTTCGATCTTCTAAAATCTTTTGTAATACGGGTAAATGATAGCAATATGATTTACCTGATGCAGTCGGTGTAACAGCCGTAAATGATTTGCGGCTTGTCGCCAAATCAAAAGCTTCGCGCTGATGTGTATATAATTGCTCGATGCCACGTGCATGTAATGCTTTAACAAGTGAAGGATGTAAATTTTGTGGAAAAGGGGCAAGCTTAGCATCTCGTCCATCTAATGTTTGCCAATGAATTATTCGCTCTTTTAGTTCCTCATCATATCGCCATTCATTTAATAGCGCACTAATCGTCCGTTTTTTCGATAGCATCACTTTGCGCCTCCTTCACTATGCGATAAAAATTATTTAGCGTGTAGGAAGTGGAATGCGTTGCATCTAAAAAACGCTTTTTACTTGTTTCTTTATAAAAAGATTGCACAACAAATTGCTCCATCGATTCAACCGCGGAAGCAATTTGCCCTGCATGCATATATTTCGGTCTGTTTTTTTGTATCCAAGCATTCGCTTCTTGTTGCCACTCTTTCAATAGTTGATGAATCGTATCAACATGTGGCTTGACCTCTCCAAAAAAGTCTGGCGTACGATCCTCCTCACGCATTTGCCAAAAGCGTGCAACACATTTTTCGCATTCATCTATTAATATGGAAGTTTGCTGTATTAGTAACAATTTCGCACCTCATCTCGTATCAAATGTACCTTTAGCATAATCGTCGCTAGCATGCTTACAACAATTAACAACGTATCAAAATGAAAATACATGCTGACATTCAGGACATTATGTCGCTCTCTTATTAGCGCGACATTTTATTTCGTACAAGCCTGAACGTTTTTCTGTATAATTCCCATCGTCTGCTAAAGACTTTAAATGATGCATCAAATGAATCATTTTTATTTGTATGAGATTAGTGTACCAAAGTCTATCATTTTTCACTACTAATAGGCGAACAAGCATTCTTTACTTGCCAGTTCTTTTCTGCTAAGCTTACTTTCTGGCTAACAGATTTGAGCTGCATAAAAAATTGCAGGCTGTGTGCATTGCTTTCCAATGACACTCTCGTTAAAAGTAATTGATTGACTAGATCCAACTGTGCAACTAATTGTCCTAATTTGTTCAATACAACGCCCCCTTTTATCTTTACTTACAGTATTCCTCGCATGTATAAAATTACCTTCATGCGTGACAAAATAAGCGTAAGTTAGCTGAAAGAAGAAGAATTTCGATAAATTTTTAATAGTTGCTCTTAATGGCCACTTTAATGATATCGCTGTAAAAGAATGATTCCCAACGGTTCTAGGAAAAAAGTGGTGCACTAAATAACAAATACAATGGCGAATGTAGTTGTTTTATTGGCGAAATTTCTACTTTAAACAGCGAATCATGCAAATCTATCAGCCATCATAAACTATCTTGAACACAACGTTCTTCCTGTGGTGAAGATATACTGAATCATGGTAAACTATTGTGTATAATAGCAGTATTATAGAAGGTGAGCTAAGTGACAATTCGTTATCCAAATGGGAAAGTCTACACCCCTGCTCCAGCTACTCACAAGGCTGAGAAAAAGGGAAAAACAAAGGATTTTTCCTATAGTAATCGAGGGAAGACGCTAGAGGATGAAATTAATGAAGCAAACGACTTTTATTTAGAAAGGCGACTTGCTATTATTCATAAGAAACCTGTTCCCGTACAAATCGTCAAAGTAGAGTATCCATCACGAAGTGCTGCTGTAATTCGTGAAGCTTATTTCCGAACGCCCTCTACAACTGACTACAATGGCGTTTGGGCTGGGCATTACATTGATTTTGATGCTAAGGAAACCGCATCTAAGACGAGCTTTCCATTAAAAAATATACACGAACATCAAATGAAACATATGCAGCAAGTGAAGGAACACAATGGTGTGGCATTCATTATCGTTCGTTTTTCAGCTTTTGAACGCTATTTTTTAGTGCCATACGAAGTTTTACAAAAGGCCTGGCAGGCAATGGACAATGGTGAACGAAAATCGATCCCTTTTGCAACGATAGAAAAGGAAGCTTACGAAATTCCAACAAGCTATTATCCCCGTATCGATTATTTACCCGTTCTACAGCAGTTCATTGAAGCAACAAGTCATGGCTCTGAAAGTGAGGAGATAAAAAAATGAGTGAACGTCGTCAAACACGCGGAGAGCATCAAAAGGCTCTCGCTCAAAAAAATAAAAAGAAAGCGCCGAAAGCATCTAAATCATCGGCCAAAACCTGGCTGAAGCGCATTGTCCTAACAATACTTATCATAGGAGTTGTTGGCTTAGTCGGCGGAGCTGGTGTATTTGCTTATTATGCAAGCACTGCACCAGAGCTTAATGAAGATTTACTAAAGGATCCTGTTTCTTCTGAGTTTTATGATAAAAACGGTGAAGTTTTCGCCACAATCGGTGCTGAAAACCGAAAATACGTAACATACGA
Organism: Lysinibacillus sp. JNUCC-52; assembly: GCF_015999545.1. Taxonomy (NCBI): domain Bacteria; kingdom Bacillati; phylum Bacillota; class Bacilli; order Caryophanales; family Bacillaceae; genus Lysinibacillus; species Lysinibacillus sp. JNUCC-52. The sequence goes on from NZ_CP065546.1 coordinate 1,030,133, forward strand.
TGAAATTCCTGAAGATATGATTAACGCCATTCTCGCAACAGAAGACGTTCGCTTTTTCAAACATCATGGTATGGACTTTTACCGCCTTGGTGGTGCAATACTTGCAAACTTCCGTGATGGTTTCGGGGCACAAGGTGCTTCCACTTTAACGCAGCAAGTTGTCAAAAACTCATTTTTACAAAATGAGAAAAAGTTAAAACGAAAAGCACAAGAAGCTTGGCTTGCTTTCCAACTTGAACGTAAGTATTCAAAAGAAGAAATTTTTGAAATGTACTTTAATAAAATGTTGATGTCTGGCCGTGTATACGGCTTTGGTACAGCAGCTCAATATTTCTATGGCAAAGAGTTAAAAGATTTATCATTGGATGAAGAAGCACTGCTAGCAGGCTTAGTACAACGTCCGAACGCTTACAATCCATTAAAAAATCCAGAGCTGGCAGAAAAACGCCGAAATACAGTTTTAGGCTTAATGTATCAGCATGGAAAAATTACAAAAGCTGAAATGGAAGAAGCGAAAAAAGTGGATGTGCAAGCAGGTCTTGCAGACGATGCTACACGCCAAACATTTGCTGGCTCTAAGTACGATGCCTTCTTAGATATCGTTATTAATGAGCTTGAGGAAAACGGTGATGGTACTGCCATGGCAGAGGGCATTAAAGTTTACACTACACTTGATCCGAATGCTCAGCAAATTGTCGAAAACATCATGAATGATGACAGTAATTTCCCGACAGAAAAAATTGAATCAGGTGTTGCTGTTGTCGATACAAAAACAGGTCAAATTCAAGCAGTCGGCGGTGGACGAAACTATGGTAACCGCGGCTTTAACTATGCAGATGACTTAGTAATGAATCATCCTGGCTCTACAATGAAACCATTACTAGATTACGGTCCTGCAATTGAATATTTAAAATGGTCAACAGGTCAAACACTTGTCGATGATCCAATGAAATATACAGGTACGAATCAAACCATTACAAACTGGGATGGTAAATATTTTGGTGCTATGACAGCACGTAAAGCTTTATATGCTTCTCGAAATGTGCCCGCTGTTAAAACATTTAAAGAAGTTGGCGCCGATAAAGCGAAAGAGTTTATTGGTCGTTTAGGTATTGATACAGAGAATGTTGTCGAGTCAGATGCCATTGGTGGCGGTAACATTACCTTGTCTCCAATTCAAATGGCAGCATCTTATGCAGCATTTGGGAATAATGGTGTTTACACTGACCCTTATTCGATTACAAAAATTGTTTATCGCGATGGTAAATCATCGAAAGACTATACACCAAAGTCAAATGTTGCGATGGAAGAATATACAGCATACATGGTAACTGATATGTTGCGTGATGTTGTCAGCAATAAACCAGATGCATCTGGTACTGTAGCAAACGTTTCTGGATTAGATATTGCTGGTAAAACAGGTACAACAAACTATTCAAACGACGAGTTTAACAAATATAATTTACCAAGTACAAGTGTGCCAGATTCTTGGTTTGCTGGTTACACTACCAATTATTCAATTGCAATTTGGAGTGGTTACGAAAAACGTTCTGACCCAATTACAACATGGGACGAACGTCGTTTACCTCAACATTTATTTAAAGATATAATGCGAGATCTTTCTGCGAACATCGAAACTGAACGTTTCAAAAAACCAAGCTCGGTTGTAGAAGCTACGATTGAAGTAGGCTCTAGTCCGCTAAAATTAGCAAGTGACTATACACCAAGTGAATTACGTCAAACAGAGCTATTTGTTCGCGGTACAGAACCTACAGAAGTTTCTAATGAATACCAAGCTCCTGAACTTTCTACACCTTACAATGTAAGTGCAAGTTTAGATTTAGCAGGACAATCCATCAACATTAGCTGGGAGCATGATGCTATTCTTGACCCAGAAACGGATGAGCCAATGCCGACTACCTTTGAAGTATCCGCTACACGCGAAGGTGGAGAAACGGTTGTACTTGGAACAACTGAAAGTAAAGGTTTAACAGTTGGCAACACATTAGAAGATGGTAATTATACGATTTCTGTCGTAGCGATTGTGGATGAGACACGCAGTGAACCAGGAACGACAACCTTCCAAATAACGAGCATGCCTGATGAGGATTTAGAAACTGAGGATCCAGATGAACCGGATATTGACCAACCAACAGATCCTGATCAAGGCAATAATGGTAACAATGGTGACAACGGCAACCACAATGGAAATCATAATGGCAATAACGGAAATGGCAACAATGGAAACAATGGCAATAATGGGAATGGCGGTAACAACGGCAACAATAACGGTACCCAACCACCTGTTACGCCAACAGATCCTGCTGTGCCAGACGATGAAGATCCTGATGGTGAGTAAATAAAAAGCATACACTAAAATGAACAGGTGAAGAAAACAATGTTTTCTTCACCTGTTTTTTTCATAATAAAAAGGTTGTCCTTATATAGTCTAAAGGACAACCTCTTTATTATGTGATTGTTAAATTGCTTCATCTTTTAAGTGCTACTTAGCTTCCTACGTTTTTGGTTGCCTGTAGGCGTAAGCGTGCTGTGCGTTTTTTTGTTTCTTTAAATAATTCATCTAATTGACGATAACACGCATATTGTCCTGGCTTTGCTTTAATAAAGGTCATACGCTCAATTCCATTAATCGGCATTACCTCTTCACCTGCTTCAATCACTAAACGTTCGAATAACATGATAGCCTTTTCCATGAGACCCTTCGCTTCCCCATTACGTGCATCATGGGCAGCATGTATTTGAGCTTCCAGCATCGTCCATTCTGTATACCATGCATCGACTTTTTCTTTTGATATTGCATCAATATTCACGCGTTTGTCACCAGCCCTTTTTTTAAACGCTTTTGTCCTTCACGGCAATCCTCGAGTAACGGACATGTTTGGCAGCCAGGATTTTGTGCCTTGCAATGATAACGTCCGAAGAAAATTAACTGATGATGGGTTTTTGACCATTTATCCATTGGTGTTTTTTTCATTATTGTTTCTTCCACTTCAAGCACTGAATCCTTCCAGCGACATAAACCTAGTCGTTTCGATACGCGTTCTACATGTGTATCAACAGCAAGTGCTGGAATATCAAAAGCTACTGATAAAACAACATTTGCCGTCTTACGCCCAACACCAGGCAATGTCACGAGCTCTTCACGACTTGCAGGAATTTGCCCATCATACTCTGTTAAAAGTCGCTGACAGAGAAGTTGAATATTTTTAGCCTTATTGCGATAAAGACCTATTGATCGAATATCCTGTTGTAGCTCCTCTAAACTCACTGCCAAATAATCTTCTGGCTTTTTATATTTTTGAAACAACGTTTTCGTTACTTTATTGACAAGTACATCCGTACATTGTGCAGATAATAACGTGGCGATTGTCAGCTCGAACGGGTTGTCATGCACAAGTTCACAATGCGCATTAGGAAACATGCGGTCCATTTCAGCTAGACAATGCTCCCACTGTTTTTTTGTTAACATTCCCTAAAAGCCCCCTATTCTCTTTCTTCTAACCAGTTATAAAATGGTACTCTGTTTGTCGACTGCGTTTCTTGCTGTACTGTACGTGCTGGCGATCTATTCAAACTTTGTTTCTCACGGAACTGCTCGCTTTGTTTATGTGCAGCTTGTGGTGTCGTAATATTTTTCTTTTTCCACTCCAATAATATCCGATCAATATAACGAATGCTCAATTTACCAGCAAAAACAGCTTCCTTTAATGCCTCTTTAATAAGCGCAGGACTGTGCTTATCCTCATCTAGCCAAAAACCGATTTTTTCTAGCTCTAAAGGAGATAAAAGACGCCCCATTTCCTCTTCAAATAAACGGAATACTTCACCCTCTTCTTGACGAAGTGTAGCTGCTGTATTTTTTTGTTCTTTCATTTCTATAATCTGCAATATACGTTCCCAAAGGGGGTACACCGAATATTTTTCGTATAGCGTGCCATTTGCATCGACATCACGTGTAATCTCAAGAAAGCCCTTTTGCATGAGACGCTGTAAGCGAGAAGTAATATCATTACTAGGCATTGTGAGACGATTCATCAAATCTGTTGGTGTAGGAAAATCGTTTCCTTCCACATGAAAGGCAAGTAAGTGCATGACAATTAGCGCCTCATCATCCTCAATATTTAACTCCTTATAAAACTGAAAAAAGAGCTGAGGAATTTGTATAGTTCTCTGCTCGGTCCATGTACGGAGTCGATTATTTTTTGTATTCATGTAGACATGACTCCTTTTTCTAGTAAGTAGAAAAGCCGCGTAGAAATTTCACTACGCGACTTTTAAATTGTTTTCGTTTGTTGCTAATCGATTAAGGGTATAAACGATTTAATAAACGTGGGAATGGAATCGTTTCACGAATATGCTCTGTTCCAGAAATCCATGCTACTGTACGTTCTAGTCCTAGACCGAAGCCAGAATGTGGTACTGAACCTTGCTTGCGAAGCTCTAGGTACCATGCGTAAGCATCTAATGATAGATTATGTTCCTCAAGACGAGCTTTTAATAAATCATAGTCATGAATACGCTCTGAACCACCAATAATTTCCCCGTAGCCTTCTGGCGCAATTAAGTCGGCACATAATACGACATCATCACGGTCTGGGTGTGGCTGCATGTAGAATGGTTTGATACCTGTTGGGTAGCACGTAATGAATACAGGTTTGTCAAATGAATTTGCAATGGCTGTTTCATGTGGCGCACCGAAGTCATCACCCCATTCGATGTCATCAAAACCTTGTTCATGTAATAGTTTAATGGCATCATCGTATGAAATACGAGGGAATGGCGCTTTAATATTTTGCAGAGTTGATGTATCACGACCAAGTCGCTCTAATTCTAGAGTACAGTTTGCCAGAACAGACTGCACAATATGTTCTACATACTGTTCTTGTACCTCTAAGTTTTCTTCGAATTCTACAAACGCCATTTCTGGCTCAATCATCCAAAACTCGATTAAGTGACGGCGTGTTTTAGATTTTTCAGCACGGAACGTTGGACCGAAAGAAAACACTTTCCCTAACGCCATCGCAGCCGCTTCCATATAAAGCTGACCAGATTGAGAAAGGTAGGCATCTTCATCAAAATATTTTGTGTGGAATAGCTCTGAAGTACCTTCAGGTGCTGATCCAGTTAAAATTGGTGGGTCCATTTTTGTAAAGCCATTGTTGTTGAAAAATTCATAAGTTGCACGGATGATTTCGTTACGAATTTTCATCACAGCGTGTTGTTTACGAGAACGTAACCATAAGTGACGGTTATCCATTAAAAATTCAGGACCATGCTCTTTTGGCGTAATTGGGAAATCTGTTGCTGCATGTAACACTTCAATTCCTGTTACTGCTAGTTCACAGCCGAAACTTGAACGTTCGTCTGCTTTTACCTCTCCAATAACGTACATCGAAGTTTCTTGTGTCATACCTTTTGCAATTGCAAAAATTTCTTCGCCTACTTCTTCTTTTACAACAACGCCCTGCACAAAGCCAGAACCATCACGTAGTTGTAAGAAAGCGATTTTACCACTTGAACGTTTGTTAGCTAACCAAGCACCTAGCTTGACTGTTTCTCCGATATGCTGTGGCATATCTTGAATCATAATTTTTTTCATAGAAATCCTCCAAAGTTGGTTAGAAGGATTAGTCTTGCCATTTTGATTTTACGAATGCATCAATACGACGGACTGCCTCTTCTAATAATTCTAAAGATGTAGCATAAGATAATCGCATAGTAGTTGGTGCACCAAAGCCAGAGCCTGGAATCACTGCTACGTTTGCTTCTGTTAAAATGTCCGCAGCAAAAGCATCTACTGAATCATAGCCAGTATGTGCCATTGCTTCTGCTACATCTGGTAATAAATAAAATGCGCCTTGCGGTTTTAATACTTTGAAGCCAGGAATTGCACTAATTTGTGGATAAATTTTCTCAAGACGAGATTCGAAAGCTTGACGCATTTCTTCGACAGTGTCTTGTGGTCCATTATACGCTTCCACTGTTGCATATTGTGCAGTTGTTGTTGCGTTTGAAGTAGAGTGTGAAGCAAGGTCAGTCATTGGTTTAATAATGTCTGCATCACCTGCTGCATATCCGATACGCCAGCCTGTCATAGAGTGAGATTTTGCTACACCATTTACTACGATTGTACGTGCTTTCAATGCATCTGAAAGTTGTGCAATTGAAAAATGCTCAATACCATTGTATACAAGCTTCTCATAAATTTCATCTGACACGATTAAAATATCCTTTTCTTCTGCAACAGCAGCAAGTTCTGCTAGCTCATTGCGAGAATAAATCATACCAGATGGATTGCTTGGCGAGTTAATGATCACTGCTTTAGTTTTATCGGTAATAGCTGCACGTAATTGATCTGCAGTAATTTTATAGCCTTGTTCACGTGTCCCCTCAACATAAACGGGCACACCGCCTGCTAGTTTCACTTGCTCTGGGTACGATACCCAATAAGGAATAGGGATGATTACTTCATCGCCTTCATTTAAAATTACTTGGAATAACGTGTAAAGAATGTGCTTTGCCCCAACGCCTACGATAACCTCGTTCGGTTTATATGTAAGATTGTTGTCGCGTTGAAGTTTGTCAATAATCGCTTTTTTAAGAACTGGTAGTCCGCCAGCAGGGGTATATTTAGTTAAACCTTTTTCCATAGATTCAATTGCCGCATCTAGAATATTGCGCGGTGTGTTGAAGTCAGGTTCACCAGCTCCTAGACCAATTACATCAATACCTTGCTCTTTTAATTCTTTTGCTTTTGCAGTAATTGCTAATGTTGAAGATGGTGTTAAAGTTTTCACTCGGTTTGCTAATAGTTTTTTCATTCGGGATCTACTCCTCTTATAAATTCTTAATGCGCTTCCACCAGTCGCCGTCCTTAAATAAAATATAGACATAGTTGAGTTTATCTTGATCGTTTAGGTAAGTTATTTCCCAAACAGCCCCTACTTCCTCATAGCCTAATTTCATATGAAGAACCTTTTGGACATTTCCTTCATTTTTAAAAACCGATAATGCTTGCTTTTCCGTAATACCATCTTTCAAAAATACTTCCTGAATGGAATCCTCTTCTAGATTCGTTGGAACAAAGACAGCCTTTTTGTCACCATATTCGTCTACCCCGAACACAGTAACATACGAATGTTTGCCATTATATGTGTATGACTCCGAGACAATTGCTAGGGCTTTGGCATCAAGCGCCAACTGTTCAGCCTGTTCTTCAATTGAACTAAACGGAGCCTCGGCTTTCCAGAGTACTAAAATACTAATGACAAGTGACAAGGAAACCATAAAGACAGAAATGAAAATCAACCAGTTTTTCATATATTCACCTTATGTTTCATACCTAGCTTTTTTTGCGCTAAGAATGCCAGATATTTTTGCGTGTCTATAACTGCGCACACTTTCATTTTGCTTACCATTTTTGTCAACCTGCTTTCTTTCCTCATACCACAACATTATACACCAAAATTCTCTTGTCGTGTTTGCTAATTTCATTTATTGTACGTTGATAAACCAGCGTTTTCAAATGATTCGAGGCGTGATTTTCATTTTTTGCTCTTCCACTAAAAAAGACTGTACGTTATCGTTAAAAGTTCCTATTTTTTTCACACTAAAGAAAGGTGTAGATTTGCGAAAAAATCACTTTTTTACTATACCCAAAAGAGCAAAAGTCCTACACAAATTTATTCCCACTGCCTTTTGTTGACAGTGGGAACGATTCTCTCTTACATATATTATTTTATACTTGATAGACTCATTTATAGTGAGCTAATGACATAGTTTGCACGACCATTATTTTTCGCTTTGTATAAGTTGCGATCCGCCTGCTTAAAAAGCTGAATATAGTCATAATTTTCTTGATCATTCATACAGGCACCTAAGCTAATCTTTAAAGGATAACTATCAAAGTCTTGTTCTACTTTTAATGTTAAGATGTAGGCATGTAGTTCCTTAATAAAGTCATAGAAAAACTGCTTATTGTTATGACGCAGACATACGATAAATTCATCTCCACCATAACGTATAATGACCGCATCCTCATTACGTAAAAAATCTCTTAATCCAGTAGCAAGTAACTGGAGTACCATATCACCTAACAAGTGACCGTACTTATCATTATATGCCTTAAAATAGTCGATATCGAGGACAATTACGCCAACATACTGATGGCAAGCCTGTGCTCCCTTCAACCAATCATTTAGCTCACTATCTAGAAAATGACGATTAAGGACACCTGTTAAAGGATCATAGAGAGCCCTTTTTTCCAGTTTCTCTTTTTGTCTATTAAAATCTAAGTTCATGACCTGTTGAAGCAAATTGTCAGCACTCATTTTTTCTGTAAGTTCTATATAAGCTCGTTGCACATCAAATATCTCATTTCGGTAATCCAATTGATAAAGAACATTTAACAGCATACGCATGACCCTTTTCGTAATTGGATTATCCCCGTATGATTGCGCCAAATCTATCGCTTGCTTATAATATTTCACGGCCTCATCTAGCTTTTGTTGATGTTCATATAAAAAGCCATAGCCAAATAAAGCGGCTACCTTTTCTCGTTTATGATTTTGAATAATATCTGAATTTAATGTATCGTCCAATAATGCTTGACCAGTAACAAAATCGCCCTCTAGTATATAGACATCAGCCATATTATTATTAATGCGAATTTCTTGTAGCTTTGCCAATTCTGGCTGTGTTTTGGCAAGCTCCTTATTGTAATTTCTTGCGATAAATGCCGCATTAAGAGCGTCCCGATAACAGCCATTTTCGACTTCAAGATAGCACAGATTGCTATAGCAGCGTACAAGCATTTTAGTATCTTTAAGTTGTGTAGCAAATTCAATCGATTTTTTGGTCATTTCCACTGTTTTTTCTCTGACCCCAACTAAATCATATATTAAAGACATAACAAGATAATAATTCATAAAATCCTTTGTCGTGCCGTACTTTTGGCAGCACTCCTCATATTCATGAATGTGGCTCACCATGCTTAATGTATCGCCTAGAGCATGATGAATTAATATTTTTTGGAAGAATAAATCTAGTCCATGCTTATGATTATCATTTTCTATTGCTACTAAAAGTCCCTGTTCAGCAAGATTTAGAGCTTCTGTCAAACGCCCTTTCGTCCGCATTTCCATGATTGTTTTGTTTAATTCTTCTAATGTTAACTCCAAATAATCACCACTTCTCTATGCTCGGAATTTTCCTTATCCATAATACTTTAATGTAGCAGTTAGCCTATACATTAATTATAAGCGAAGTCTATGCCCTCGTCCGTCATTTCAAGCATATCCCATAAATTACCAAACACATTAAATGATATTAGTTGTCTCTAGGCTTATCTTTTCTCCAACAAGCTATTTCTTTTTATGTTTAATTTAAACAGGGCTAGAATAACAGCTTTATTTGCATGAATTTTTGAAATACAATATTTTTTATATATATTAGCACAAATAATTCCATTATTGTCCTCGTTTCTCATTGTTTTTACCCATATGATGTAGTTGATTGAGTATTTATTTGTAAAAACATAAGGGACGTGATGTTGTGAATAAACATATAAATCCATCTGATCCAGCAACAATACCTAAATTTGTAGATGAATTACCGAAGCCTGTTACTGCAAAGCCAAAATTCAGTAGCGGGCAGCCGAAGAAAGAATATTATGAGTTGCAAATGATGGAAGCAGAACATGGTTTTCATAAGAACTTTCCGAAATCCACGATTTGGGGATATAATGGACTTTACCCTGGTCCAACTATTGAGGCTTCTAAAGACAAAACGATTTATGTCAAATACAAAAACCAATTACCAGCAAAGCATTTTTTACCTGTAGATTTTACACTCCATGCGGCCAATGATTCTCAAGAGGTTCGAACGGTAACACATCTTCACGGAGCCAATGTTGATTGGGAAAGTGATGGGCATCCTGAAGCATGGTATACAAGAGACTTTATGTATACTGGTCCAAAATTCAATAAAGAAATACATGAATATACCAATCATCAGCCAGGTACAACGTTGTGGTATCACGACCACGCAATGGCATTAACACGCTTAAATGTATACGCAGGTCTTGCTGGCTTCTATTTGCTGCGCGATTCCATTGAGGAACGCTCAAATCTACCGTGCGGTGATTATGAATATCCTCTATTAATTGCGGATAAAACTTTTAATGAAGATGGCTCCCTCTTCTATCCTGATGAACCGCCTTTCCCCGTGCCAGTACATCCATCGATTACACCTGGCTTTGTGGGTAACACCATCGTTGTGAATGGTAAAGTATGGCCTTATTTAAATGTTGAGCCTCGCAAATATCGTTTTCGTTTGCTAAATGGTTCAAATCGAAGAGGTTACGTCATTAGCCTTTCTAATGAACAGCCTATGATTCAGCTCGGAACAGATGGAGGTTTTCTAACAACCCCGAACGAAATTTACGCTGTGGAATTATTGCCTGCTGAAAGAACGGATGTCATCATTGACTTTTCTAATTGTGAAGGTCAGGAAATAACATTAATTAACGGAGATACAGATTTTATTGACGAGCATACGAGTGTCATTATGCAATTTAAAGTGACTTGTCCGCTTCGCTGTGAAGATACGAGCGAAATTCCTGAAAGGCTTGCCGTCTCAATGGATTTACATCCACATCATGCACATGTCGAGCGCAACTTACCATTAAGTGCATCAACAGATGACTTCGGAAGACCAATGCTATTATTAAATGACCGTATGTACCATGATCCTGCTACTGAAAAGCCAGCTCTTGATAGTATAGAAGTTTGGAATTTCATTAATGCCACGCCATTTATACACCCAATCCATATTCATTTGGTTCAATTTAAAATTTTGGAACGACGTCCATTCGACGTAGAGCTCTATCAAAATGAAGGTAGGCTTGAATTTATTGGCCCAGCTGAAGAGCCTCGAGACTTTGAACGAGGCTGGAAAGATACTGTAAAAGCTGATGCAGGAAAGGTTACAAAAATTATTATGCATTGGAAAGACCATATCGGAAATTACATGTGGCATTGTCATTTCCTTGAGCATGAGGATCATGATATGATGCGCCCTATTCTAGTGATGAAAGATGTTCATCCCGTATCAGAGCCACATGTTGAAATAGAGCATGCTACAGAAAACCATAATGCCACAGCAACGACAGTTCTAAATAATAATGACAGCACTGCCCCACTTTTGAATAGTGCGCATAGCATTGCACCGACTACTGATCACACACAGCACACTCCTCTAGTGACCGATAGGCAACATTTATCAGTTACAAAGGAAACTTCGTCAGACGTTGCTACTCATACTCAGAATGTCTCACAGTTCATACCTCAACCCATTTATCCTTCTAACAGAAAACAATTACAACCTAACATGGCAAATAGATGGGGTAGGAGACGTCCGTAGGGATTTACATTATTCCTGTATAATGCCAATTAAAAAATCGAGGTATTTGACGTTAGTGTTTTCGAATACCTCGGTTTTTAGAGTTGCTATATATAGCTATCTTCACTCATCTCTCCTCATTCCGTTCCAATTGAATAACAGGCAATAATAAATCTAATTGCGAAAAATCTTCCCCTCGGTACCATTCAAGTATAGATCGGGTTGGTACCCAACTATGTTGCAGGGCATATTGTAGTAATTTTTGATATCCCTTGTTTATTTTGGTTAGAGGCTCTTTGAATGGTAGTGCCAAGCAAATACAAGCAGGCAAATGTTCAATAAAATCAACGCCTGTTAATTCATTTAAACTTGTATGTTCTAATACACCAAAACCAATTTGTACTTTTATTAAATCTTGTCCTTGTCCTGATAAATAATTTACATAATAGCTGTTAATTTGAATATTGTTTTGCTTTAATTCATCGGCTCTTTTCGCAAAATGCTCTCCAAACTTCCCCATTGTGGATTCTTCAATGAACCAAATTATTTTTTCTTCGTTTTTATCAATTAGATAGATATCCTCTCGAATGGAATCACTTTCTAAAAACCTTAAGCTAACATCAATTAGCTCGCGTTTTTTCTTTAAAGTGCGAATCCAATTATCCATCATTGCTTGACGAGCTACTTCGTCGTTATTTTGTAAGTAATGTTGAATGTCCTTAATAGGTACGTCTGCTATACGCAAAGTTGTAATCAATTTCACGATTGCAATTTGGTGAGATGCATATACGCGATATCCATTTCCTCTCCGTTCTACTGGCAACAATAAATTTTTCGTTTCATAAAAACGTAACGTACTTTTTGAAATACCTGTTCTATTAGAAAATTCCTGAATGGTCATATAGTTATACAAAAGCGACACACCTTTCAATTTCCATAATAAACCTTCAAGTTACTTGATGGTCAAGTGTATTTTCTGAATTGTTTGAGTGCCTGTCACCATTTCATATTCAGTTCATAAATGCGTGCTATAGTAAGGACACACAATCAATGATTCTATTGTTTAGCGTAATCAAGGAGGAAATTTATTAATGGATAACACAACTACTAAAGAAGTACCAATAAAAAATTGGCGGCGCTTTGTGGGGCTTGTAAAACAGGCGCAGCCACCGATGCTCTTGTTAATAATCGCTTTATGTATGAGTATAGCGACCACTGGCGTAGGATTTATCGTGCCACTATTCACTAAAAAATTAGTGGACGGCTTTTCATTACAATCTCTTAATTATTGGCAAATTATTTTACTAGGAATAGCTTTTATCGTGCAAGCCATCGCGAGCGGACTTTCCATTTATTTTTTAAATCGCGTTGGTCATCAGGTTGTAGCAAAATTGAGAGATCAATTATGGCGCAAATTGCTCCATTTACCAATCCCTTATTATGATGATAACGATACTGGTGAGACGTTAAGTCGTGTAACAAATGACACAGCTGTAGTAAAAGAGCTAATAACCGAACATCTGGCAAATTGTTTAACAGGCGTTATTTCGATTGTCGGTTCTGTCATCATTCTATTATTTTTAGATTGGAAAATGACCTTAGTCATGCTCATTGCTGTCCCACTCGCGATGATTATTTTAATGTTATTAGGAAAGCGTATGTTTGTCATTTCAAAAGGTATGCAAGATGAAACCGCTAAATTTACCGCTATTCTCAATCAAGTGTTACCTGAAACACGTTTAGTAAAAGCTTCAAATGCTGAGAACATTGAATATGAACGAGGAAAAAAAGGCATTACTAATCTATTTACATTCGGTCTAAAAGAAGCTAAAATCCATGCACTGATTTCACCTTTAATTTCATTCATACTAATGAGTGTCCTAGTAGCAATCATTGGCTATGGCGGAGTTCGTGTTTCATCTGGTGAACTTACAGCTGGTGATATGGTTGCTTTTATTTTATATTTAATTCAAATCATTATGCCTATGACGCAATTAACAATGTTCTTTACCCAGCTACAAAAAGCTATGGGTGCTACAGAACGAATCAGTGCATTACTTGAGCATGAAGAAGAAAACATTTATGATGGCCAACAATTAAATTCTGTACAAGAACCGATTCATGTCCGAAATGTAGACTTTGCCTATGGTGAAGAGCCTATTTTATCGAACATCAACTTTACAATTGAGCCTGGTAAGGTCACTGCCATTGTTGGGCCGAGTGGCGGAGGGAAAACGACGACTTTTGCGCTGTTAGAACGCTACTATCAACCGACAAATGGCTCAATTACATTAGGCGATACACCTATTAATACATTTTCTCTTCATTCATGGAGAAATCAAATTGGCTATGTTGCACAAGAAAGTGCGCTTCTATCAGGAACGATTCGTGAAAATATTTGTTATGGTATTGCGAGAGACGTTTCAGACGAGGAACTTGAACGTGTAGCAAAAATGGCCTACGCTGATCAATTTATCAATGAACTGCCAGATAAATTTAACACCGAGGTCGGCGAACGAGGCATAAAGCTTTCAGGTGGACAACGACAACGCATTTCGATTGCCAGAGCTTTGTTACGTAATCCACAAATTTTAATGCTAGATGAAGCGACTTCTAGCCTTGATAGTAATTCAGAAATTTACGTACAAAAAGCATTGGATAATTTAATGCAAGGACGTACAACACTCGTAATCGCTCACCGACTTTCTACTGTCGTAGATGCAGACCAAATTTTATTTATCGAGAAAGGTCATATTACAGGCTGCGGGACACATGATACATTATTTGAAACACACGATATGTATAGAGAGTTTGCTAAACAACAATTGCGCATTAAAGATTAAAGGCGAAAGGATTTGTTATAATGACAAAACTATTAGTCGTGGATGATGATGACCATATTAGAGAATTAATAAAAGTATTTTTACAAAATGAAGGTTTTGATGTTATTGAAGCATTGGACGGTGTGGATGCACTGTCCAAATTGGATGCAGAAAAAGTCGACATGGTGATTATGGACATTATGATGCCTAATATGGACGGTTGGCAATTATGCAAGGAAATTCGAACATTCAATAGTGATTTACCGATCTTGATGTTAACGGCAAAAGGTGAAACCGCTCAGAAAGTGAAAGGATTTAATTTAGGAACAGACGATTATTTAGTCAAACCTTTTGAGCCTGTTGAATTGATTGTACGCGTTAAATCTATTTTAAAACGGTATCGTATTGCGCTCTCTCAAACGATTGAAATTGGAAATGTTAAAATGAATCGCCATACATATGAAGTATTGTATGACGGTGAAAGCATCACGTTGCGCCTAAAAGAATTCGACCTTTTATTTACATTAGCAAGTTATGCGGGCAAAACATTTTCTCGCGAGCAGCTTATTGAAGAAATTTGGGGATTTGACTATGAGGGTGATGAGCGTACGGTAGATGTTCATATTAAAAGGTTGCGTGAACGATTTCCTGAAGAAAAAAGTGGCTTCACCATTCGTACGATTCGTGGACTTGGCTATCGCTTGGAATTAGCACTATGAAGTATTGGAAATTTTTCTTTAAGCTTCTAATGATTTTTATTATGTTCCTTCTAGCCAATATAGTATTTGCCTTTATTTCCTTCCACGTAACTTCTTGGCTCTTTCAGCGGGTGGACATACATCTGCAAGGATTTTGGCGACAATTAACGACGGTTCTCGGTGTATTTGTACTATTTGCCTGCACCGCAGCTTGCATTTTTTTAATCGGTTTAAAAAGACAGCGCAATTATTGGGATACGATTGTTGATGCTATTGGACGAATGGCTAAAGGGGATTTCAATGTACAGTTAGACAAAATGTCAGATGATGAAAATGATCATTTTGGCCAACTAATTAGTGGGATCAATCATATGGCGGTCGAATTAGGCGAATTAGAGCGTATGCGCCAAGAATTTATTTCAAATGTATCACACGAAATTCAATCTCCCCTGACATCCATAAATGGTTTTGCAAAGGCATTAAAAAATATGGATTTATCTGAAGAGAAACGTCAGCACTATTTAGCCATTATTGAAATGGAAAGTCACCGTCTATCAAAAATCAGTGATAATTTATTAAAACTAACGTCCTTAGAATCACAGCATCATCCATTTGAACCGAAGTACTATCGACTAGATAAACAGTTGCGCAATGTTGTGTTAGCCTTAGAGCCAAATTGGTTAGAAAAACAAATTGATATTGATATTCAATTACAAAACATAACGATTATGGCTGATGAGGACTTAATGAACCAAGTATGGATGAATGTACTCAGTAACAGCATCAAATTTACACACAAAAATGGCCAAATCCGTATTTTGATGACCGCCCACCATGATAAAGTTACGGTAAGCATTTGTGATAACGGTATTGGCTTAACGGATGAACAGCAAAAGCACATTTTTGAACGTTTTTATAAAGCAGACCAATCGAGAATCGCTACAAATGGAGGTAGCGGACTAGGACTATCCATAGTAAAAAAAATTATTGATATACATCATGGTACGATTACTGTCAAAAGTAAACTTGCTGAACAAACGAAATTTTTAATCACACTCCCTTTAGATAAAGTTACGGCAGAGAAGGAAGAGCATAGGATGTGAAAGTAGTTCACACCTATGCTCTTTCGCTTCTTCTAGTAAGCTACTTGTCGAAAATATTGATATACTTTTGCTAACTTTTTTTGTTGTCCTCCCTTTTTACTTTCCATATTCCCAAATTCAAAAAACTTCACTTTCTTAATTCCTACAAAATTAAATAAAGCCTTTCTCATCAATACTTTATGTGCATTATTCAACCATAATAGTGGATAATTTGTCGGGCCTTTCATTGTCGAAACACAAACGACTGACTTCCCTTTTAAAAGTCCATCGGGAAACAAACCCTTCTTATCTCTATAAGCAAAATTGGAGGCGAATAATTGATCAATATAGCCTAACAGCATTGCTGGCGGTCTTCCCCACCAAATCGGATAGACAAACACAATTTTATCTGCCCAAGTTATTTGTTCCCTATATTTTTCTAAGTTTGGATCACGATACATATCACGACGTCGTCTATGTTCATTAAAGTGTAAAATCGGATCAAATTTTTCTTTATATAAATCAACGACTTGTAATTCATTTATGTACGGATTTTCTTTGCATCCTTTCACAACTTCCTGCAAAAAGGAATAATTCAAACTTTGATGATTTGGATACGTATAAATAATTAATGTTTTCATAACGGCCTCCATTACTTATCATTTGATAAGTAAATAATACGCATTACTTATTTAGTTGTCAAATGATAATTGTTTTAAGATAAGTTATTTGTTATCTTGTCAGTAAGAGGTGAGCTATTTGGACAAGAATGCATTATTCAATCAATTTGTGACATTTACAGCAAGCGTCCATCAAGTAACAAATGAGTTAACACAAAACGTTAAAACGGAAGCCATAACTCCTGTTCAATATAAAATTCTTGAATATATAAAAGTAAGCCAGCCTGTTACGACTACTGAAATTAGTGATTGTCAGCAAATGTCGTTACCGAATACAAGTCGAGAGCTTAAGAAACTACAAGAGAAAAATTTAATTGAAAAAATTAGTGATACAGAGGATCGTAGAAAACATTATGTGCGCCTCACCGAAGATGGGGAACAAATGATGGATGAGGCATTTCGATGTATTGAAGTCCGTTTTCAACACCTTATTCAAGATGTTTCAGAAGAAGATTTAGAAGAAATTAAGCACGCATTAGATATTTTGCAGCAGAAGGTTTTTAAACAACAAGGTAAGCTTTAAGACGCATGATTTACTTCCGTTAATTTTTAGGACAGACTATAAGTGTGACCTCAAATGCAATTTGATTTGAGGTCACCTTTTTTCAAGGTTTTTAATTAGTTTAGCTATGTAGATTAATAAAGTTAGAAATTATTCCCTAATAATTCGTCACCGATTAGCCCTCCCTTTAATAGTCTAATGATGTATAAAGGAGATGACTCATGTGGGAGCAGTTGTAGATAAAAAATGGCTTGATCAGCATTTAACTTCCCTACCATTATGGCAACAGAATGCATTTAAAGATTTTTCTACAATGATTGCAGATGAAGCGAATACCTTTCCCTGTATTCCTGCCAGAACAGGTTTCTTATCGAATCAACTTCGCTTCAGCTTTATCGGAGATCCCCGAGAGTTACAATCAGCTAAAGCGTTAGCAGATTGCTTAAAGGAATATGGACAGTGCGCTCGATCTGCTGGCAAATATACTTCACATGCTATTTTCTTTGAAACGCCACAGGATATGCTAGAAAATTATGAGGTAGAGGATTATAGAGACCTATTTTGGACAGTGTTAAACAACATTACCGCATTTGACGAGAAAGAATGGCCTACAGAAATTCCCTCCGATCCATCTGTTCATACATGGGAATTTTGTTTTAATGGCGAGCCTTATTTTGTATTTTGTGCAACACCTGCCCACCAACTTCGAAAAAGTCGCCATTTTGCAACATTGCTTATGGCCTTTCAGCCACGCTGGGTATTTGAGGACATTAATGATACAACTGTATTAGGTCAAAAATTAAAAAGGCTAATAAGAAAGCGCATCGATTTATATGACGAAATCCCTGGTCATCCAGACTTAAAATGGTACGGGCAAAAGGACAATCATGAATGGAAACAATATTTTTTAAGCGATGATGAGCATAGTCCATCAAAATGTCCCTTTTTACGGGGGCATCTTCCATTAACTTTTTCAAAACAGAGAAATAATTAAACGGAGCTTTTGTTGCTCCGTTTTTTCATAACAATAAATGTCGCAACAGCAATGATGACGATAAAAAGCAGGCTTATGTAAAAACCGAATCTGCTTGTTTTATCACCTAATGTACCCGAAACTGTAACCGCTATAAGTAGCATCCCAACTACATTTTTTACATGTTGCCACTTCGTTAATGTCATAAGCTTTGCATAAGTGACCAAAATAAAAAGCCAATTGTAAATTAACATTAAACCTGCTGCTGTTATTAAATATTCAAAAATCTTTTCAGGAATTAGGAACCCTATCACAATCGTCATTATTAAACCAATTGTTAAAAAAAGAAATGCCGGGAATGGCACTTTCAGTTTTCCTTTTTTCGCTAATAGTGCCGGGGCATCATGATCTTCCGCTAAAGCCGTTAATATCGTAACTACTGCATATAAAGAAGCTACCATGGTCGAAAATCCAGCAATAATTAAAATGCCTGTTATTATATCTGCTACATATGGTAAGTGAAAATCTGCAAGAGCTGTAATGAACGGGCTTTCATCTATTATGAATGTTTCCCACTGTACTAATGCAAGCGCACCTACGAGTGCAATGACGTAGATTGTAGTCAACATCACAATCATCACTTTTCCAGCTTTCGGTGCCTGCTGTGGATCTTTTAAATCAATGACTAAGAGGCCCATCACTTCTATACCGCCAAAAGCAAAAAATGCATACAGTAGACCAAGCCATATCCCCTTTATCCCTTCAGAAAAGAAGCCTTGAAAGTTCGCTATTAAAGCATCTACTTGCTTAGGTTCACTATTTATCCCTTTTATTAGTAGGATGACAGCCACTACGATAAACATCACGACAGCAGCTGCCTTCATCGCCCCAAATATATTTTGAAACTTTTCAAAGCCTTTCATTCCAGTAAGTAAAATAAGCAAGCCAAGTGCGCCGAATCCAGCTGCAGTCATCCATAGCGGTAATGCAGGAAACCAAAATTGAGTAAAAATCCCCAATGCCATTAATTGACTTGCCATAATTAATATTTCCGAAATCAAATATACCCACCCATTACTAAAACCAGCCCAATTGCCAAATGCTTGTTTAGCATAAGTACGAAATGATCCTTTATCTGGATTGGCAACAGACATTTTCACAAGTGCATCATAAACAAGGTATGTTCCAATGGCTGCTAATATAAATGGAATTAAAATAGCAGGTCCACTTTTAGCAATTGCCATACTTGTACCTAGAAAAAAACCTGTCCCTAATGTACAACCGACACCTAATAGGGACAACTGCCACCAAGACATTTGGCCTTTGCTAGTTTTAGACTCCATTGCGATCACCTCTCTTACAATTTCCGCACCAATGGTAAGGTCATACAGCGAATACCACCGCCGCCTTTTTCAAGTTCTGTCACTTCGATTTCCACTATATTTTTCTTTTGTAATAGTGGATGGTTTTTAAATTGCTGTTTTGTAGCTTTTTTACTAACTAACAATGTCTCGGGATTTAAATTTAAAAAATTAATATCAGGAATCGTATTATATTTTTCTAACCAATAGACCTCAAAGCCATGACGATTAAAAAATTGCTCTGCCATATCAAAGCGAGTTGAACATGCGGTCATCACATACACAGGAAAATATCGCATAAAGCTTTTGGCTATCACAACATCTTCGTTTGCAACATTACAATTCATATCTAAGTGGAGTGTGTCAGAGCTTCGAGGCAAATCAATAATGCCAATTTCAGCAAAACCAGCTTCAAATAGTTTTTCCTTCACACGATCCACACCTTGTTTCGATGTCCGAACGCCAATATTGATAAGTACTGCATCCTTATTCAATACCATCACATCTCCAAACTCTAATACATCGCCAGTTTCCTTTGATGCCTGAAAGTTTTTAGGAAACCACTTTTCAAGTAATGCATGAGCATGTCCATATTCAGGGCGTCTAATAGAACTACCTGCTTCGCCTGGCAGCATTTGATTGCCAAATACACATGCGAGATCACGCACAAAATAACGATTTAGAAGCTGTTCGCTTAGTTGCTTCGCTTCCCCTTGCAGTTCCGTTGAGTAATCAATTACTTTCACACCCGCATGTTGTAAAGTACCTTTTAGCTCCATAAAGTTCTCCATTGCTCGTGCATGTAAAACAGGTGCGCTCCATTGTACGTTTTCAGCTGTTTTTAAATCGGGCACATCTAAGCAAGAAGGCGCACAAAGCATAACAGCCGTAAGCTCTCCATGCTCTGACCAACAACTCGGTTGTATTGAATACATCGTGTTTTCTCCCCTTTTCTTTACTATTACTGTTAGCCTTACCGTCAACTTTCAGATTATACGAAGCAACATTAACAAAAAAAACACACCATAAACAATGGTGTGCCAAAGTGTAGACAACACTAAAAAATTAAACAATAACAGTTGATTTTACAGCATGTGGACGCTTTCCTCGGCTATCGTGCCGCCCCACTCTATGCTGTTTCCGCACAAGGTTGTTTCCGCAAAGTAGTGTGCTTTACGTAAAATATTCTAGCTTCGCATTTGGGAAAAATTTCTTCATGTAACCATAAAGATGTTCTTTAATGTCTTCCTCTTCCTCTTTTTGATAAATATATTTGCCAATTCCATATTTGCCCCACTTGTACCTTCTAGCTGTTTCATCCAATTCTAATTTCGTCATTGGATAATTTTTTTCAATAACTCTTTTCGCGGGCTTTGTAAAACGGTGCTGAATAAATTCAAAGGTAATATCATCCCGTACATCTTGCGGTAATTCAGCATCAAGACGTTCAAACATATGATAGTAACCTTCCTCCCAGCCTTCATGAAGATAAATTGGAGCGACAATAAAGCCGAGCGGATATCCCGCCCTCGCTACTTTTCCAGCCGCTTCAATACGTAAGTCTAATGGAGATGTACCTGGCTCAAAGTTTTTTATGACATAATCCGCATTTACACTAAAACGAAACCTCGTCCTACCATTATGCTTAGCATCTAACAAATGGTCGACATAATGGAATTTCGTTACAAATCGCAACAACCCATGTTCACTTTGTCCAAAATGCTCAATGGCTCTTTTCAATGTATGTGTTAAATGATCAATCCCTACAATATCTGACGTACAAGATGCTTCAAATCGTGTTATTTCAGGAGCTCGTTCTGCGATATAGTGATCTGCTGCTTCCAGAATTTCATCGACATTCACATACGTACGAATATATGGTTTACTGCCCATCGTTGTTTGTAAATAACAATAATGACAGTGCCCCATACATCCAGTTGCGAACGGAATAGCATATTCAGCTGACGGTTTAGATGTATCAAATTTGAGTGTCTTTCGTATCCCAACAACGAGCGTTGACTTAGCTATACGATATTTTTGCAAATCATTGTCACCTGGGAGATTCCGCACCTGATTATGAGAAGTCGTATAACGGATTTCCACACCAAGCTTCTCAAATTTCTCTTTTAATTCTTTTCCTAGTGGATAATCCAGCGCATCAGGCTCAAAATAAACGAGCTGAGGAGTAAATGGTTTTCTCATTCTCTACCTCCATTAATGAAAATATTGATGATACGCTTGCTCCGCATCCATTTCACTTTTAAAAATGACAAAGTCATTCGTTAATGGATAATACGTCTCAAATAGAAATAACGCTAATTCATTTGGATTTTCTGGATTATTCACGACTGCAGCCTCCTGTATATTCGTTACATCTTGAATATGTGGATTGCGATAAAAAATATAAACAATATCTCCTGCATTATAAGTTTGCATGTACGTTCTCCTCCCAAAACATTTCATTTAGTTTGGCTTAAGTACGAGGAAATTATGTTAGTCTTTTGCAAGCATCATTTTCAAATCGCAGAGCAGAGTATCCTTCTACATTTCATTCTTTTCTAAGAGCTGCTCCAGTTTACTGTTGGCACGCTCTAATACTTGTTTTATTTGTACAATCTCTTTTTCTTTTTGAACAATTTGTTCATATTTATTTTGAAATAATCTTTTTAATTGTAGAAGATTGTCGATTTCTACTTTGGTCAATTTATTATGTTGATTCGTATTTTCAGTCCATTCGAAAAGCAATTTAATTTCCTGAAGTAAAAAACCAGATTGTTTGAGCTTAAGGATTATACTAATAATCTCGATGTGATGCTCATTATACTTACGATGATTATTTTTTATTTCGGGTTGTAATAGATTTATTTTTTCATAATAACGAATTGTATCCTTACTAATACCAGTACAGATTGCAAATTCACTTATTTTCATGGTTTCCTCCTAGTATTTTATAAATTTAGAAACTAATAATAGAAGTATACAATGTATGATGAAGCGAATGATATGGTGACTGTATCTAAGCTTATTATTTGTTAATTGACCTTCTATAATAGCTAATAGATGAAACATCATAAATTCAAAAATTAGTATTTTAAGTATCCATTCTTTGTATGGAATCCATATTGTTAAGAGAATACTAGTGGATAATAGGACAAAGAATAATGTTCTCAATTGATATCCTTTCTCTTTCCACTGCATTAAAGCTGCAAGTCCTGTTAATATTGCATATGCCTCAATTAATCCGTACGTAATCATAATCATTGGATCACCCCATTCTTTTTGTCCTTTCACTTTAAAAGGTGGAGTTTACTCCATGTCAACAATTATTATTATAAATTCCCGTAAAAGCTGACCACTATGTTTTTTACAAAATTGATACTTTTAAATAGGCCAAGCCTTTGCTAAGGTTATCCTAGCATGCAGCATTGATTTACAAAGTACAGTTTTGCGCAACTATTCTTTGAGATTTATAAAGCAAAATAAGGAAGGTTTACAACTATGCAAAAAACAATAAACTATTCACATGCACGAACTTTTGATCTTATTCTATCCGCAATGTTAATTGCACTTGTGTTCGTGGCAACACTCACATTAAATATTAAACTACCTATTAAAGCGAATGGTGGATTAGTTCATCTTGGGACAGGCATGCTCTTTACGGCATCTATTCTTTTTGGTTCAAAAAAAGGAGCGATTGCAGGTGCAATTGGCATGGGTTTATTTGACGTCGTTTCTGGCTGGATGTTGTGGGCACCTATTACATTTGTGGCTCGTGGCTTGCAGGGCTATATCGTAGGAAAAATCGCTTGGTCGAACGGACGCAATGGACATAGTATTGCCTTCAATCTTTTTGCAATGATTATTTCAGTTCCATTCATGATAGCTGTTTATTATGTTGGTGAAGCTATTTTATATGCCAACTGGGTTGCACCGTTGACATCGATTCCTGGAGACTTAGTACAAAATATTCTCGGGATGATTGTAGCAATACCAGTTTGTATTTTATTGAAAAAAACACCGATTTTTAAATAAAATCTTGATTGTTGTCTATCGACGATTTCTACCGACTTATCAGCGAATCAATTACTACGACAAAAGGGATTAAGAATAGAAATCTTAATCCCTTTTGTTATTTTTATTGTAAAAAAGGGGTTCTTACTTTCGTCTTGCCATACTCTTCGAGCATCCCCTCCCAATGAAGCTGTTCGTCATAATTATAATAGACTGCTAGCAATTCATATAAAGTTGATTGGAGTGGAGGGCGGGCGACTCCTGCGGGTACAGCACAAAACGTAAGACGCAACAAACCGCGCGTTAGCGAGGGTTGCGGCTTACGATGTGCCCGCGGAAAGCGCCCGCCCGTAGCGGAAATCAACGGCAGTAGTCATCACCTATATTAGTTTTAAATAAAAAAATAGATTCTTACTTCCATCTTGACCATACTGTCTGAACTTGATTTATATTGGTGATACGCTTGCTTCGTTTTTTAGTAGACTGCTTGCAATACTAATAAAGTTGATTGGAGTGGAGGGCGGGCTACTCCTGCGGGAACAGCACAAAACGTAAGACGCAACAGACCGCGCGTTAGCGAGGGTTGCGGCTTACGATGTGCCCGCGGAAAGCGCCCGCCCGTAGCGGAAATCAACGATAGTGGTCATCACTTCTATATAAATTTTAAATAAAAAATAGGGTTCTTACTTCCGTCTTGACCATACTGTCTGAACTTGATTTATATTGGTGATACTCTTGCTTCGTTTTTTAGTAGACTGCTTGCAATACTAATAAAGTTGATTGGAGTGGAGGGCGGGCGACTCCTGCGGGAACAGCACAGAACGTAAGACGCAACAAACCGCGCGCTAGCGAGGGTTGCGGCTTACGATGTGCCCGCGGAAAGCGCCTGCCCATAGCGGAAATCAACGATAGTGGTCATCACTTCTATATAAATTTTAAATAAAAAATAGGTTCTTACTTCCGTCTTGACCATACTGTCTGAACTTGATTTATATTGGTGATACTCTTGCTTCGTTTTTTAGTAGACTGCTTGCAATACTGATAAAGTTGATTGGAGTGGAGGGCGGGCGACTCCTGCGGGAAAGCACACAGTACGTAAGACGCAACAAACCGCGCGCTAGCGAGGGTTACGGCTTACGATGTGCCCGCGGAAAGCGCCCGCCTGTAGCGGAAATCAACGGCAGTAGTCATCACCTATATTAGTTTTAAATAAAAAAAGACTATAGACAAATTCAAATAACTTCGAGTTTGTCTATAGTCTGAAACACACTCGCTTTCACGAGTGTGTTTTTTATTTTGAAAGATCTATTTTTTTATTTAATAAGTGAATCGTCACACCGCCGACAGTCATTGATAATAACTCACCGACTCCAACAGTAAACCAAGTCGCCCAAAATGGTAAATCATATAGAATGGTTAATTGGCCTGCCACAGTGAACATTGATAAGGCAAAAATCAATGCTGTAATCACCATTTTCCAACTATCACTTTTAATATTTTTCGTTACTGATCGACAAAGAATTAATACTAGACATGTTGCAATACCACCTATAGGTACATCAAGTATCCAAGTCGGTGACATAAAATTTGCTACGATAACGCCTAGTGTTACTGCTACAACGTAACGTTTATTGTACAGTGCCAAATAGTTGAACATCTCTGATAGACGTAGTTGGACTGCACCAAAGCTAATAACTGACAATACTACAGTTACAGCCACATACAAGGCTGCGACCAGTGCTACCTTTGTAAGTTCCCTTACAGAAGTACGCGATGAATCTTTTACAATAGATGTATTCAATTTACATTCTCCTTTGTAAAATAGCAATCTGCTATTTTAGTACTAACTACGACCAAAGGAAGAGAGCAAGTTGCCCTAACTGAAGTGTCGTAGTGTAAGCTATTTTTTGCTTACTTGCGTATTATAGCAAAAGAATGTTAGATTGACCAACACTATTTCGCAATCCATCCGCCATCTATCGGTATCACAGATCCGTGCATATAATCAGCTGAATGACTCGCCAAGAAAAGCGTTAAATTGGCAACTTCACTTGGTTGTGCCCATCGACCTGCAGGTGTTTCATCAGCAACCCATTTTGCCATTGCACCATCGCCTTCAAAATCAGCTTTAGTCATTGGAGTTTGAATAGCACCTGGCGCAATGGCATTGGCACGTATCCCTTCACGGCAATAGTCTAAATCAAGTTGTTTCGTGTAGCCTACAATTGCATGTTTAGATGCTGTATATGCCGCACCTCCCCCACCTGCAATAAGCCCTGCAATTGACGCCATATTAACAATAATGCCAGCTTTTCGTTTTAACATATGGGGTAATATCGTATTTGTCACAAGAAAAGTACCTTTTACATTCGTATTCATAATCTTGTCCCATAGTGCCTCATCCGTATCAAGCGTTTTGGCAAAACCATCTAAGATGCCAGCAGTATTTAGTAAAATATCCACTTCTTTAAAAATCCCTAGTGCTTTTTCAACTGCTAGTTCTACATCATGTTTTTTACATACACTACCTATCATATAAGCAAAACATTGAGGGTATTGCTTGTATAAATTCAATAACCCTTGCTCCTCCATATCAAAACCGAAAACATTAGCCCCATTTTCTAAAAAAGCAATGGCTTGAGCTTGGCCAATACCTGAAGCGGCACCTGTTATAAAAACGGTTTTGCCACTATATTCTTCAAACTTCATAACATCTCTCCTCTATAAAAAGCAATCACTAATAGGCATAACTTCTAAGCTATTAGGAAATTACCTTAACATCAAAAAAATAGCATACTAAGTAACACCTAGCATACTATTTTATCTTTACCCACAGGTAATTTAGTTTACGATTTTCCAGTCTTCCGCTAATAAATCACAGACAGTTGGTGTGAACATCGTGTAGCCTTCACCGCGTACATTGATTAAAAAATAGGGGTTTAAATTTACACCCTCATGCTCGCTTTGTCCAACGAGCTTCACATATAATTCAGCACCGCCCCAACCTTCACGGATTACTTTGTCGCCCGCTTTTAAACGCGGTAATACTTCTTCAAATGTCATATAAATTCATCCTTTTTCACAATCTTTTCAAACTTTCCTTACAAAAAAGTATACTGGATAATTATTTTGTTTACAACTATAGCTAGTTCATTTATACTTTTCATTCTAACTACTTTTTTTACCTTTAATGTGAGTCTCTTGATATAAAAAATAAAATGGTCACTAAAATCGAGGGGCGGCTACCCCTTTTATTTCAAAGCATTTTACTTGCCCTTTCCAACAAAA
Source organism: Lysinibacillus sp. JNUCC-52 (assembly GCF_015999545.1). Lineage (NCBI taxonomy): Bacteria > Bacillati > Bacillota > Bacilli > Caryophanales > Bacillaceae > Lysinibacillus > Lysinibacillus sp. JNUCC-52. Next base: position 1,056,971 of record NZ_CP065546.1, read on the forward strand.
AAGAACCTTCAATCCAAGATGGATCAAAGGTTCCTATTTTTTAATGACTAGTTTTTGTTTAGACCAAGTGTCTGCGCTGTTGAAGCATGAACTTCTTCAAGTAGCTCAGGGTTTTGTAGTAATGAGATACCGTATGAAGGAATCATTTCCTTTAATTTTGGCTCCCAATCTTTTGCTTGTTGTGGGAAGCATTTTTTGATAACTTCTAGCATAACGTGAACGGCAGTCGATGCACCTGGTGAAGCACCTAATAAAGCAGCGATTGAACCGTCTGCAGCACTTACTACTTCAGTACCGAATTGTAATGTTCCTTTACCGCCTGCTTCAGTATCTTTAATAACTTGTACACGTTGACCAGCAACTACAATATCCCAATCCTCACTTTTAGCAGTTGGGATAAACTCACGTAACTCTTCCATACGTTGATCTTTTGATAATAGAAGTTGTTGGATCAGGTATTTTGTTAATGACATTTCTTTAACCCCTGCCGCCAATAATGTTGTAATATTATGCGGTTTTACAGAAGCAATTAAATCCATGTTGGAACCTGTTTTCAAGAACTTTGGTGAGAAACCAGCGAATGGTCCAAATAATAATGATTTTTTATTATCGATAAAGCGAGTGTCTAAATGTGGAACAGACATTGGTGGCGCACCAACAGCAGCTTTACCGTATACTTTTGCATGATGTTGTTCAACAATTTCTTGATTTTTACATACCATAAATAATCCACTGATAGGGAACCCACCAATGTGTTTACCTTCAGGAATGCCTGATTTTTGTAGTAGCTCTAAGCTTCCTCCGCCAGCTCCAAGGAAGACGAATTTTGCTGTATGATACTCCATTTTACAACCATCTTTGTCATGCACTTTTAATTCCCATAAACCGTCTTTTGTACGTTTAATGCTTTCGACACTATGGTTGTAGTTGATATCAACATCTTTTTGTTTTAGGTGGTCAAATAAAATACGTGTTAGAGCACCGAAGTTTACGTCTGTACCAGTGTCAATTTTTGTAGCGGCAATGGCCTCATTTGCTGGACGGTCTTGCATAATAAGAGGAATCCATTCCATTAGTTTTTCTGGGTTATCAGAAAATTCCATTCCTTTGAAAAGAGGATTATTTGACATTGTTTCATAACGTTTTTTCAAATACTCAACATTTTTTTCGCCTCTTACCATACTCATATGTGGTAATGGCATAATAAAGTCTTGCGGATTTTGGATAAGCTTGTTTTTTACAAGATAAGACCAAAACTGCATCGAAACCTGGAACTGTTCATTAACATTAATCGCTTTGCTAATATCGATAGTCCCGTCTGGTTTTTCAGAAGTGTAGTTTAGCTCGCACAGTGCTGCGTGCCCTGTTCCTGCATTATTCCATTCATTAGAGCTTTCCTCACCGGCGTTTGAAAGTTTTTCAAACACAGTAATATTCCAGTCCGGTGCTAATTCTTTGAGCATCGTCCCCAAAGTCGCACTCATAATTCCGGCACCAATTAAGATGACGTCTGATTTAGTTACTCTGTTACTCATTTTTACCATCCTTATATTTTAAGATTTGCAGAAATGATGTAGGTGTAAACTAGTTACACACCTTTTCTGTATCAACTATAAACTTACAATAGTCTATCACAACTAATTAAAGAATAAAATATCTACTACAATATTATAGTAATAAACTAATCAAAAAGTAGTAAAAAGTGCGAAGTCAGCTTTTAAAGTTCTTTGTATAAACTAAAACTAAGCTATTGCCAATGTTTCCAAATGTATCACGATGGGTTGCCAATACATACATTATGTGTGCTAGTAGTCATCTTATTGAAAATAACATTAAATGAAGACATTTTAGTATGCTACTACTAAAATAAATTATCCATCGCTTTACAGATGTTAAACACTTCTTCGCTTCGCTTATTTAAAAAGCCCTAGAACTTTTAGTCTAATAGCTCGTAATCGACTCTATTTTACATGATTCACTAACATTCACAAGGTACCTTTAAACTAATTTTCGACTTTTTCGGCAGAATGTTTCATACGCTAAAATATGTATAGTACGCAGAGGCACTAATTTTTAAGCGGAAAAATTACGTCCATTAATACATAACAAAATAGCAAAAGCTTTTGACATTATTTATTTTGCTAGGCAAGAAATAAGAGGTTTTTCGTCACCTTCCTCCTTAGCTACTGTATACGCTTTCATCAAATCTATCAAGAGTTAAAGCTTCGATTTAATAATTTTCCTCCTTTTCATTCAGCGAATTTTTCACCTTAATACTATTCAATTTATCTTCATGTTGTTATATAACACCATCTGCACGACATAAATTTTACCATATAACAATCGAAATTATTAGAATATTTTATTTTTTAAAAATTAGGCAAAGCTTTTGCTGTATACACGTATTCCTAAATAATTTCTACTTAAGTCAATTTATCCACTTAATTTTTACCATTTGTTCTTACAATGCCAAAAAGGTAGGTCACCAATATATTAGGTGACTTACCCTTTTAATTTTAGTAAATCTGTTTTATAACGAAATTTTACTTCCTTTTATGTTTTAGTTAACACAAGGTAATACAGACACAATTTCACAGCAAAAGCGAAATGTTATGATTTCTAATTTTTTTATTTTATATAGCAGCTGATTCCATCATTTTTTTCTCAATTGCTTTTTGTTCTGTGGCATTCAGGACTTTTTCAGGTAAATTGTTAGAAATTCGAATAGTATAACGACCATCTAATATAATTTTCTTTAAGTCCGTTATTGTATGGCAGTCTTGCTCTAGTTCGTTGTAGATACAGCCATACTGTAAAAGATGATGTGTATCACTTCCACCTATAACTGGTTTATTGTATGTTTTAGCAAATTGATAAACAAGGTGCGAATTTTCTTCAATGCCCATTGAATATAAATCTTTACCATTTAAATCGAACGCATCCAGCTTATTTAATAAAGTTGGATCAAGATGATACAACGGCGTACTTTTACGATACGGATGTGCGCCAATTATTAATAGCTCGTATTGTGCGACAAGTTCAAGTAACTGCGCAAACTTAATAAAGCTATCTTTGGCTATATATGGTTCTAACTTTGTACGTATTTCGCGAATGATAGCTCGGTCGGCCACAATTAAAATATGCCCCACCTCTTGAATATCTACTTCCATCCCAGGGAAAATTCTCACATTGTCTACTAAGTAGTAATTTTGAATATATGGATAAACCTCATCAAGTGTGTTATAGACATCAAAAAAATTACGTGTATTAAAATGTTCTGTTAAAGCGAAGCCAGAAAGACCATTTTCTTGCGCTGATTTCACCATGTTTCTAAAATAATCTAATGAAAACTCAACTTTTTTTGAAAGCTTACCATGTGTGTGAAAATCGAAATTCATCTAAATGCACATCCTTTTTAGTTTAATAGTAAATTCCTAATGTAAAACTACACCCAATATAAAATATTGAGAAAACAATAAATAAGTAATCATTGCGCTTGAAAGTAAAGTAAGCTGTCTTCAGCTTTTTTACTTCTGTATTATTTGTAGCATGACTAAATCCTTTTGTTTCTAGTGCTTCAATAGTGGTTCTTGAACGCTTTGCCCCATTTAAAATAAGTGGATAAAATGATAAAACTAAGATTTTCATATAGTAGAACCCCATGCGCCAATATAAAAAACCCGTTTTTTCAGGTGCCTTGCCTCGTAATCGATACGACAAAATCACTTTATGAAATTCTTCCATTAAAGTAGGTAAAATGCGATAGCAATAAGACACACTAAACGAGACTTGAACAGGAACCCCTAAACGTATTAATGCATCACTAAACTTTTCAGGATCTAAACTCGTGAACACAGCTACGCTTGCTAATGATATAATTGCAAGCTTAATTGTCAGCCAAAACATTGGTTCGATTGATGCTAATTCTCCACCAAAAAATAAAGAGATAATAAATAATACAGCTATTTCACTAACTAACCCGACAAATAAAATGATTAATATAAGTGGGCTTACGCGTGCTAAAATCGTCATTCCTACCATAAACAATAAAAAGCAAACTAATATCATTTCGTTATGGATAAACCATGGGACAATCGCGAAAAATAAATACCAGAAAACAAGTGTCCTTGGATCCAATCGACCTAAATAAGTGTCACCACTACCATAGGCTGTTTTTAATAGTTCTCCTTTTACATATTCCAATGAAAGCTTTTCAGATATGCTATTAAATATATTCATAAGCTTTATCCTCACTTTCTATTATGGTGAACTGTTGGCAAAAGTCTTCAACCGTATAAACTGGTTCAGGTAAACCCAGTTTCATACTCAGTTCTACTATTTGTGGCATCATTAGCCCAGCTTTTTGTAACACCAATTGATTATGGAAAATATCTTGACGATTCCCATCAGCAATAATTTCACCGTTATGCATTACGATAATTCTCGTCGCCCATTCTGACACTAACTGCATATCATGGGTAGCAATAATAACGGTTTTGACATGTTCTTTTAATGTTTCTAACATATGAACAACATGCTTTTTCGTAGCAATATCTAAATTGGCTGTTGGCTCATCTAGTAAAATAACACTAGGTTGCATAGCGGCACCAATTGCCAAAGATACTCTCCTTTTTTGACCACCACTTAATAGCCTCGCATCCCTTTCCTTTAAATCAGTAAGTGCGAAATCTTTTAAGATTGTTTCAACTAAGACTTCGTAATCTTTCACTTTTCTAGCCTTTAAGAAAAGCTCAATCTCCCTTTTTACTGAATCCTCAATAAACATCTCCTCTGGATTTTGATAAACATATGATACATATTTACCTAATCTTTCAGGAGTCGCATTCGTTGTTGATGTATTTAAAACGGTTACTTGACCTTTATGTGGTTTCACAATACCTGCTATTAGTTTGATTAATGAAGATTTACCAGCACCATTATTGCCAACAATCGCTATCCGCTCTCCCTCAAAAAAAGTAGTATTAATATTATTTAACACTTGTTTTTTCTGCTTTTTTAAATTGCGAAATTGTAAAGAGACGTGTTCCATATTAACGATTGCTTTCTTATCTTGTTTTAAATGGATGTCTGATTTATTGGCTCTTGATGTGTTAGTGATTTTCGAAAATGTATTAAAATGTGCAATTCCTTCTTCTAACGTTATTGGTAGCTCTGGAGCCATTCCTCCCTCGCCTACCATCAACCTCGCAGCTTGTGTAATTTGTGGTGGGTATATGTTATGACTAACTAATTCATCAACTTTGGATAAAGCTATCTTGACAGGCTCTTTCCATAAGATACGGCCCATATCCATTAACACAACTGATTGACAATATTCAGCTATCAGTTCTGCATGATGCTCAATTACAATAATCGTCATCCCGAATTGTTCATTTAATTTTTTCAGCACTCGATACACTTCTTCGGCATGCTGTGGATCTAACTGTGCAACTGGTTCATCGACGATTAATATTTTAGGTTTCATAGCGAGAACACCTGCAATCGCTAATAAATGCTTTTGTCCCCCACTCAATTCCCAAATAAATTCATTTGCGATAGCAGTTAACCCTGTTACATCTAGAGCCCATCGTCCTCTTTCTTTATAATCCGCTAAGCCATAATTCAACGGCACAAATGACGCATCATCTAGAACAGTTGGCCGCATAATTTGATTCTCAAAATCTTGGTATACATACCCTATATCTTGTGATAACTCTGCAACTGAAAATTGCGATGTATCACGATTTCCGACAGTTACTTTCCCTTCAAAATCACCAACATAAAATTTAGGAATAAGTCCGTTAAATGTTTTACATAATGTCGTTTTACCTGAGCCATTCCCTCCAATAATTGCTACAAATTCGCCTTCATTTACAGTGAGGTTGGCGTTATTTAAAACTTTATCTTCAGCGCCAGGGTATGTGAAAGACACATCTTCAACTTGAATAATAGGCTTAACCAAGGTTTTCAAGCTCCTTTGTATTACGTTTTGATTTAGAACGCATTATGGCAACGACAAAGAATGTTACAAATATGGACAAAGCAATTGGTACCCAAATAAACCAATTACCGAAAGTAGCTAAAAAGTCAGGCTCCCATTCACCAAATGCCCACTCTGTTTCAGATAAAAATTCGGCAATTATAGCAGTAACAGCAAGAATGACGGAGACAACGACTAATTTAGGTGTCACAATGGCTCCTATTGTATAGGTCATATTTTTGTTACGAGGTTTCATCCCTAGCAACGGTTCAATTTTGCCATACAAGCGCGGTACCAAATATAAAGTTGGTAATAGTGCGAATAAAATCCCTGAGAATAAAAGGTCATTTAAAAGTGAGACACCTTCAATAATGACGATACTTTCTGCTAAACCTGAAACAGCCTCAAATTCATCTACACCAACCCATACTTTCCCAATATCTACAATCGTACCTAATAAGTGATGGACTAGAAGCCCCGCCATGACGGCAAATGTAACTTGTCTACGGTTTAAAGGATTACGCACTAAAACGCCTGCAATATACATACCTAACGAAAAGGTAATAAATTTTTCTACTTCTCCAATACCACCAAATTGTCCGAGCATTAATTCACCAAATATAATTTCCCCAAGTGAAGCTCCAATCGCAGCATAAAAAGGATGGAACAAAATACACAACGTTAATGGAATAAAAGCAAAATATTCTACAGATAACTCAATAAACCCTAATTGTAGTGAGGGAATTAATTCTGTAAACATGTTTGATAAGCCGTAAAGTGACATTGATAACACGAATACCATCATTTTTTGTGATTGCGTTAATTGATACGGGCGCTGAATTGACATTTTTTCTACCTCCTTCTATTAATAATCCCAATATATAGGAGTACTGTTAACGGAATATGGATCCATTGCAAAGGTTATGTAAATATTTTTTCAATTTTATTTATTATGAAAAATAATTTTCATTTCAAAGAAAATATGTTTAAATGGAAGAAAGATTGGAGGCGTAAAATGGAGCAAAAACTTTTTGAGGATCAACATTTAACACCAAATGAAAAGACAATCGCAGATTTTATTGCAAAAATGGGTATGACCGTATTAACGTATACGGAAGATGAAATTGCCAAGTCACTACAAATAAGCAATGCTACTGTTTCACGTTTTTGGCGTAAAATAGGCTTTAAAAACTTTAAAGATTATAAAAACAACTATAAAGAAACGATGGATATTTCACCTGCAAACAAGTTAGGTAATATTATGGAACAAGTTAGTTCAACAACTATACATGCGCAAATGATGACAATGAGTGTAAAGCATTTAGAGCTCACACTAGCTCAATATAATGCTGAAGATTTTCAGAAAGCGGTACAGTCCATCGTCAAGGCGAAAACAATTTATATTTATAGCCCAGGCCCATCAGAAGGTTTAGGAAACTTATTAAATTATCGATTATCTCGCTTTGGATTCAATATTCAGGTGTTGCCAAAAAGCGGACACGAAATATATGAATCTATGTTGCATTTCGGCTATGGGGACGTATTATTCATGTTTGGGTTTGTGAAGCTCCATCCCGAATCTCGTGTTTTACTCGAACATGCAAAAAAACTTAATATGAAATCTATCGTTATGACGGATAGCATAGTATCGGATTTCAATATGCTCGCAGATCTACTACTATTTGCAAGTCGCGGCGAACTTTGGGAGTTCCATTCTATGATGGCACCAACATTTCTTATCGAAAATATTATTATCGCTGTCGGTAAAGAAACGGCTGAACAATCAATGATGAAATTAGAAATGTTGGATTCGATAAGGAAAGAATATAAAGATTTGTTACCACGTTAACTGAACGTTTCAAATGCGAGTACTGACTAAATGCCATTTTAGAAAAATCCTTACAGAAAAAACGTTCATCCGGTTTGTGGATGAACGCTTTTTTATTTATTACTAATTCCCTTTTCATCAAACAGGATTTCAACATTTTCAGCAACTTGCTTTTGATCAGTAGAATTGGGCTTTTCAATTAAATCAAAGGACACTTTTTGCCCTTGTTTAAGAAATCTATAGCCGTCAGGAAATTGTTCTTTATTTGATAAAATCGAGCTAAAGTGAACAAAAACATGATTTCCATCTTCACCATTCAGCATTATACGACCATACCCCTTTTCTTCTTTAAACCATTTAACAATTCCCTCTCGTTTCATATTTTATCAACCACCTATTTTTAAATTCACTTATTTACCTTCATTTTATAAAAAAAGCAAGGAGCTAGTAAAAACCTTTCCAAAAATTCAGGCGTATATATAATCTTTTTATGTTGAATACATAAATTTTTCACTACCTATTTATAAAGAGGATTTCCTAAAGTCGCTAAATCGGCTAATGGGATCTGTTTTACAATTTCATAGCCGTTCCCTTCACCTTTAGGCTTTACAATAACCATTCCCATATTCGAAATTTTCCCTAGTCCAATCCCACTTGGAAAGCTATGCGCTATAATAACTTGATTTGTGCCATGGGGCGGTATTTTTTCTAGTTGAGATTGGCTATTCTTCAAAATTTGCTGCTGCTCTATAGAGGATATATTCCCTCCTAGTTTATTAATTTCAAACCAAAAAGGATTAATTTGAATATACATTGCTGGAAATGCAAGCTGCGCTGTCTCAACTGTTCTACACATTGGGCTAGCAATAATGGGCGAATTAATTGGGATTTGCCAATAACGAAGCATTTGTCCAAAGTAAACGGCTTCTCTCCGACCGTAATCTGATAAATTTCGTTGCGTATAACAGTATTGAAAATTAAAATATGGCTGGTCTTTACCAACTGTTGCTTCTCCATGTCTCACATATAAATTGTAGCCTCCTGCTCTCAGTAAATTAAGAATTGGCTGTTCCAACTTCTTTTCCTCCTATCCTACGTTAAAGATTTACTGCTAATATATGACTTACATAGTTCATTACATGAGAATATTCGTAACCTGTAAATTTACTCCAAAACAAAAAGCCCCCTACTTTATATAGGGAGCTAAACCAGATGTTTATGAGGCTCTATTCTTGCATCACATGCACTTATCTGCACTACTTCATTTTACTTTAAAGGGATAATTACAGTCGCTGTCGTTTCTAATTCTGATGTCGATTGTATAGAGATGTTACCATTATATTTTTTGACAACTTCTTTCACGATAAATAACCCTTGCCCTCTAATTTTACCGAATTCAGGTTTTTTTGTTGTAAAGCCTTGTTTATATATTTGAGCCGGCTCAGATATTGCCGGTCCTGTATTTATAATTTCAAAAACATACTTCATTTCATCGGCGTGACAACAAATGGTCATTTTACGTTCATTCTCTGGCAATTCGGTTGTGGCATCAATGGCGTTATCGATTAAATTCGATAGTAACTTAATTAGATCCGTTGTTTTAATCTTATTAAAAGCATTTTGTGAAACGGATATATCCATCTCAATATTATGATTTTGGGCTGCAAGCTTTTTCGTTTGCAACAAGATGGAAAGCCCAGGATGATTAATATTTAATTTTAGTGATTTAATGGCCTGTACATCTTTAGATAATGATGATAAATATTGCTTTGCTTGCTCTTGCTCCCCTAATTGCAGAAGCCCATGTAAAACTTGTATATGGTTAGTAAAGTCATGTCGCAATGAAGATACAGAGGTAATTAACGCTTTTATTTCAGCTTGATATGTATCTTCAGTTACACCTACTTCTTTTGTTACTTCTTTTTGATACCATCTTTGTAAAAAGAAGAAAGAAGCAATAACGATTAAAATAAACAGTCCATTGTAAATAAACATAAGTAAATTATTTTCTAGAACTTTACCTTTAATGCCATTAACTTTATCAGCACCTATATCAATGCCGAGATAGCCAATAATTTGTCCATTTTCATTCTTAATAGGAGCTCCTACAGAAAGATAATCACCATGATTAGGATCCTCAATTACATTCGTAACATACGTAGATCCTTGATATGCTTGCTTAATTTGCTTTTCAGGCACAGTGCAAATTTGTCCTATTTCAAACCCTTCTGTGTAGTGATCTGGCACACCAGCAATCAACGCTTTAGACACTTTAGGATTATCAATTTCTAATGTATACACAAATAAAGCACCCAGTTTTTCTCTTGCATCATTTAAGTAGCTTCTTAATTCCCAATAATCTTTGCTTTCCACAGGATTATTTAAAAATTGCTCATACTGCTTGATATCGATTGATGATGCAATAGATATTGCCGCTTCCAAACTTTGGTTAGCAATGGACTCTTCTACAGTTTTTTTCATCTTCACATAAGAAGTGACTACATTTAAGCTTGTGAACAGTGATAATAATACTGTCGCTAATACTAATATAAGTTTAATTTTTCGTTTTTTCATACAAACTGGTACTTCCTCATCTACTGTATTAAATAATTAACATATATGAATTTACTACTGTAACAAATAATTATACGATAACTGCAATAATATTATACTATAGTAATTTTCGTTTTTTCATAATTGTTTTTAAAAAAATCCTTAAAAATATAACTTTTATATAAGTCTATTTTTTAATACAATTTTAAATTATTATATTATAAAAAATAATTTTTCTTTCGAAAGTCGAAATAGCAATAAAACGAAGGGAGAATAGCCCAACAAAAGTTATGCCATTCCCCCCTATTATTCTATTAAATTATAAACTAAGCATGGCGAATTAGATAGCCAGAAGTATTTTTCCTTTTATCGTTGTCGGAAGAAGAAGGTTACCCCTAATAAATTGATGTAGTGAAAACGTATGTGGTTCGCTATTTTCGCCAATCCCCACAATGACTTCAAGTTGATTTGGTGAGTATACGACTGTGTGTAATGTACCAAAGTATTGTTTATATTGTTTAAAAAATAGTGGTGAATTTCCATCATTAAAATGATAAAAAGCAGATAAAGCAGTTGGGCATGCATTTGCTATAAAGCGATTGATATCGTGCTTGCGTTGTATCGAATTTTCAATATATGCTTTATTTTTCTCTTTCAATTTTTGCGATTCAAAATGATTTGTACAAGAAAATAAATGTTCTGCACAAACAATTTGCTCCGTTGGGGTAGCCTCTACCACAACCATTTTCCCACTTGTATCTGTCATAGAGTAGTTGTAGCAATAACGATGAGGGATTTTTTTTAGTTGTGAAATAGCTTCCTCAATATTTTTACACTTTTCCAGTAATATTCGAACAATCGTTGAGGCAAGAAAGCCCTCTCCTTCCCATTGATTATTTACAAAGTGAAGTCCTACAACGAGCCCTTTTTCATTCATTCCATCTAGCCTACCAATTATTTGCTGGCTAAATCCAACACTTGCATACCCTTCTGATGGATTAGAAAAAACGAGTCTTGCATCATATAAAGAAGGGCTAAAATCATAATTTCTCACATAAAACTCATCAAGCGCAAACGACGTACATCCCATTTCTGGAAATGTCATATTATATCCACTATACATTTTGATAATGGATTCATATGGCAGATTTAACCCCGAAGCTAAGCCTTTTATCTCCTCCAAAAGATTTGGCAAAACAACCTGTAATTCCTCTTGAGCCTTTTGTGCATTACAATTAGTTGATAAAGCAAGCAGTAGTTCCTCCTGCGCTAAATGAGCAGATTCTTGTATTTCCTTACATTGTTGGAGACCTATATCATAAGCATCTCCTATTAATGAAACGACATGCACTTCTAATTCTTCGTATTTTTTCAATTTGCATACCTCCTATACTCCAATCGGATGTTCCTATTATCGTAATCCTTCAAGTAACTGGAAGGTCAAGAGGCATCGCTATCGAAATAAAAAAAGTTGTCTTCCTTAGAAGAAGACAACTTTCAAAGTGACCAATTCATTAATTATAAGGTAAAGATAAATTATTTAAATATTGCCTTTAATTCTCTATTTACAATAATTTAAACAACCTATACCCATCATCTAGAGCTTTTCTTTTGCTTTAGATTTGAATGTTTTACAACACGTATCTGATGATTGACTTGCCGCCTCTTTAGACATCGACAACTCAAAATCAGAAGCAAACTCTGCATCATGTTTGTTATCGATACGTTTATCCATATCGATTGCTATCTTTTCTGCACCACAAAAATTACCTTTGGCATGGAAAACACAATTTGATACAGCACAGCTTACTTGAACATTCGGCATAACTATCCACCCCTTGTGATTGGTCTAGAAAAATATAGATACGTAAATCTAATCCATACTCTTCATTAAGTATTTTGTCCAATCCAAGCGTTTTTACAAGCAAAGCACGAAAATAACTTCATTTAATTGTTTAGTGTAAATCAAAAATAATGGGAATGTAGCTCAGTTAGATACACGCAACACAAAAGACGCAAAACTTACGTTTGAGCGTAGTTTGCGCCTTTTGGGTTGTGCTAAAAAATTATCGTTAATTTTTCCTCGAAGATGAACGAGTTTTATCTTGTGTTTGTAAAAATGCAGGCCTTTTACTATTTCCATTTGGAGCAAGACGTATTAATGATTTTTTAAAATCAGGCCAACTTAAATTGGCGGCAATATTTAAGTATGGAACACTTAATACACGTATATTTGCCACATAAACAAGAATGAAGAACACGGCCATGAAGAAACCAAATAAGCCAAAAAAAGCAGCCATAAAGATAACAAATAAGCGGAAAATACTCATGGCAGTTACAAACGATTGATTAACTAGTGTATATGCCGAAATACTGGAAATGGCAATTACGACAATCATTGATGGACTGGTAATACCTGCCTTGATTGCTGCATCTCCAATAATTAAACCACCCACAACACTCATGGTTCCACTCAATAGAGATGGTAAGCGGAGACTTGCCTCGCGGAATATTTCAAACATAAATAACATAAGTAATATTTCCAATAAAGTAGGAAAAGGCAGTCCTGTTCTTGATTGCACAATGGTTGCTAAAACTAGTATTGGCAATTGCTCCTGATGGTAGGTCGATAAAGCCAACCAAAAACCTGGTGCAAGCATACTTATTAATATACCTACAATTCGCAGGAGGCGCTCAAGAGAGCTTACAAAAACAGGATATTCATTATCCTCCCCCGATTTAAAGAGTAAAAAAATATTAGGTGGGGTAATAATCGCATAGGATACCCCATCAACTAAAATAATAATACGGCCTCTACTTAATGCTTGTATTGCAAAATCAGGCCGACCAGTATAATCATGATGTGGCAAAATCTTTGCTGTATTTTCTACTCTCTCCATCAATATGTCGCCACTAAACACAACATCTGTATCTACTTTACGTAATTGCTTTCTAATTTCATCCACCATAGTTTTATCTGTAATGTCGTCCATATAGAGAACAGCGACTGTTGTTTGAGACCGCTTGCCAATTTCCATCGTCTCTACACAAAATGATTTAGTTGGTAGTCGCTTACGAATTAAAGCAATATTAATAAATACATCTTCTATAAAATTGTCTCTCGGCCCTTTTATAATTACTTCTTCTGCTGTTTCTGAAGGCACTCGATTCGGCTTTTTAGCAATTTTACTTGAAAATAAAATTTTCTCCTCTTCAAAGTAAAGTAATGCATAACCCGAAAACACACGACGAATAGCATCATCTGTATTTGATATTTTTTGGAAATTTGGAATGTGTAATTTATGTTTTAGCTGATCTTCTAGTGATGTTGGTGAGGCATCCTCGAAAAAAGCTTCAACTCGATCTATAATAACCTTATTCAATAAAAACGGATCGAACATCGCATCACATGTAATAAAATGTACGTTATGTTGGTGAAAGGAATAGGATTGAAATTTTACGTCAGCAGAGAGTTTAAATAGTTCTTTTAACGTTTTTAATTCGAATTCTTGTTTCAATGATTGAATATTCCTCATCTCCCACTCACTAGATTCATACTAAAATTCCATAAACATATATTTCCCAATGCCCAATAAATTATGCAATATACACGTGATCTTTCATGGAAATTTTAATACATCGGAATTTCAATCATTTTAACTAATTAGTTTCTGTAAGTTCGCCATTTCAATAGCTGAGATTGCTGCATCATAGCCTTTATTCCCTGATTTTGTTCCAGCTCGTTCCACTGCCTGTTCAATATTTTCGGTTGTGACAACACCAAAAATAACTGGTACATTTGTAGCAAGAGACACATTTGCTATGCCTTTTGCTGATTCGTTACAAACATAATCATAATGTGTTGTAGAGCCACGAATAACTGTACCTAAACCAATAATGGCATCATATTTTTTTGTTTCAGCTAATTGTTTTGCGATAAATGGAATTTCGAATGCACCTGGTACCCACGCAACATCAATTAACTCTTCGTCTACACCGTGACGCTTTAAGCCATCTAATGCGCCACTTAATAATTTACTTGTAATAAATTCATTGAATCGACCAACTACTACCGCTATTTTTAAATCATTGCCGATCAATTGTGCTTCAAATGTTTTTCCCATAATGAATTCTCCTCTTTTACACTGTAAGTGAATTTTTTCCTTGGATTTGTTGACGGCGATATGCTGCTAATGCATCAATCGATATCATTTTTAATTGGTGTTTTTTTGCATATTTAACTAAATCATCGAAGCGTAACATTTCACCATCATCCCCCATAATTTCACAAATTACGCCCGCTTGTATGCTTTGGCAAAGCTTCGCTAAATCGATAGTAGCCTCAGTATGTCCTCTGCGTTCTAACACACCATTTTCCTTTGCTATCAGGGGAAATACATGACCAGGTCTACGAAAATCAGTCGCTTGCGCTTGTGACGCTAGCATTTTCTGAATCGTCAATGCACGTTCATAGGCGCTAATACCTGTTTTTGTATCTATATAATCAATACTTACGGTAAATGCCGTTTGATGATTGTCTGTATTATTTACGACCATTGGAGGCAATGCTAATTGTTGTGCAAGCTGCTGTGAAATCGGCGTACAAATAAGCCCTCTTCCATATGTAGCCATAAAGTTTATCGTTTCTGGTGTCATAAACTCTGCAAGGGCAAGTAAATCCCCTTCATTTTCACGGTCTTCATCGTCCACGACAACAATCATTTTGCCTTGTTTTAAATCTGCAATTGCTTCTTCAATTGAATGTAGCAAAATTGCCACCTCCTAATAAACTTTCATTTATTGTCCGTTCTATACTTTCTAAACAGGCTAAAAGCCATGCTTTGCTAAGTAATCTTTCGTAATGGCCGATGTTTGCTGACCACGGTGGAGCTGATGCATAATGTATTTGCCAATCAAATCGGTTTCTATGTTGACTAATGCCCCAACATTTTTTATTCCTAGTACTGTTTCCTCGTATGTGTGCGGAATAAGAGATACGGTAACACTGTTTTTATCCACATAGAAGAGCGTTAAGCTTGTTCCATCAATTGTGATTGAACCTTTAGGAATACAATAGCTCGTTAATTGTTCTGACAGTGCTATATCGATGTAGACTGCATTGGCCATTGGACGTTTGCGTAAAATTTTCCCCACACCGTCAACATGACCTGAAACAAAATGACCGCCAAAACGCCCGTTTGCAGGCATCGCTCGCTCTAAATTTACAGCATTCCCAACGACCAGTTGCTGCAAATTTGTCGCTTTCACTGTTTCAGGCATTACGTCCATTGTTAATTCCTGCTCATTATATTGTGTGACTGTCAAACATACGCCATTAACAGCTATACTATCTCCTAGCTTCACATCAGATACTATCTTTGGCGAAGTAACAGTTATTTTCATACTTTGCCTATCGTTTTGCAAGGTTTTTACTGTACCAATATCCTCAATAATACCTGTAAACATTTTTCCACCAACTTTCCAATTTTTATTTCGACTTGTAATTGCCTAAACGAGCTAAACAAAAAACCCCTTTTTAACAAAGGGGTTTGGGAGTTCTAATAAATAAGACGTCACGAAATAAACCTAGTGGATATGATATTCTCCACAGGCTACCATCTCATTGTTCTTCTCCCATCCAGACTATAACTGTCGGTTTTGGATTTGCACCAAATCAGCTTGCGCTCACGGACTTTGAATTGCTTCATCACCGCCGATTGGGAATTTCACCCTACCCCGAAGAACAGATACTTATTAAATTGTTAACTAAATAAAAAACTCCCCAACGAAGTCGATGGGAAGTAGCAATCTATATAAGCGTAGCCAAATAGACCCTTTAAACTCATACGAATTTAAAAAGCTTATACGTTTACCCTTCTCCCATCCAGACTGTAACTGTCGGTTTTGGATTTGCACCAAATCAGCTTGCGCTCACGGACTTTGAATTACTTCATCACCGCCGATTGGGAATTTCACCCTACCCTGAAGGATATGTTTATTTAGTTACTTCATACGATAACATTATTTTAATACATTATCTACTTAAAATTTTTTAATGGCTATTTTGTGTAGTTTAATTGCCTTGGCACAATCCAAATGTGCAAATTAAAACAACCAGCCAACAATTGAGCGTATTAAGGAGCTAGTGACTTTTAGGATACTTTAAAATTAGTAACGTCGAATGGAATTTTGAAGGATTCATAAATAAATACACTCTTTTAGTAGAAGGTCGTACAGTGGCCTTCATCTTAACTAAAAGAGCGTATTCTCTTTTTACTAAATGTAATTAGAACGTTTAGGCAAGTACTTCTTTCAGAAACATCCCCGTATAGGAATCCAATACTTTTGCCACTTGCTCTGGCGTTCCTTCCGCTACAAGCTTTCCACCTGCGGCTCCTCCTTCAGGTCCAATATCGATAACCCAATCAGATTCACGGATTAATTCTAGACTATGCTCGACGACAATAACGGTATTGCCCGCACACACAAGTCTGTTTAATAAAGCATGCAGCAGTTTTATATCAGATGGATGAAGACCCGTCGTAGGTTCGTCCAATAAATAAAGCGTGTGGCTTTTGGATGCTTTACTTAATTCGTTTGCCAGCCTAATACGCTGTCCTTCACCGCCAGATAAAGTTTTGACCGATTGTCCCCATTGAAGATAACCCAACCCTACCTCACATAGCATTTCAATCATGCGAGAAATCTTTGTTTCCGATTTCAAAATTGGTAAGCTCTCCTCTACAGACATATTTAGCAAATCTGAAATGGAGTACCCTTCATATTTTACTTGCAACACTTCGTCAGTAAATCTTTTACCTTTGCAGTTTGTACATGTCACTTCTATATCTGCTAGGAAGTCCATATCTACTGATAATACACCTAAGCCTTGGCATGTTTCACATCGTCCACCCGGAGAGTTAAATGAGAAATGCTTTGAAGTTAATTCTCTCTCTTTTGCTTCTGGTAATCCTGCAAACAATTTGCGGAGGTGCGTAAAGACATCCGTATAGGTAGCGACATTAGAGCGCTGTACTCTTCCCATTGGCGATTGGTCAAAAATAACGATATTTTCGATATGTTCTAACCCACTAATTTCCTTACATCCAGTTTGGACAAGGTTTTTCGATTTTCCTTGCGCAAGAATGTCGAAAACAAGCGTGGATTTCCCCGAACCTGAAACGCCTGTTACTGACACGAGACAGCCCAATGGAATAGAAACAGTAGGGATGTCGACATTTCGAAGTTTTGCTTGTTGAATAGTGATATGTTGTCCATTTCCCTCCCTACGAACTCGAACAGGAGAAGGGGAACATTCTTCTACTAGATAAGCTCCAGTCACTGATTGCCCATTTGACATTAAATCATCCAGACTGCCTTCACCTACAACAGTACCACCATGTATTCCCGCACCAGGACCGATATCAATGATATGATCTGCAGCACGCATCATCTCAACATCATGCTCGATAACTAGTACAGTATTACCTAAATCACGTAATTCCTGAAGCACTCGAATGAGACCTGCTGTATCCTTTGCATGAAGACCAGTTGTCGGTTCATCCAAAATATACAGAACGCCAGTTAAAGCGGAACCAAGTATGGTAGCAAGTCGTAAACGTTGTGTTTCTCCTCCTGACAATGATACCGTCTTACGGTTTAATGAAAGGTACCCAAGTCCAACATCGATAAGCCGCTGAAGTGTTGTTAACATATCCTCGATAATAGGCACCAATAAATGATGACTTGCTTCAGGGAACGTCGTCTGCAAGCTATTCGTCCATTGCAATACATCTTCAAGTGACCACTCTGATACGTCCGAAATTGTTGCGTCCGCTACCTTAACTTGACGCACTTCTTTCTTTAAGCGTGCACCAAGGCAATCTGGGCAAAGTTGTTCATGAAAGAAACCTCCTTCTTTTTCTTTAGCTCCTGATTCTCCCTCTTTCTCCTTATAACGTCTCCATAAGCTCGGTATGACTCCTTCAAACTTTGTTCCTGCGGCCGGTTTACTATTTGGATAGTGACGTTTAAATTCCTCGCTCTCGACACCATAATATAATAAATCTCGCTGAACATCATCGTAATCTTTTAATGGTAGATTAGGGTCAAATTCAAAGCCATAATGCTTTCCTGCTGCCACTAAAATACGCATTTGAATGTCACGATGGACCCCCTTAAGGGATGCTACGCCTCCTTCGCGTAAGCTAAGCTCAGGATTAAAAACCATCGCCTCATTTATACTCGCCACATGACCAAGACCGCTACAAGTTTCACAAGCACCTTCTGGCTTGTTAAAAGAAAAATGTAACATACCTAACTTCGCTTGCTGTTCATGACAATTTGGACAACTAATGATTTGATTATCTGTTTCCTCATCTTCCTCTACGAACGCTTCAGTTGGTTCAAAAGAAGCAGGAATACTTACATGACATGAAGTACAAACTTGTTCACCAAATCTGGCAAAGATAAAACGGATATACTTATAAATTTCTGTTACTGTTCCTACCGTTGAACGTGGATTTCGATTCGTAACATGCTGCCCAACACTGATTGACGGTGACAGTCCTCGAATAAACTCAACCTTAGGCTTGCTAATCGCATTAGCCATCATTCCCATAGAATCTAAATACTGTCTCTGGCATTCCCGCTGAAGTGTATCCATAGCTAACGTTGATTTCCCTGAGCCAGACGGTCCAGTCAGCACTACTAGCTTATATTTAGGTATGGAAAGCGACACTTTCTTCAAATTATTTTCCCAAGCACCTTTAATAAAAATAGTCTCTTTCATCATTGTCCTCCTGAACATCGTACGACTTATTAGTATCATCAATAGCTTAAATTCTTACTATATTTTATTTAGTTTTCCCTGTTGTCTTTTTCAGCTGTAACAATCACTCGGGAGTTCCCCATCATGAAAACGAAAATGGCTGCAATAACAATAGGAATGAGCGCAAGAAGAAATACATGTGTAACAGAGTTAGACATAGCATTCACAATAATATCAAGAATGTTTGCAGGGATATTCTCGCGTACACTAGGTTCAAAAATTTCTCTCATATCGCCAACATCAAACATTGCAGAATTTGAGCCTTGCCCCATATTTTTAAAACCTTCCGTTAGCTTACTAGCAAATACATTGTTTTGAATTGTTCCAAAAATTGTAATCCCCATCGTCATACCTAGCGTACGCAGAAACGAATTGGTTGAATTCGCCGTACCCCGATAACGAGCATCTAAATTATGCTGTGAAGCGGTCGGTAGTAATGAGAAGGAGAAGCCCATGCCAAAGCCTACGAGAATCATATACAGCGTAAGAAGTATTCGAGCCGTATCTGGTGTAAGTGTACTTAGTAAAAACATACCTACAAAATAAGATATAACTGAAATAACCATTAAGTTTCGATAGCTTATTTTCGTTAAGAAAATACCACCAAAAGCACTTCCTGCCACGGACCCCAACATCATTGGCATCAGAATTAGCCCTGCATTCGTAGCGGAAGCACCATATACAGCCTGCACATAAATCGGTATATATACTGTTAAAATAATAAAAGTACCGCCATATAAGAAAGCTAACATTTGCGAAGAGGCAAATAAACGACGTTTAAATAAGAAGAAAGGAAGTATTGGTTCTTCTGCTTTCAGCTCTACAAAAAAGAACACAATAAAGAACACAGCAAAACTGATAAATAATGAAATTATCGGTGCTGAATTCCAATCGAACTGTTTACCTCCTAGCTCCAATGCAAACATAAGACTGATAACAGCCAATACAAGTGTCGCCGCTCCCCACCAATCGATTTTCTGCTTTGTAAGCATCGGAGATTCCTTGTAATTTTTTATAATTAACATTAATGAAACGATACCGATTGGCAGGTTAATATAAAAAACCCATTCCCAACCAAAATGGGCTGTAATATAAGCACCGAGAAGTGGTCCTACGACACTTGCGATACCGAATACAGCGCCGAGTAGCCCTACCATTTTCCCCCGTTTTTCTGGTGGAAAGATGTCAAATACAATTGTAAATGCGATTGGCATTAGCGCACCTGCACCAATCCCTTGAATCGCGCGAAAAATGCTAAGTTGCTCAATTGTATGAGCGAAACCGCAAAGAGCCGAACCAAGTAAAAACACACCTAGACCAAAAATAAAAAATCTTTTTCTTCCATACATATCGGATAACTTACCAAAAATAGGCATGCCAGCCATTGTTGTTACCATATAAGCAGAAGTAACCCAAACAAATTTATCCATGCCTCCAAGTTGCGATACGATTGTTCCCATTGCAGTCGCAACAATTGTATTGTCAATTGCTGACATAAAAATGGCAAGAAGTAAACCTGCCACAACCAACTTTGTATTACTATTACTTTTCGATGCTTCCATCTAGAAACCCCTTTACAAATTATTAATACCTTCGCTAGAATGAACACGTAAACAATTACACACCCATCAAATATCTTGACTATCTAATATCTCGACCGTCAAGATATTAATAGTCTAAAAGGAGGCTTATCTTTTGTCAAGCAATCAAGAAAATCAAATGACTGATCCACGTGAACATTTCACTTCACTTATGCGCGGGCTAGGTACTCGCACAATATTACACCAGCAAAATGTGGCTGCATCTCTTGGGCTATACAATAATGATTTTATTTCTTTGGATATTTTACGTGAAACCGGTCCCATTACTGCTGGAGAGCTTTCAAAAAAAACGGGCCTTGCTACAGGCAGCATTACGGCATTAGTTGACCGCCTTGAAAAAATCGGTTACGTGCGTAGAGAAAATGATCCTAATGATCGTCGCAGGGTCATTATAGTCCCAGAATATGAATCGAGAGAAGAAATCCGCCATACCTATGAGTCGCTTCACCAAGCCATGCTTCAACTAGCTTCATCTTACAAGCAAGAAGAGCTTGCTCTCATTTCACAGTTTTTACAAAACGCAAGTACAGTACTAGAAGAGCAAATACAACTTCTCAGCTCTTCTACACAAAGTAAATCTTCAACAAAATCTATACGCTAAAACAAAAACAGGACGTTATCCCGATTGTGAAATGATTGTGGTTATCGTCCTTTTTCTTTTCTAAATCCTCCTTCGGCAACCTCACTCCTTTTAAAAGAGACAGTGGCGGGACAACTTTATGTTATCTAGTATTCGCATAATGATGAATGTTTAATGTACGCCATTCCTATAACACGGACACATTTTTTGTATAGCTTGTCACTCCCCTCCCAGATTCATAACAGACAGACAACAACAATCATCTGAATGTTTTTACATATTCAGTACGATGACTAAAAATGATACCTGCAAAATTTAAAACTAAATATTCAATGGAAAGCACAGGCAAACCATCATAGACGGCATGCTCCTTTATCATAAAAGGAAACCTTAATTGGTAAAGAGCGTTACTTCCTACGTGACTACTTTTGACCAGCCTTGACATAGAAAAATAGGAATGTTATTGTGAGTCATTGTTCAACGCAGCTTCTGTACAACGGACACTTCACTTGCTACGAACATAGTCAAATTCCCCTCATTGGAGGTTTTTTTATTGTTTACTATTATTTCTAATAAAAAACGGATATTATTCTATATCCTATAAGTACTGTGCTTTGTGGCTTCCTTTTTATTTGTTTCTCACAATGAATCCTTTTATGAGCGGCCAATTGCAGAAGTGATAAAAACAGAGTTGGAAGATTCAACACCTGTATCGGATATGTATAGTAATGACGATCAGTTATTTACGCAGCAAATAACTGCATTAGTGAAAAATGGAGAGGACAAAGGACAACTTATATATTTTACAAATGAGTATTCTTCCTCTGGTGCTTTTGATCATGAATACAAGGTCGGAAACAAACTGTTCGTTTCCATAAAGGAAGACAATGCTCAAAAAGGGCAATTATCAGGTTCAATTTTAGACGTAAAACGCGATCAATACGTATTAATAGTTGCATGGATTTTTATATTCGCCTTATTAATTGTTGGTAAAAGACAGGGGCTATTTTCCATAGTTAGTTTGATTGTTAATGCACTTATATTATCATTTGCATTGGATTTATATGTAAAGCATGCTAACGTCAGCTTGTTGTTCGTTAGCGGTGTATGTGTTCTGCTATTTACTGTTGTTTCGTTGATACTCATAAATGGTTTAAATGAAAAAACCTACGCGGCAATGCTGGCAACACTTTTAGGAACTTTCATTTCATTACTTATTAGCTTTTTCGTATTGTGGATTACATCTGAAAATGGCCTTCGATACGAGGAAATGCAATTTCTAACGCGTCCTTATCGTATGGTTTTTATGGCTGGTTTATTTATTGGGGCGTTAGGAGCTGTAATGGATGTGTCAATTACCATGGCTTCTTCCATGTTTGCTTTATATGAACAAAATCCATCAATTTCTGATAAAGCATTAAAAGTTTCAGGGCTCGATATTGGAAAAGATGTGATGGGGACAATTACGAGTATTTTGTTTTTTGTGTATATATGTGGTTCCATTCCTATGCTTATTTTATATTTAAAAAATTCGTCTACGCTAGGGCTAACACTTTCCATGAATCTTTCATTAGAATTAGCTCGCGCTTTAGCAGGTGGTATTGGCGTTGTATTAACAATCCCCATCAGTCTTTATACTACTATTTTTTTCATTAAACGAAAGAGGGTAAATTGATATGAATGTATTAGTGTGGCTAGCAGCCATTTTATTTATATTAATGATCGTTATTGGTGGAAAAAAAGGGGTACGTTCTTTTCTTTCTCTATTTTTAAATTTTGGGGTGCTCTTTGTAACGATTTTTTTAATGACTAATCCTAAGAACAGCCCCATTGTTTTAACGTTTATTGCCTGCACAATCATTAGTTGGATTAGCCTATTTTACATTAATGAAAAGAACAGCAAAACAATCACCGCATTTATTTCGACGATGATTACGATTGTGATACTTCTCTTTTTTATTATGGTTGTCACTGGGAAGTCTATGATTCAAGGATTTGGAGAAGAATCTACAGAGGAAATTAGTATTTTTTCACTTTATATTGGTGTTAACTTTGTTCAAATTGGCGCTTCTGTAATTATTATGAGTACAATTGGAGCCATTTTAGACGTCGCCATTTCCATTGCTTCGTCCATGCATGAAATTTTTCACCACAACCCTCTCATTAGCAGAAAAAAATTATTCACATCAGGCTTAAGCATTGGGAAAGATATTTTAGGAACAGATACAAATACGCTATTTTTCGCTTTTTTTGGTGGATATTTAGGTCTTTTAATATGGTTTAAAGATTTAAACTACTCGATTGGCGAAATCATCAACTCTAAAGTGTTCAGCACTGAGCTCATCACCATTTTTTGTGCGGGAATTGGCATAGCTGCCATTATCCCCATCGCATCATCTGTTAATGCCTATTATTTAATTAAAACACGAGAAAAAGTAAGCGCACAAGAAAGTGCCAGTCACTCAAAGTGACTGGCACTATTTTTTTAAAAATTTTAATATCATTGTTTTATGCTACCAAGCATACACATCTAAATGAACAATCATTACGATAACAAATAATGTAAACCAAAGAGCACACTAACTAATGGTTTTGGACTAGTAAGTTCCCCCTCTTTGTATATTAATCTTTATGATATTTCTTTTCTGAAATCCAATAGTGCGAAATAGTTACGGTTAAAGAAATCCATATGAAAGTAATTAACATATTGCCGTATAAATGCGAATCGACTGAACCCGTTATTAATACCATCATTGCATGTTGACTCATGCCTGCAGGATTTAATAAATCAATTATTGGATGTAAGCCACTAATTATTTTAAAAATAAACAAGCAAACGATACTAATTAAAGCGATAACACCCTGTCCATTAAAAATAGTACTTACCATCGAAGTAAAAGAAATCATAAAAAGAACCCATAATTGATAAAAAACAATGGCTAGTATCATATCTAGAAATGAAATATTATTAAACAAAAAATTTACATAAACGTAAGATACAATATATCCAAATGTCACACTAATAGCTACAAATGAGAAATTAGAAAAAAGCTTTCCACCGATGTATGACCCTACTTTTACAGGTCTTGTTAGAATAAAATCAAGCATCCCATTTGCTTTATCTGACTGAATAATACCCATCATTGCAATCACTATAATCATAATCCCTAACTGATCGAATTGGGATCCAAGTGTTGCAGCCATTACTTGCGCTCCATCCTGCTGAAGCATCGAAGGATCAATCGTAATGCCTTGATTTCCCCCAAGTGCTGCTAAAATGGTTGGTAAATAATATGTGACTACTGGTTGTGTAGCCCCTAAAAACATAAAAGCAAGCGGTAACCATATCACTTTAAAATCACGAAACATTTGTACATATTCTTTTTTTGTTAAAACATATATAGGCGTCATACGCTCACCACCATTTTTAAAAAGATGTCCTCTAACGTCTCACTGCTTCCAACTTCGAATCGAACAATATCTAATTTGTTTTCCAAAGTGTCACGCATTAACATATCTTTATTTTCCTGCACATTTTCGAGCGTTACCTTCATTCTTTTTCCGTTTGCTTCTACATGTTTTACATACGGAAGTTTTTCAATTATTTGGACAGAAAGCATATTTTCCGATGCTATTTCAAGATGTACAACTTCTTCACTATTATGAGTTAATAATTTATCTATTGTCGTATCCATTATTTTCTCACCTTGTTTCATGATGACAAACCGTTCACAAATTTCTTCAGCATCGCCTAAAATATGCGTTGATAATAAAATAGTCGTTTCATGTTTAATTTCTTGAATTAAATTCAAAACCTCTCTCCTTCCTATTGGATCTAATGCCGATACAGGCTCATCCATAACAATAAAAGATGGTTTATGTAAAAGCGTTTGAGCAATGCCTAATCTCTGCTTCATTCCGCCAGAAAATGTTTGAACTTTCTCATTCTGTTCGTTTATTAATCCTACTTTTGTTAATATAGCAGGTACTTCCTCAATAAGTTTTTCTTTAGTTATACCTGATAACTGTCCCATAAAAAAGAGTGTCTCTTTGGCAGTCATCCAGTGGAAGAAATCAGGGTATTGAGGAAGATAGCCAACCTCTCTTTTCATGTTTGAAATTTTTTTCCCATCTAGCAGTACCTCGCCTTTATCCGCATATAAGATATCTGCAATAATTTTAATTAGCGTAGACTTTCCAGCACCGTTTGGGCCTATAAGTCCTACACATTGTCCAGTGTCAACTACCATAGAAAAGTTATGAACGGCTGTCTTTGTTTTAAAGTTTTTTGTTACACCTTTAATTTCTAACTTCATTAAGCTTCGCTCCTTTTCGTCCAATAGTGAAATATAAAATGGGTCCAATTGTATTGAAAAATATAATAACAATTGTCCACAAAAGAACATTTGCCCTTTCCTTCCGATGCCTATACAAATCAAATAGTGCAATTAGGATAAGAATGAGACCTACCACCATGAACGGTAATGCTATCTGTAATACTGCTAACCAATCTACATCTCCCAATTCATTTAATCCATAGTGAAGTTTCATGTAATTTTCTCCTCTCAACTCACATTATCATTACTGATAATGATAACAATAACACACAATTTTTGGAATTGCACCTGTTTATTGCTTTATTTTTATATACATTATCATTACTGATAATATCATCGGTACTGATAATACGATTTCACTGTGTATTTAGTGTTCTAAATTTTTAATACTTTCCATTCTTCTCAACTATGTATTTTTCAGCGCCATGACTACTTTCAGCAACTAGATGTTCTACAAAAATTACTTGTTATCTATTTCTTTTTTTCCGTATTCATGTCATCATGAACGAATGATTACACTTACATAAAACATACATCTAAATAACGATGTTAAATCTTAAAGGAGAATAGATACAATGAAACATATCATATTTGATTTTGATGGTACACTTGCAGATTCCACTGCTGTACTCGCCTCTGTATGGAACACCATTGCAAAGGAATACGATTTTAAAGAAGTACAACTAGAGGACATTGATTCACTAAAAAAAATATCAATTACCGAACGCAGTAAATTATTTAACTTTCCACTACACAAGCTACCAATTATACTCCCTCAATTTTATCGTTTATACCAACAGTCCATAAAAGATGTTCACCTTTTTCGGGGGATGAAAGATGTATTAAAGGCAATTGAAAACAAGGGTTATACAATCGCAATTATCTCTTCTAATTCGAAGGACAATATTTCAGAGTTTTTAAAGGTAAATGATATTAATCATGTTTCTGAAGTACTGTGCTCTAGCCGTATTTTTGGGAAAGATAAAGTGATTAAAAAATATATAAAAGAAACAAATATCAAAAAATCAGACGTGTTATATGTTGGAGATGAGCAGCGTGATATTGTTGCCTGTAAAAAAGTAGGAATTCCAATTATTTGGGTTGGTTGGGGATATGATGCAATTGAGGTTGTTCAATCAGAGAAGCCCGATTATAAAGTATTTTCTCCAGCAGAAATATTAACTATCATTTAAGCAATGAATACATTTCTCATGTCTTCGGGCTCGAAAAAAAAAGACACTTTCTTCAGTGTCTCAGAGTAAAACAGAAATACAGAGAAGGTTGATTTGCTCCAAAACAACACTTTTGAGCTAGTCTTACATCAACCTCTTTTTTACTATGGGGCTAGCTTTTTATAAGTTCTTTGTATTTTTCGGATGTTCTTATTTCAATAGTAAGAAAATCTTTACCGTACGTTGCCTTAATTAAAAAAGGCACATCACTTGTGTTTTGAAACCTAAAATCCAATCCGCCATAGGATACCGTTGCATCTCTACCCTTTGGAACGTAGCCAACATCTAAAGAATGATGATGTCGCTCGACGAATTTTATAGGTAATTGATCGACTGCATTGAACAACGTTGAGGAAGTTTGGCATATACCCCCACCGATGCCCATAACAAGTTTTTTATTAATAATTTCAGGTGCGGGCTGATAGCCGTTTTTTTCATCTCTCGGTCCAACAACAGTATTAAAAGAAAAAGTATCCCCGCTCCCAACAATGACATTATTGATCGCCTTTGCTGACAGTTCGATATTTTTGTTTCTTCCTACATCTGAGGAGCTGAAGTATGTTGTATACGATGCTACTACAACATCCTCTAAATACGGTATGTCTTCTAGATAATAGCCACTTTCAGTAATATACAGTGGCATTTCTACTTTGCCCCCCGTTACAGATGCAGCTAGTACCCTTTCAACCAATTCACTTTCTTTTAAAATCACCAATGGACTTCCTTTAATAACCTGACCATTGCCATCCAATTTGTCGAGCACCATGCGCTTATCTAAACCAACTACTGTTTCTGTTCCCCTTGCTAATTGTTGTGCTAATTGTTCAATTTTCTTTTTATACGATTCAGGGTCTGTTTCATAGCCTAGTTCCTGTGGTGATATGATGTGGATGATTTCCAAAGATTGCGGATCAACAATTTCAACTACTATAGGTCCAGCTTCCTGCTCCTTGTCCTCCGTGTACGTCACTGGCTGCTTTACATCGTCAATGTCAATTTGTTCGTTCTCTAATGTTTCTTGACAGCCAGCCAAAGCAATAGTACTTCCTAAACAAAATACAGCTATCCAGCTCTTCAATAATAAACACCTACCTCTACCTTACTTACAGCAACATCTTATTCGACTAGTAAGGATAGTGTGTTTCTTTTCATGCATTTTTATTGGTAGTTGCTTAAATAATTGTTTTTTAAATATAGATTATTAGTGAATACACAATTAAAAATGTAGCTTTTTCTACAATTTAAGTAAAAGGAAAACACTCCATACAAGTTTAAATGCTACCTTTTGTGGAGTGCTTTCTGTTAAAAAATTGAGTTTTCGGCATATAATAAATACTTGTGTATTGCTTATCCTCTTTGAATACACAAGTTAAAATAACCTCGCTATGGAAATCAAATTATCTCATCTTTTGTTCCTTTCAAAAAATAAAATGAATAAAGTAAAAGTTGCAAGTAAGAATAATATAATGGTAGTCGCTCTAGGAATATAACCATTTTGGACTTGATGAAAAATTTCTATTAGTGAAAAAGATAATACTCCAAATATGATAAGTATAACTAAAATAAAATGTATCTCTTCTTTATTTTTCATGAAACCCGTACATTGGAAAAATCATCGTATTTTCCAAATCTCCAATTACGTTCTGGTCCAGGGATTTTTTTATAGGAGTTTAACGTTTTATTAGTAAGAATTAAATATTCAACAGATGCAACTATTACTGAAATGCCAGGTATGCTTTTTAAATATTTTCTCAAGAAATTGGTGACGTTGGCAACTGTAGGCTTTTTGATTGATTTAAATGCCTGATCTAGTAATCCTACTAATAATAAATCCTTTAGAATACTTGTTTCAAAATTCCTTATCTTATCAACATTTCTTGTGAATTGATCAAAGTGCTTATTGTATGTGTTAACTGTTTTTTCATTGGATAGTTCTCTGGCTTTTCCTCCTCCATTACTGTATTTATAATATGAATAATTAAATCCACTCGATCTTGCTGTCACCCATTTACCTGTTGCACTTGTCGTATATACTAGTTTATCATTCTTAATTTCGTTAACAGGCGAAACATCCACAGGTGTTTTTGAAATAATCTGTTTACTTAATATATTTTGCTGGCTTTCAAAACTATCATCGTCATTCATATCAATAATTGTTATGAAATTTTCGACAAGTTCTTTAGCTACATTATCTATTTTATATTTATTAGTAGTTACAGCTTCATTTTCAATTTGTTCCTCATATAAAAAAAGTTCGCCATTTTCTAATGTGTTATACACTACTTCCTTATCCGTAAATTTAATAATTTCCAATATTACAAAACTATCATCTTCCACATCTTCTTCTGAAAGAGGCATAGCAAATGACTTAACATGTACAAAAGTTAATGTAATTGTAGTGATTAATACAACTATAGTTAGGTAAATTATTAAGTTTCTAGCAAAAAAGTAAAAGGTTTTTTTCATAGTATCCTCTTCCTTCCCTTTCTTAGAAAATATTCAATAAATTACTTTTTAAATAATCAGTATTCTTTTTTATTTATAAAATAATAACCACTCTTTATTTTTTCAACGACTTTGTATGTTTATCTTCAATTCTTTTCAAATCTCTATTTAAAAATCAACCACATTAAAAATTTTTCACTTTTATTATTAGCCATTTCCCTTATTAAACTTCAAATCTATATATAAAAAGCCAAAAGTACTCACTTGTTAGTACATTGCTTTAACTTGCATAAAGTCCCATGTTTCTACTATATATATAGAAAAAGTCAACGAACAGAGTTATGGTTAGGACTATTAACATTCGTAATAATGCTGAAGCTTGTAGTAAAATAAATTACATCATTATCCTAAATTTCGAAAAGGAGGTAGAAAAGATGCCTACTACATTATTATCTTCTAAATTAACGATTCCTCTCGAGGCACCTGATTTAATTGAGCGAAGACAATTATTTGATCTTTTACGACTTCATACTTATAAAAAAGTGACGATTTTACGTGCACCAGCAGGCTATGGAAAAACAACTGTTCTAAGTAGCTGGTTCAAAAATAGTAAGGAAACTGTGGCTTGGGTATCACTTGATGCTGCTGAAAATGATCCGATTCGTTTTTGGACTTACGCTGTGCATGCCGTTGCCAAAGCTTATCAGTGCAATATAGATCAAATACTTGCACCACTGTTGCATGCTCAAGACCTAGCAACACTTGAATTTTTTATCAATTCATTTTTAGAAGAGCTTAATGCCTTAGCAAAACCGATACATATTGTATTAGATGATTATCATCTAATTGATAATCCAGCAATTCATCAACTTATGACTCAATTTATAGAGTACTTACCTTCTGAGGCACATGTTTATATTACAACTCGGACAGCCCTTGCACTCCCTACTGCTAAGTGGCGCGTTAAACAATGGCTACAAGAATTTAATGCGGATCATTTACGATTTACGTTGCAAGAAACTAAGCAATTTTTTTCCTACAAACATGCAACACCACTAAATCAACAACATTTACAAAATGTTTTAGACAAAACGGAAGGATGGGTAGCTGGATTATTGTTAACGCGCTTGGCAAATGAACAACAAATAGACCCAATCGATAATATAGCGCAGCCGTTTATTTCTGAGTTTCTATGGCAAGAAATTATTCAAAATCTTCCGCCTACAACACAAAAATTTCTCATACAAACATCTCTACTGCATGAGCTAGAACCTACTATATGTGACCAACTAACAAAGCAATCAAATAGCCTTGAACTGTTAGAAAATTTAGAAGCAAAAGGTCTATTTATCATTCGTCTGCAATCAAAAAAGCCTGTTTTTCGCTACCATCATTTATTTGCTGAAGCATTACAATTAGAACTAAACAAACAATATTCAGTTCAGCAAGTACAATCAATTGTCCAAGAAGTTGCTCATTCTATTTACAACAATCAGGGAAATTATATTTCTGCAATTGAGCTAGCACTTAAATATGAACAATATGAACAAGCCGCTTCATGGATAACAGAACATCTTGTACAGCTCTATGCTTCCGGGCAAACAACAACATTTATGCGCTGGCTACAACAACTTCGGAGTGCTCACTATGTCGTTTCGTATGAAATGCTTGTTATCGGCTTCCTAACTTCTATTACAACAATGGACACCAAAATAGCTACTTCCCTTATGGAGGAGCTTGAAATGAGACAATATGTAGAACATTGGATGGAGCAAGAAGAACATGGAGCGATGGCATATATTTATGAAAGTGCTAAGGCATATGCAATTGTCGCTTCTGGTGGAAATTTACAGGTAGTTGAAGAAATTATGCGTAATTTGCTTGCGAAAGGTCCTGCGCCCTCACGTTGGGATAACGTTCCGATTCCATATAATATTTTCGAATACAAACTGTCTCGTACTAGTATCGGCTCAAAAGGGAAACTTCAAATAATGGAAGATGGCGAAGCCGTTGGTAAACTTTTTCGAGAAACATCGTTACAAACTGCAAATGTTACAGCTTTTAGCTATGGGGTTGCTGCTGAATCATTATACGAACGAAGTTTAATAGAATACGCTCAAAAGGAGCTTGAAATCGCCATCGGTTTAGGTCATCATCATCAAGACCCTGGTTTATTTATTCCGATGTATTTATTAAAGGCAAAAATTTACACCCATCAACAACAAGCAACTACAGCACGTGCGATGCTAGCACAAGTATTAGAAGGTGTTTCGGAAAAACATTGGCGAACTTCCATTCAAATTATGCAAGCTTATTGTTTTATAATTGATGGAGATAGTCAAAATGCAGAGATGCTATTGCAGGCAACAAAAACGAAGCAACCATTTTGGCAGCTCGTTTATGCTCGTTTACTGTTATTAAAGGGCGAGCTAAACGATGCATTATCTATTGTCATTCAAGTGAAAACGAAGGCTCAGCAAGATGAGCAAATCGCAACGATTATAGAAGCAACAGTGTTAGAGGCTATTTGCCAGCATCGTTTAGGAAATACTTCTATCGCATTAGATATTTTACATGAAGTGTTACAATTAGCAGCAAAATATTATTATGTTCGGACGTTATTAGATGAGAAGGAGCTACTCCCTCTTTTAGAGCAATATTTTCAATTAGAGTCGTATGCATTAAAATGGAATCCTTACCCAGATTATTATTTCAATTATCTTCAAAGTTGCACAACAAGTGTCGTTCGTAACGAAATATTGACACCACGTGAAATGGAATTGCTCGATCTTTTAGCCAATGGTGTCACCAATCGAGAAATTGCGAAGCTGTTGAATTTATCAGATGGAACCGTTCGCGTTTATTTATCTACTATTTATCAAAAACTAGGTGTCAAATCCCGTACACAGGCAATCCTCCACACAAAAAAGTAAATATGAAAATGAGCATCTGACAGCTATTGATTGTTGTTAGTTGCTCTTTTTAGTTTTGTTTAAGGATCTTTGGAGAAATAATGAAAATTTCTGTTTAATTTCCTTAAAGGATGTACTTTTTTATAAAAAAGCTTCTCGCATTAATCAACTTTCTAAAAAGCGCGGACTCCATTTAACATTAGATGGAATTCATTTTATATAGTATGTATGCTAAATTTGTAGAGATGAATATGTAACGAAGATTGAGCAACTAGTTAATGTACAAAAAAAAGAACTGTTCCTATTACGTTGGAACAGTTCTATTATATTATTTTTGAATAAACATTTGAGACCAGTAGTTACCATCTTTCACAAAGCCTACACCGATATGTGTATAGCTTGTGTTTAGAATATTTGCTCGGTGTCCTTCACTATTCATCCAAGCATTTACGACTTCAGTAGCTGATTTTTGACCTTTGGCAATATTTTCTCCAGCTGATTTATACGTAATACCGAAGTTTTTCATCATTGTAAATGGTGTGCCATATGTTGGACTTGTATGGTCGAAGTAGTTTTTATCATGCATGTCTTGAGATTTATATTTTGCTACTCTTGAAAGCTCCCAATCTTCTTTTAATGCTGGAAGACCCGCTTTTGCACGTTCTGCATTGACAAGTTTAACGACTTCTTGTTCTACAGATGCTTGCTCATTTGTTGGAATATTAATTTTTTGCCCTACGTTTATTTGATCAGGATTTGCTAGTTGAGGATTTGCATCAATTAGCTCCTGTACGCCTGTTTGAGTGTTTACGGCAATTTTCCAAAGAGAATCACCTGCTACTACTGTATATGAATCAGCTGCCATTGCGCTGATTGGTACTAATATTGAAACCGATAATACGGATGCCATTGCGACTTTTTTTACTTTTTTAAACATGTTATTCATTCCTTCCTGTTTTGCTCTATATTCATGGTAAATAGTTTTGCAACATAATTCATCACTAAATATTTGGAAGGATTTTTACAGTTGTATTACATCTGAAATAATTGACGAATAGATTGCCAGAATAACGGTCTTTTCTCTCAACTTTTTAGTAATAAATTTGAAATATAGTTGTAACAGGAATATATTACTACAAGATTTTTAGTTGAATTAATACCTTTTCATTCATTTAATACCCAATAAATAGAAAATAAATTGTTTGAATGCCTAATTGTTTGAGTGACTGACACTACAACTATTCAGAATTGTTTGGGTGCCTGTCACTGCATCGGCATGCACACCTATTTCATATCCGCTTCTTACAACGTAAAAATCCACTTCGCTTTCCATGGGCACGGTGTAAGCCGCAACCCTCGCGTACACGCGGTTTGTTGCGTCTTACATTTCGTGTGTTCCCACAGGTGTCTTCGTGGATTTTTACTTGGCTATTCAAAATTTTTTGAGTGCCTGGTTTGAGTGCCTGACACCGCAACTATTCAGAATTGTTTGGGTGCCTGTCACTGCATCGGCATGCACACCTATTTCATATCCGCTTCTTAAAGCGTAAAAATCCACTTCGCTTTCCGCGGGCACGGTGTAAGCCGCAACCCTCGCGTTCGCGCGGTTTGTTGCGTCTTACATTTCGTGTGTTCCCACAGGAGTCTTCGTGGATTTTTACTTGGCTATTCAAAATTGGTTGAGTGCCTGACACTTCATAGTCATGTTGGTAAACCCTACTGACTGTACCCATGAAAATTCAGAATTGTTTGAGTGACTGGCACTTTTTCTTATTTATTTATTTTGGAAATGGCAGTATCTTCAACGAAGGTTGTTGTATTAAACAACAGCAGAACATCTTCAATACCATTTTCATTCATATACTGCGTTATATTACCGTTATAGTAGCGCAAGTCAATTACATGAATTTCAGAAATATGATTTGTCAAAAATGGAATGACGTTATGAGCATAAGAGTCTTTGATGACTAAAAGCTTTTGTTGTTCTATCTGCTGTGGGTCAAGCTTTGTCGTAAGCTTCATAAGCGCATGTACTCCTCCTAAGAAATAAGAATATTGATCCTTTTTCTTAAGAAAGCTTGTATCGTACATTGTAGTGAAGGTTTGATTAGAATCTGCGATATACATCTCTGTCTTTACTTGCTTACGTGGAATATAAGCTTGAATTTGATCAGGCGTTACATTCGTGAATTGACTTCGAGTATGATAGCTTCCAAGAAATGAATTGCTAACGTTTTTAATTAAAAAATCGCTCTTTGAAAGAGGCTCCCACCCCATTTGCTTTGCATACGCAACATACGCTAAATAGGCTCCATATGTCGTCCAATGATGGTCCGTACGGTAGTAAATGGTTTCAGTTGCATGTGGCTCTAAAAAATCAAAACCATTGATAAACGTTAAGTCATTGTGCAATTGCCCTTCTATTAATTGATTGACTTTCTTTTGAGGATACGTTGGAGCTAACCACGGTAAGCGCTCTGGATAAAGCCCAATTGATGTCGGTGCAAGCAAAAATGTCACGTTCACTTTTGGATGCTTATAGGCGAATTGCTTTACTGCATTTATATCTTGTTGCACTTTCGTATTATCTGGTTCTGTAAACTTGTCGAATAAATAGCCGTCTTTCCCTTGGTATATGCCATTATTCTCTTGTTGTAAACGTCCTTTTTCCGTGGCTGATTTCATCCACAACCATTTGTCACGAAATGGGAAATGGTCTGTGACGAAACGCTCCGCTTCCTCTGCATATTTTTTCGATATTACATTATCCCATGTTAAATGGGGTGCTGCTTGTAAATATCTATTTTCCAATTCGGAGAAGCGATGATGAGGCAAAATGAAAAACAGTAGCGTGAAGAACAACATTGTACCGATAAAACTAAAAACTAATAGCCGCTCTGCTTTTTGCTTCATACTGATCTACCTCCTTAAAAGCGAAAATATAAAAATGGATTAAACGTCGCGTCGACTAAATAAGCTACAGAAAGAAAATACAGTATGCCATACCAAGCAATATGCGGTAATGATAACTCACTCGTTTTCTTCCATAATTTCATCGGTATTGAAGCCATAATTAGCACTAGAAGGAGCACGATATTCGTATAAAAATAGTACCCAGTGTCATTATTCCAAAGGGATTGTCCATTGAATCCGAACATGGCCGCCAAATATTTTCCTATTAACGACGGTTGCTCGAAAGCAAACAGCACCCATCCAATTAAAATTAGGAAGATGGCATAAAAATGTCTTGTCCACCGTGGTAGGCGAGAAAGTAAAGTTAAACCCCACCATTTTTCAACAATAAGAATAACTCCGAAATACAACCCCCACCATATAAAATTCCAACTGGCCCCATGCCAAAAACCTGTCAGTAGCCAAACGATTAAAATATTGCGCATTTGAATGGCTAACCCTTTACGATTGCCACCGAGTGGAATGTAAACATAATCTCGGAACCAGCTGCTTAATGAGATATGCCACCTTCTCCAAAAGTCCGTAATGCTTTGAGCAATATACGGCTTGTTAAAATTTTCATTGAATCGAAAACCAAACATTAATCCAAGTCCTATGGCCATATCAGAATATCCGCTAAAATCAAAATAAATTTGAAAGGCGAAAGCAATAATGCCTAACCAAGCTGTTAACATTGGCATCGTTTCTACATTTGAGCTAGAAATTGTGTCCCAAAGTAAGCCTATGTTATTAGCTAATAGCACCTTTTTAGCTAAGCCAATAATAAAGCGTCGCACACCTTCTGCAAACATACTAATACTTTCTGCACGATGCTGCAGTTGCTGGGCAATCGTATTATATGTCACGATTGGGCCAGCCACTAATTGGGGGAACAGAGCCACAAATGTACCGAAATCAATCCAGTTCCGCTGTGCTTTTGCTGTTCCCCTGTAGACGTCTATAATATAAGACATGGATTGGAACGTATAAAAGGAGATACCGATTGGCAAAGGAAGTTCCGTTAAAGGGATATCCGTACCAAGTAATGTATTGATATTGTGAATAAGAAAATCTGCATATTTAAAATAAGATAACAGCATTAAATTCACAATAATGGAGCATAGAACAATGCCCTTTCTTTTTACTGACGACATGTTTGGCTTATCTAATAACAAACCGAAACAATAATCCGTCAGTGTAGACACTAGCATAATCACGATATAAACTGGTTCGCCCCATGCATAAAAAATTAAACTCATAATAAATAAAATGAAATTTTTAATTTTTCTTGGCGAACAATAATAAAGCATTAGCACTATTGGCAAAAATACGAATAGAAAGAGCAGACTACTAAATACCATGTGCTATTTTGATTCAAAGAAGCTATCGTAAACTTTTATAAGCTCGTCAGCACTATCTGAAATTACTAATAATACGTAATTCCCTTTTGTAATAAGTTTGTAGTTTTTAGCATTCTCATATTGGTCTGGTAAATATTGTTCAAATTGTTTTTGAACATTTTCTGCACGTTTTTTTAATGCCGCTTGGATATCCGCAACATCCTTTGCTTCTTTTACTTTGAATATAGCTATTTCATTTGTTTTAATATTCATCATTGGCACACGTACTGAATAATCCTCAAGCTTAGCAGAATCTATATTATAGAGGTCCTTTAATTCTTCCGCTGATAATTCCATTAGTACGGGTTGCTCTACTTTTTCTAACATTTGATCTGCCATTTCTTTAGCAGACAGTTTTACTTCAATTGTCGAATCTTTATCTCCCGCACAAGCAGAGATGATCACAGCTAGCATAGCCGTTAATAAAATCATGATTGTTTTTTTCATGTTAAAAACTCCTTTTAAATGTGTATTTCAATGAGAGTAGACGTAGAGCATCTACGAACGTTACATAAAAAGTTTTTTCTTTTATAATTTTTTGCGTTTTTTAGAAGTGATTGTCCTTTTTTAGCAGGAAATACTTACCTTTAACCTCTTTTCTATGAAAAAATATCCATAAAAAAGGGTACACCGATTTCCGATGTACCCTTTTCCCATTTACATTCATTTTCTTGATAAACGATAAACTAAAGCAATATACAGTAAATCATACATAACGGTTGCCATAGAAGTAATTGTAATGAATGGGGTTCTAAAATAAATAAAGAAACCGACAGCTGCAAATAACGTTCCAATCATTTTGCAAAGTGCAATGGACATAGATTGGCCAGCTAAACTCCCCCTACCGAGCAATAAACCGATAAATAGTCCAGACATCATTAAATTTTGTATAAATGCCGCATATTTTCCTTCCATATCATGTAGCTCATGGGAAAGTGCCATGATGATTAAAAAGCTGACGCTAAGTGTAAATAGGAATGATGTGTAAAAAAGTTTTGAAGAAATCGTTTTTTTATATTCATTACGCCCATATATTAAATATTGCCACATAATGACAAGGTCGAGTACAAACCATATAAACGAGATAACTCTTTGTAAATCATTTTGAGGATAAATAAAAGTAAAGATAAATTCCCATGAAATATTGGCACATATTGCAACCATTGGCATACCATATTTCTCATCTTGAAAGCTCCGTTTAATAATAAGTATGTATGTCAAAATCCAAAAAAGTCCCATGCCTAGTTGGCAAATAAATAAAAAATAATATTGATTCATTAAACACGCTCCTTTTAAACTTGCTTGATAGAAAAGAAACCTCTTCATGTTACTGTATGACTAGTACTGAATCTATTATGTCAGTTGTAAGAGGTACAATTTAAACAAGTAAAAATATAGCGCTCCAGTCAATTAACCTGTAAGTCAAGATGCACGTTGCATAAGCTATACATTGGCAATTCAATTCGATATAGTTAAACGGGGTGAGTATATGAAAACTAAAATTTATTACAACAATGAGCAGTTCATAGCAGGAACTACCTTGAAAGATAGTACGGAACTTGAACAAAACAATATGGCACTACACGTTTGCACAAGCCCAGATGATGTAGTAATTAATCGAAAGAAATTAGCTGCAACCTTACATTGTGATATCAATGATTTTATATGTACGCAGCAAACACACAGTGCTAATTTTCATCGGGCGACGTTAGACGATAAAGGATTCGGGGCACAGCAACAAGACACAGCCATTGCCAATACCGATGCGCTCTATACTTTTGAAAAAGATTTAATACTTTGTAGTTTTACGGCTGATTGTGTACCTGTCATTTTTTATAATGATCGTCATGGTGTGATTGGTGTGATTCATTCAGGCTGGCAAGGTACAGTCAAGGAAGTGACAGTCAAACTATTTCAACATCTTATCGAGACAGAGCAATGCAGTCCTCAAGATTTCCACGTACAAATCGGCATGGCACTTAGCCAGCAGAAATTTGAGGTTGATGCCGATGTCTATGAACAATTTAATCGTCTCGGCTATGCGGATGATTTTATGTATTACAATGCACAAACAAATAAGTATCACATTGATAACCAACAAACTGTGAAAAGGCAATGTGAGCTTGCAGGTATTCCTTCACATCAAATTACGATTGATAATACGTGCACGTTTCTTAGTGACCAAGGGTTCTCCTACCGTCAGGATAAACAGTGCGGCAGACATTTGAGCTTTATCATGCGAAAATCATAAGGATTACATCCTACTAACATCAAAAAGGCAATTTATCACAAATATTGATGATAAATTGCCTCACTTCTATATGGTTAATACACATATCCTCATTATTTACTGATTCATTTCTATCAGCATTTTTTAAATTGCATAAAAGCTGGCTATCCTATATAACATGTCCATTGGTTTTCCAATTCATTAGTGTATAGGAGGAATAATAATCCCTATTCCATATATTATTGTACTTAGCTTGCTTATTTCATTATTAAATATATTTGATGGTTTTGCGACACACTTTGGGTTGCTGCACAATAAAATTGAAGAATCAAACCCGATTATGCACTTTTTATGGATGTCAAGCCCTGCCTTGTTTTTAACAGTGAAAATGATGCTGTCTATATCCATTTCCTATCTTTCCTATTTAGTTTATAAGCTGAGTAGCACTCGTTTCCGAAAACTATACACAACCTGTTTGTTGGGAATTTTCATCCTTTACTTAGCAATTTTCAGTATACATTTGTACTGGCTAATTGTACTTTAATCTAATTATTCTTGCTTTATAGAACAATCGTTATTTTAATGTTCCCGTACTAATGATGGATGTTTTTACATGAACATCAATTGCAACTTTACTAACAATTTCTCTCTTCTTTTCAGTTGTCCATTTTCCATAATGGTACATTCGAAAATATTCACTTAGCCCACTTGGATCTACTTGCCATTCATTCAGTTTATCTAAAAACGTCTTAATATCTTGCTCTAACTCCTTATTTACGTCTTTTTCCAATTCGGCTAAGCTTTCTGTTGTAAATAAATCATTCTCTCTTTCACCTTTGTACTCACTTAATGTTCCTTTTATCTCTATAGATATAGTGAGCTTAGGTGAAGTCATACTTTTATTGCTTTTTAAGTGCACATCATTTTCAACTAAGTCAATTAATAGTTTTTCTTTGCCATGTCCCTGTTCCATCGTAATATCCAATGGGGCAAGGTTTTTTCTTCCTTGTATTGCTTGAATAATAAGTGCCTCTTTTGGATTTATTAATTCAAACATTTGGTTACCTTTAAACACCGCAATTCCTTTTATTTCAATTTTATCGCTATTTTTATCAATAAACGGAATAATAGGATCGAACACAGGATTAGTAATCGTATACATAAAATCGTGAATATTTGTATTAGGATTAAATGCTGTATTTATGCTTGGCTGCAATAAATCGTTTAAATAAAAGTTAATATTTGGTTTATCAGGATAATTATATTTTAGCATTTCTTCTCCATTTTCTTTCACAATCGCAATAAGTACTTTATTACCTACTTCTGCATTTCGGTATAAATGTTGAATCACTTTTCGCACATTACCTTGACGTGCAAACTCCTCATTAAACAACACAACACGTAATTGATTAAAAACAATTTTTTTATCTGAAAGCTTTTCTATTTCCACAATGCCATTTGAAACGAGATCCGTGACGACTGTAAAAGTCTGTGTACTCCGTTGTGCTTCAGGTGAATATTGAGGGATTGCGACGGTTAGTTTCATGCTGTCTTTATCTATATAATCAAAAGCGATTATACCTACCATCCCTACATCTTCAAGTGGTACCTTTATTTCCTTTTCTCCGCAAGCAGCTAAAAATAACAGTTGTATAAAAAGCATTAGACAAAGAAGTTTTCTGTTCATAATTGCACCTGCTTCTTTTTTCGAAATGCATAAATCATAATTAATAAAATAGGCCATAAAATTAGCATGTAGCCAACATAACTTGCACCGATAAATAATTTTTCTTGAAAATCTCTTGAAAAAGGCATTTTCACAACAAAGAAAATAATTATTGCTAAAATATATAAATAAGCTTTACTTTTTTTAGATAGTAAAGAA
This sequence comes from Lysinibacillus sp. JNUCC-52, assembly GCF_015999545.1. NCBI lineage: Bacteria > Bacillati > Bacillota > Bacilli > Caryophanales > Bacillaceae > Lysinibacillus > Lysinibacillus sp. JNUCC-52. Next base: position 1,097,736 of record NZ_CP065546.1, read on the forward strand.
TCTACACCTTTTTTCGCACACCATAAATAAGCTGCCACCGTAGATAATATTAAAAATACCCATAATGTAATACCGAAAATATCAATTCTTTCAATAAAAGAAAACTCACCAGCTTTAAATAAATTTAATACTGAGAATTCAACGTTTACCAGCTGCCATTCTGAATAATACATTACGCTTATCGCTGTTGTAATAAAACAAATTAGAATACTAATCCAAATACCTATTAGCGTATGCCGATATGCTTTTTTTTGATCGACAATGTAAGGAAAATAAAACATAATTAATTCATAGCCTAAAATCGATAAATAACCTCTTTTTAATGCCTCATAAAAGTCGTTTACACTAAAAAAATTGTATAGAGGTAGAAAATGGCTCATATCGCCCTTTTCAAATGCCCAATGTGTAAAATAGACCATTCCAATTGTTAGAAAAAAGGTCAAAATACAAAATCTCGCTATAGATTTAATACCTCCACTAACAATGTAAACAAGCAATAATAAAAAACAAAAAACAGGTCCAGTAATTGTTTGCTCTTGAAGTGCAGTACTTTGAATAAGATGCATATAATTACTAATAATTCCCGCAATAAAAACAATAAATTGAATAACGAAAAAAAGATTAATAAATTTACCTAACCATTTTCCTAGTAGAATTTCATTTATACGAAATAGGTTATCGTTCGGATATTTTGAACTAATCCAAACCATTGGGTAAAGTGTAGCACTCGCAATAACACCAAAAAGCAGTGGCATAAAAGCCTGGCTATATCCTAAAGAACTAAGTTGCTGAGGTAGTGAGAGAATGCCCGTACCGATCATTACGCTTTGTGCCAAAAAAACTACATGATATGCATTTAATAGCTTCCTCTTGCTCTTACCTGTACTCAACTTTAAACACCTCAAATTCTGTAACAGCTTTTATTTTTTTTGCGCTCTAGAAATACCTTTCTTTTCATTTAAATATTTAATTGGAAAACGAATAATACTATCCATTAAATCTTTTGCGTTACGAGGAACGACTGGCGTCATATATGGTGTCCCTAGAGAATTTAAACGTAATAAATGCGCAAATAGCCATGCAAACGCGAGCATTAATCCGTACAATCCAAAAAGCCCTGCCGATAAAATAAAAATATAACGAATAAATCTACTTGTATTACTTAATAAAAAGATCGGTGGGAGGAATGACAGTAAGGCCGATGTGGCAACTAATACAATTAAAATATTACTAAGCAATCCAGCTTCAACGGCCGCAGTACCAATAACGATACCTCCTACGATACCAATTGTTTGACCAACTTTCGCAGGCATTCGTGACCCAGCTTCACGGAGTACTTCAATAATTAATTCAATAAACAATACTTCTATTAGCGGTGGAAACGGTACTTTACTTCTTGATTCCTGCAAGTTTAACAATAGCTCATAAGGTAAAATTTCAGGATGAAAAGTCAATGCAGATATATACATTGGCGTAATCATAATGGTCATAAAAAAACCAAAAAATCGAAGCATCCTTAGCAAAGATGCTGTTGTCCAACGGTTATAATAATCTTCAACAGAAACAAACAGTTCAAAAAATGATGTCGGACAAACAATCGCTGCTTGGCTATTATCCATAAAAATCACGATTCTTCCATCAATAAGATACTGACTGACACTGTCTGGTCGTACGCTCATATAGTGCTGTGGGAAGGGCGATAACGGATTATCTTCAATCAGTTGCTTGAGCTCTGATATATCTGTAAAAAAGGGATATTGTAAATTATCAATGCGCTCTCGTAGCGTGTCTAAATTTTCTTTATTTACGATATTATCCATATATAAAATTGAAATTTTTATATTTGTTTCGGTTCCTATAGTTCGTGTTTCGTTTTTTAACATTGGATTTTGAATTCGTCTTTTTACTAATGAGATATTGGTCTCTAATGATTCTGTAAAAGCATCTTGAGGTCCAATAACGGTTGATTCGGTTTCCGTATTCGTAATTGAACGAGTAGGCGCACTATAGGTATCAATTACCTGTAAAAGAGCAGGTTTGTGGAAAAATAATAACGTTTGACCAGCATTTAATTTTTGTAAAATTACATCAATATCGTCTAAGGCAACCGATTCCGATATTTGGAAAATTTGATTAACATGATTGGCTAACGGAATGAAAACCATTGATTGTATGGTCATTTTCTCGATAAGTGAAGAGAAATAAATAATCGTAACATACCCTGCGTCTGTATCCATCTCTTTAATAACAACATCATCAATTTCTTGTATCTTTTTCTTTATTTTTTCTAGTACTTGCTGTTCTTTTTCTTCCATGTTATGTCTCCCCCCTTAAAAGCGAATTGAAATTGGCACGCCCCAACTAACATTTATATGTACCATGCATACACCATCACCATATTATTCATATAGTTTGTCCTTTTACTGATTAAATATGTATAAAATATTTCTATAAAAAGGACAAAAAAGGATATATCTCAAGCAAGAGATATATCCTTTTTTATTATTTTGTATAATTATTTTCAGATCGATTTTTTCCAATACCGAACAAATAGTAGCTCAGTGTAATAAGAATAAGGAAAACAATGCCTACAATTAATGAAACTCGTGTATCCTCATTGAACCACATACCAACGAGTACCATTATTAAAAACGCAATTGTAGCATAGTTTGTGAAAGGAGCGAATGGCGTTTTAAATGGATGTTTTTCCAATTGTGCTCCTTTTTCCTTTCTAAAGCGAATCTGACTTATTAAGATGACAAACCACGGAATCATCCCTGGCAGTACACTAGCACTATATACATAGACAAATAGGTTTTCTGGAGCAATGTAACTTAAAATAACGCCAACAACTAAACCAACTAGCACACCAGCTGTACCCAGAATTGGTACACCATTATTTGAAAGCTTTGCAAAAAACTTAGGTGCCTGACCATTCATAGCAAGAGTGTAAAGCATGCGCCCAGCACTATAAATCCCACTATTACAGCCACTCATCGCTGCTGTAATGACAACAAAGTTAATGATACCTGCCGCGGCAGTAATACCCACTTTTGCGAAAGTGGCAACAAATGGACTACCAATTGTCCCTAATTCATCCCACGGATAAACGGTTACAATGATAAAAATTGCACCGATATAGAAAATTAAAATGCGCCAAATAATACTTTGTATTGCATTCGTAATTGTTGTTTGGGGATTTTTTGCTTCTCCCGCAGTAATCCCAATAAGCTCTACGCCTTGGTAAGCAGCAACAACTAAAGATAATGCAAAGAAGAACCCTGTCCATCCGCCAGTAAAGAAGCCTCCGTGGGCCCAAAGATTTGATAGACCAATTGCAATGCCTCCATTGCCAATACCAAAGAAGATTAGGCCAAAGCCCGCCACAATCATTAACACAATCGTAACGATTTTTATCATCGCAAACCAAAACTCAAATTCCCCAAATGATTTAACAGAAACAAAGTTGGCAACACCTAGTATTACCATGGCAATCAATCCAGGCATCCACGCAGGCAAATCAGGGAACCAATACTGCATGTACGTTCCGACTGCGATAATTTCGGACATCCCAACGATAACCCACTGAAACCAGTTACTCCATGCCGTTAAATAACCTGCTAATGGATGTATATATTTATAACCGAATGTTGCAAATGACCCCGTACTTGGCTCAACATAAAGCATTTCACCCATTGCACGCATAATAAAAAATATAAAAATACCTGATATAGCATAGGCAAGGAGCACGGATGGCCCAGTCCACTGAATAGCACTGGCAGAACCCATAAATAGACCTACACCTATGGTCCCACCAAGAGCAATCATTTGAATATGTCGCGCCTCCAAGCCTCTATTTAATTCTTTTTTTGCCACTTGTATACGCCTCTTTCTACTAATATTGCTTCGTTATTTACTTTATAAATAATAATAAATTCTTTCGATAAATACAAATGTATTTTTAGGAAAAACATATTTTTTCTCACTAGAAGAACTAATAAAGCAAACGTAAACGCAAGTTACTATGTTGTAATACAAGACATTATATTAGATGTAAATCCCGTTAGAACAAGGAATTTTTGGGTAAACTCCAGATGAAATCAATTATTCATTTTGAAAATATATAAACGTACTACTTTGTAATTTGAAAATTTTAAGAAACAAAAAAAATTATTTTATGCATCCGCATTATTGTTTCAGAATATTCTTAATTATACTTTTTGCATTCAATAACCACATTATTGTTCATTCAATTTAAATATTTCTTAATATTCAACCGATTTAGTAGAAAATTAGCAAAAACAATTGACCTGAAAGTCAAAAAAGTATAATATTTTTACATATTTCTATGAAAAAGAGGCTTATATGTGAGAAATTTATTATTTAGAAGAAAAAATATAAAGGATTTATTAAAAAAAGATAGTTCAATTCAGCTCAAACAATCGCTAGGTGCTTTTGATCTAATATTACTTGGCGTTGGTGCTATTGTTGGAACAGGCATTTTCATCCTACCTGGCACAGTAGCTGCTACCCACGCAGGTCCTGGAATTGTGTTTTCTTTTATTATAGCTGCTATCGTTTGCGCGTTAGCAGGCATGTGCTATTCTGAGTTTGCGTCAAGTGTACCTGTCACGGGAAGTGCCTACACATATAGCTATATTGTATTTGGAGAAATTGTTGCTTGGTTAGTTGGTTGGGCGCTGTTATTAGAGTATGGACTAGCCGTTGCAGCCGTTGCAACAGGATGGTCATCTTATTTAAGTGCTTTACTGGCTGGCTTCCAAATATCGCTTCCAACAGCCGTCTCGGGTTCATTCGATCCATCCGCTGGTACGTACATTAACCTCCCTGCTATTGTCATAATTTTCGCTACTGCATTTTTCTTAACACTCGGGATAAAGGAATCAACAAGATTAAATTCCATTATGGTGTTCTTGAAAGTGGCAGTGATTTTTCTATTTATTGGCGTTGGAATATTTTACGTTGAGCCTACAAACTGGCAGCCATTTCTCCCATTTGGTGTAAGCGGGGTATTGGGCGGCGCAGCACTTGTATTCTTCGCTTACTTAGGATTTGATGCTGTTTCATCCGCAGCTGAGGAAGTAAAAAATCCCCAACGCAATATGCCTATTGGGATAATTGGTTCCCTGTTAATATGTACAGTTCTTTATGTCATTGTCTCACTCGTGTTAACAGGCATGGCCCCATACACACAACTGAACGTCAGTGATCCTGTCAGCTATGTCATGCAGCTCGTTCATCAAGATTGGATTGCTGGTATCATTTCATTAGGTGCAGTTGTAGGAATGATGACCGTTATTCTTGTAATGTCCTATGGAGGGACACGCTTATTATATGCACTAGGTCGTGACGGTTTACTACCAAAAAGTATGGCAGAGCTAAGTCCAAAGTTTAAAACGCCAGTGAAAAACACTTGGGTATTTGCAGTACTTGTTGCTTTCTGTGCTGGCTTCGTTCCTTTGTCAAAGTTAACTGAGCTTGTCAATATGGGAACACTCATAGCTTTCACAATCGTCTCACTTGGCGTGATTTATTTAAGAAAAAATAAAAACATTCCTTCAGGCGGCTTTAAAGTACCGTTCTTCCCTGTGTTACCTATTTTGTCATTCTTCATGTGTTTATTTTTAATTTCACAGCTATCCGTACATACTTGGATTGCTTGTGGTCTTTGGTTTATTTTTGGCTTGATAATATACTGTGTATACGGGCTAAAGCATAGCACAATGAATTAAGGTGTCAGGCACTCAAACAATTCTGAATTTTCACTAGGCATGCCCGTGAGAGTGTCAGGCACTCAAACAATTTTTTCCGATTACAAAAAACCCGCTGAAAATTCAGCGGGTTTTTACGTTTTCGTTGTCTAATTGATTTATTGCAACATTGTTTGTTCCTGTAGCTTTATCGCAAAATATTTGCGCGCATCCGCTGTCAGAATTTGCAAATGCACAACCTCTTCCTGCCGTGCAAACTCCACAAACATGCCACTTAAGTTTTCATAAACATATTTGATTTTAAAGCCACTATCTAAAAATTCGTCAATTTTTTTTATTTCCTCTGTACTTTGTAAGAAATCAGACATAGCCACACCCCTCTTTTACTTTCTACTCAGCACCTTTTATTTCAAGTATTGGTTCTGCCTGATCTACTGTCTCAACGTCCTCTGAACTAGCTGTCGGGTGAGATAGTGAATCTTGACCAAATAGTTCATCCAAGTTGTGACCAGCAGTAATTCCTAAATACTTAACATCACTTGGATCTTCTAGTTCAGCTTGTGGATACTTTTTGAACCACCAATACTTCGCCAACACATAGTAAACGAGCGCTCCGACAATAAATCCAACTAGGGACGAATATGCAGAAAACACATTAGCTACTGCCCCACCGACAATCCAAGCTATCAAACCAGCTAAATTAAAGCCTTTCATATATTTAAATTGGCCATTTAGCTCATACAAATCTTTTACGTTCACACGTCTTTTACGTATTAAATAATAATCTGCAAATAAAATACCGACAATTGCCGTTAAAATACCACCTATAATTAATAACGCATTCACTAATACATCAAATAAGCTCCACGGCTGTGCAAGAATTCCTATTATCCCTGCAATAACAACACCTACCCAAAACGGAACTTTTGGACCGCCAATATTTGAGAAAATAGTAGCTGCTGGAATTACATTAGCAGATGTATTTGTTGACCATTGTGCTAGAACGATCATTAATAAAAGTATTCCCAAAATAAAGCCACTCGCACTTTGTTGTAATGCGTTTATTGGATCAGCAGATGCGACAGCCATATAACAAACCGCTCCGATAGTAACGATAAACGTATTCGTAATAGGCATGACAATTAATGAACCGACCAACTGCGTTTTATTACGTTTAAACCAATTGCGCTCATTTTTTGGTGCTTTAAAGAAGCGAGAAAGGGACGGCATGTCGGCTGCTAAAGTAGCCCAGAAGCCCATATTCGCCATAATGACAATCATAAATGCTGTAAATGCCGCTACACCTGTAGTTGGCGTTTCAACCCAAGACCAAATTTCTTTTCCTTGAGCTGTAGCAGCATCAGCTAATGTTATATACATCCAACAGGAAATCAAAATGATAATCGGCGCTGCTAAATCTGCAAACCGCTCGATTGATTTAATGCCTAACGATGTATTGAAAAGTTGAAGTGCTGCAAAGACAAGGAAGCATATGAACCAATTATTAAAGTTAAATAGTAAATTTAAAATCCCATTAATAGCCATTGCACCGAAATATGTGTTTAGACCAAACCAACAGGCCGCTGTCACCCCTCGAACTAACGACGGTATATGTGTTCCAAACGTACCGAAAGGAGCACGCATATAGACAGGAAAAGACAAGCCATGTTCTATTCCGATATCTCCAATTAACGTCATAAATACACCGATTAAACACGAACCTATTAACGTTGCTAAAATTACCATAGGTAACGGTAAACTCATAATAGCAGAACCGCCTATTGCAAAGGCCGCTAATACAATAGCCATTCCTATCCAAATAACTGCAAAACCGAATGTTCCAATATTTCTTTGTTGATGTGTCACTGGAAGTAAATCAGGGGATTTCAAATAATTCCCGTCATGTTCCATACATTTCGCTCCTTTTTAATAAATTATGCATCCGTATCAAGCAATCCGAATAATGAGTAAGGCTGACCTAGCGCATCATTCATCACTTGTACTTGTTGCATGATTTTTCATTCAAATAGTTCCCGAATGAAAGGGCTATAAGAACATTTCTTTCGAGCTCCTTCAACGGTTGATTGCCCTACTGAATGAAATTTTCCGTGACATCTACTTGAGGTTGCCTCCCTTTAACACTAAAGGGAGGTGGAAAAACAGTTACTAACTAACAGTCGAAAATTTTATTTAGATAGACTACTCATAATTAATTGACGCTCATTCCAAGTCATTGGTGCAATAGCAGATTTTCTTTCTACCATTGTAATTGCGCCATCCACTGGGCACACAATGGAGCACAAATTACATCCAACGCAATCTTCCTCACGAACCTTTAACTTTGGCACCCCATTTTCTGTATATAAATCGATACATTGATGGGACGTATCTTCGCATGCAATATGACACTTATTGCAGTTAATACATACATCATTATTAATTTCCGCGACAATTTTATAATTTAAATCTAAATTGCCCCAGTCTGAATAACGAGATACCGAGCGTCCAACTAAATCTTTCACTGACGCAATCCCTTTATCATCTAAATAATTATTTAATCCATCAATCATATCTTCAACAATACTAAATCCATGATGCATTGCTGCTGTGCATACTTGCACACCTGTCGCACCCATTAAAATAAACTCTGCCGCATCTTGCCAATTAGAAATACCTCCGATACCCGAGATAGGCACATTAATAAGAGGATTACGGGCACACTCTGCCACCATATTTAGGGCAATCGGTTTAACAGCTGGACCACAATAGCCACCATGTGCCCCTTTACCAGCAACATGTGGCACAGTATTCCATGTATCTAAATCGACACCTGCCAGGCTATTAATTGTATTAATCATACTAATGGCATCTGCTCCACCTCTTGTCGCTGCTTCAGCAGTGACAGTTATATCCGTTATGTTAGGTGTTAACTTCACAATAACTGGTGTACGTGCTGCCTCTTTCACCCAATACGTTTGCTTCTCCACCAATTCAGGTACTTGACCAGAGGCGGAGCCCATTCCTCGTTCTGCCATCCCATGTGGACAACCAAAATTAAGCTCAAGACCATCTACCCCCACATCTTCTACTCGTTTTACAATTTCATGCCACTTTTCCTGCTTCGGTTCTACCATAAGGGAAGCAATAATGGCATGATCGGGAAACCTTTTTTTCGTTTCATAAATTTCTTTTAAATTTACTTCCAACGGTCTATCAGTAATTAATTCAATATTATTGAAGCCTGCCACTCGTTGTCCGTTATAACTGACTGCTGCAAATCGTGAAGAAACATTTAAAATTGGTTCACCTAATGTTTTCCACACCGCACCACCCCACCCCGCTTCAAATGCACGTTGCACTTGATAGCCTGAGTTCGTTGGCGGTGCGGATGCAAGCCAAAATGGATTTGGTGATTTTATCCCCGCTAAATCAATTCGTAAATCTGCCATGTCACTTCCCCCCTTATGCAATCTCGCTCGGTTTTCTTAAACGCTCATGAATCTTATAAGCTGCATCTTTACCTTGCTGAACAGCTGTTACTACCATTGCCTCACCTTGTCCGTTTCCAAAAACAACATCACCACAAGCAAACACTTTTTTATTGGATGTTTGCATTGTTGTTTCATCAATATCGACAACGCCATTTGTATGCTGTATGCCAAAAGATTCAATTAATGAAACAAAACGTGTTTGACCAATCGCTTTGATGACGGCGTCTACATTGATTATAAAATTGGACCCTGCAATTTCTTCTGGTCTTTGACGGCCATCCGCGCCTGGTGCACCTAGCTGCATTTTCACACATTCAATGCCAACAACTTCCCCTGCTTCATTGCCAATAATTTTTTTAGGCGCAGTTAACCAATTGAACTCCACTCCATCTTGCTTAGCAAATTCAAATTCAAATTTGTAGGCAGTCATTTCTTTTTGTGTTCTTCGATAAAGAATTTTCACATTGTCGGCGCCTAATCGAACAGCACAAGTAGCACCATCAATTGCTGTATTTCCAGCACCAATTACCGCTACGCGTTTTCCTACCATATCAGTTGGAAGCGCTCCCACTTTTGTTTGCTTTACAAACTCAATTGCATCATGGACACCGACAAGATCTTCCCCTTCGATGCCAAGGTTCGGTACAGCCCCCATCCCAACGGCTAAAATAACACTGTCATATTGTGCTAAAATTTCATCTGCAGAAATATCGATACCAACTGTAGTATTTGTTTGAATGTTTACACCAAGCTTTTCAATTTGTTCTACTTCCCAATCAGCTACCTCATTAGGTAATCGGAATGACACAATGCCGTAAGTTCCTAAGCCACCCGCTTTCGATTCAGCCTCAAAAATTGTGACACTATAACCAAAACGACTAAGCTCACGTGCCGCTGAAAGACCTGCTGGACCAGCGCCGATTATTGCGACCTTTAGTCCATTACTTTCACCCTTCTTAAAGAGCTGTGTATTGGTCTCCATTGCCCAGTCTGTAGCATAACGCTGAAGCTCTCCGATTTTGATTGGCTTTGTTGATGAATTTAATACACAAGCCCCTTCACACAGCTCTTCTGTTGGACAAACCCTTGCACAACTTGCACCAATTGGGTTTGCTTCTAATATAGTAGTAGCAGAGCCCTTCATATTACCCGATGCAATTTTTTTTATGAAATTTGGAATTTGAATACTCGTCGGACAAGCTTTAATACAAGGTGCGTCATAACAATAAAGACAACGATTTGCTTCTTCAATTGCTTCGTTTTTGGTCATTCTGCTAGTTAATTCAACAAAATTACGTTTCAGTTGCTTTGTCATTTCATGTTCTTGAATCGGAACCATTTCCACATCCCCCTCATGTGTTCTTGATGTGACTCGCCATTGTTTAATAGCCGATTGTCTTGTTCTCCAGTCAAAACAATCGGCCATGCATAGCCTTTTATTGATATAGTCTAGGGGTGACCCACTCAGACTGTAGGTCCCCTTGTTAGCATGCTTTCTCTACTTATAAAAATAGAGAATGCTGAAGCAAGTTAAATTTTTATCGTTTCTCCAGCAGACGCTTTCAACTCACGTTTTATAAAGCGTCCACTACCTAATACACCGACAAATTCTTTCTCTTTAATAACGTATTCACCACGCACAAGTACTGAAATTGGTTCACCAGTAATTTCCCAGCCTTCATATGGATTGTAATCGACATTCATATGATGTGTTTTAGCTGAAATTTCGCGTTTTACATCAGGATCAAAAATAACAATATCAGCGTCTGAACCAATTGCGATTGTTCCTTTTTGTGGGAATAGACCAAAGATTTTCGCTGCACTCGTCGAAATCATATCGACAAATTCATTAATTGTTAATTTGCCCTTTGCAACACCTTCCGAATATAAGATGCTAAAGCGATCTTCAATAAACGGTCCACCATTTGGAATTTTCGAGAAATCATTTAGCCCTAATTGTTTTTTGCCATTAAAACTAAACGAGCATTGATCGGAACCTATTGTTTGTAATTGCTTTGCTTTTAGCGCATTCCACAGGTGCTCCTGATGATATTTAGGACGAAGTGGTGGTGACCAAACGTATTTCGCCCCTTCGAAGCCAGGCTGTGCTAAAGCAGACTGATCTAATGTTAAATAAGGTGGACATGTTTCTCCATACACGTCGTAACCTTTTTCACGCGCGGCGATAATTTCATCAACGGCCTCTTTACAAGTTACATGGACAACATACAACGTTGCACCTGCTAAATGAGCTAATTCGATGGCACGCTTTGTCGCCTCGCCCTCTAACTCTGCTGGTCGAGTTAGTGCGTGGTATATCGGCTCTTTATGTCCCGCTTTTCTCGCCTCTTCCACAAGCTCGTCGATAACAGAGCCATTTTCACAGTGCACCATAACAGTAGCGCCAACCTCTTTTGCAATTTTAAACGCTTTAAAAAGTGTACGGTCTGTTGCTTGGAATTCTTTTGCATAGGCCATAAAGACCTTTACTGAAGTAATTCCTTCTTGCTCTAACAATACTGGTAACTCCGCCTCTGTCTCTGGCGTTAAATCACCAATCATTAAGTGGAATCCGTAATCAATTGCTGATTTCCCTTTTGCCTTTTCATGCCACTTCTCAACTGCTGTAGAAAGCTTCTTTTCTCCAGCCGTTAAGCAGAAGTCTAAAATGGTTGTTGTGCCACCAAATGCCGCCGCAATCGTACCAGACTTCCAATCATCATCTGTCACTGTATTGTTAAAGGGCATATCTAAATGTGTATGTGGGTCAATTCCTCCAGGCATAACATATTTGCCAGTAGCATCAATAATTTCTGCGCCTTCTACAGATAAATTTTTTCCAATTTGGACAATCTTTCCGTTTTCTATAAGAATATCTGCCTCGTATACATCAGAAGCAGTTGCTACTCGTCCACCTTGAATGATTTTTTTCATGCTATCCCTCACCTTTCGTGTCAATTCAAGTCATTATTTGAATTTATTCTAGTAGCCTGATAGTTTGCAAAATCACCATTAAAAAATTAACTGCCTTAATTGTCACAGCTCTGCTAGCTTTTACTGCGGGGTCATCGAGTCCGTCATTTTCCTACCAACTTGTCTATTAATATTCTAGTAAAACTAATTTACCGAGTACGATGCGCCCATACTATATTTCGTTTGCATCGTTAATACCGTTTCAAGTAGTACGTCTGCTCCCTTTGCACAATCTTCAAACGCTGTTTCCTCCTCCTCGCAATGACTCTTGCCTTTAATGCTCGGTACAAATATCATTGCTGAAGGAATTATACTCGCAATATATTGTGCATCATGCCCTGCGCCACTAAACATTCGATGAGCGCTATAACCAAAGCGTTGGCAAGACATTTCGATCTCATCACAAATTTTTGTATCAAACATTACCGTATCTCTACCCCACAGTTTGACTGGCTGTATGCGGCACCCCATATCCTCTGTAGGCAAAGCATTCAAAATTTCTTCAACCCTTTGCATTACCTCAGGCTTTTGATGACGAGAATCAATTGTAAATGTCACTTTATTTGGAATAACGGTATGAATATTAGGAAAAACATTCATTCGCCCAAACGTGAATACTAGTTGTTCGTCAATTTTCCTAAGCTGTTCATGGATAGACGACATTGTTTTCGATGCAACAATCATTGGATCTTTGCGCATTGACATCGGTGTCGTTCCCGCATGATTGGATTCACCTGTAATAGTAATTTCATAACAAACCATTCCTAGTACCCCTTGGACAACGCCAATTTCTAATTGTTTCGCTTCTAGTACTGGCCCTTGTTCAATATGAAGTTCGATATAAGCAAGTGCTTCTTTTAAACGATGTTGCTGGTCACCCTCATAACCACTAGCTTGTAACGCCGCTTCAAAAGTAATGCCATTTTTATCAACAGACTGTAGCATTTTATCCTTTTCAAATTTTGAAGCAATCACACCAGAGCTCATCATCGCTGGATCAAAGCGAGCACCTTCTTCATTTGTAAAATTAACAATCATTAATGGCACATCTAGCTCAACATCGTTGTCCTTTAATGTTCTAATCGCCTCTAAAGCTGTTAAAACACCTAAAACACCATCAAACTTGCCACCCTTTTCAACAGAATCTAAATGTGAGCCCATGACAATTGGAGGAACTTCCTTTTTCCCTGGTAGAAGGGCATAGATATTAGCCATATCATCCACCTTGATTTCCATCCCTAATTCCTCGCAGCACTTACAAAAATAATCCCTAGCTAAAACATCCTCATTCGAAAGAGACAAACGCGTTACGCCACCGTTTATAGTAGCCCCAAACTGACTAAATTGTTCAATTGAATCTTGCAATCGTCTACTATTACATTTATACATATGCAAGTCCTCTCTTTCACAGTAGTTAATAAATATTCTAAATTAGATAAAATTTACGAGATATGGATATAAAACTAAAAAAATATGTGCATCTGCACATGATATATGGTAAGTTATGTTCATATTAAGGGGGGAAACTATGGGAACGATTCGCAAAATTGTGGAGGGAGTTCAATTCCCTATGCTGACATTAGTAGCTGGACAAAGTGGGTCACATCGCAGAGTTACTGGTATTAACGTAGTAGAGAGCATTGATTTAATTATGTTTTGTCGACCAAATGAACTTGTCGTCACTACAGGTATTAACCTATCACAGCAAGAAGATTCCTTAGAACAACTCGTTAAGTTAGCTTACGAAAAAAAAGTAGCAGGCTTTATTATTAACATTGGCCCTTATATTTCTGCTATTCCTCAGTCAATCATCACTTTTGCTAACGAGCATGATTTCCCTGTTTTTCAAATGCCCTGGCATTGTCGAATAGCTGATTTATTAAAAACTACTTTTCAATTCATTGCAAACCATCACCAAGAGCTTTCCATTGAAGAAAAGGTCCTGTATCATTTACTTTTTCACTATAAAAAACATAATGAATCGATAAAAGAACAATTGATACAACTTGGATTTCCACTAGGTAGAGAGCTTGCCATCATCACTTGTTCAATGATAGGTAGCCAGTCTAGCATCGACCGCTACGAGGTCATGGTCCAATTTGCATTCCAACATCGCTATAAACGGTTTTTAAAACTTAAACATAAAAATCACCTCATTTTTTTAATTGATAGATCACAAATCAATACACCAAACATCCCCTTCTCGAAAATTGTTGAAGAAATCTATGATAAAATTAAACAAAAAAATGGTTCCCTCGATATGATTATCGGTAAAGGAAACTACCAAAAAGAGCATGAAAATATACGTAAAAGCTATGAAGAATCTTTAACTGTCATACAATTAGCACAGCTTCATAACAACCGATTTTTATATAAATATAAAGATATTGGTGCCTATCAAATTATTATGGCCGTTCAAAACCAACCATTAATGCAATCCTTTAGCCAAGATATATTAGGTCAATTACATCGCTACGATGAGCTACACAATACGGATTATGTAGCATTTTTGCGCATTTTTCTCGAGGAAAATGGCAGCACGAGTAAAATAAGCGAACGACAATTTATTCATCGTAATACCGTCCTATACAAAATGAGAAAAATAGAAATGCTTTTAGATATGGATTTAACAAACCCTTTTACAAAAACAAATCTTTACTTAGCTTTTTTGATAGAAGATGTGTTAACGCATCATTAACTAGGGTTTGTAACATCATCTTACTCCCAAAATATATATCTGAATTTTCAATTAATATATTGTCCTTCTAAAACAATTAAGCTATTCATATAAAGTAATAATGGAGTGATCGCCATCTGTTGCCAATAAGCGCAACAGCTTAACAGCTACTAATAGATTTTCGTAGTAGTGCTGCAAATTGAATTGTTTATTATTGCTATACTTGAAGGAGGAATGTTTAAGTTGGTTACGAATACGGGTGTAAAAGAACTCGGGCACTTTATTAATGGAGAAAATGTAGTAGGAAAAAGTAAAACCTTTTCAAATGTCTACAACCCAAGTACAGGAGCAGTAATTGCACGAGTCCCACTTGCCACAAAGGAAGAAGTGCAAGAAGCAATCGTTAGTGCCCAAAATGCCTTTCCTGCTTGGCGCGGACTTTCAGTTGGAAAGCGGGCTGAAATTGTACTAAAGTTTCGTCAATTACTAACAGCACGCATGGATGAATTAATTGACATGATTTGTACTGAAAGTGGGAAAACGATTGAAGATGCCAAAGGGGAAATTACAAGAGGCTTAGAGTCAGTCGACTTGGCAATTAATGCCCCCCATTTATTAAAGGGCGAGTATTCAGTTAATGTAGGCGGGAACATTAATGCCTATTCAGCAAAAGCACCACTTGGCGTTGTTGCTGCCATTTCTCCCTTTAACTTCCCAGTGATGGTACCCCTCGCTATCACTAGTATGGCCGTTGCAGTTGGGAATGCCGTTATTTTAAAACCATCTGAGCGTGTTCCTTGCTCTGCCCTATTTTTGTCTGAGCTTTGGAAGGAAGCAGGTTTACCAGATGGAATTTGGACTGTTATTAATGGGGATAAGGATACTGTAAATGAACTTTTAACAAATCCCTCTATCGAGGCAATTTCATTTGTCGGTTCGACACCAGTTGCAGAATATATTTACGCAACAGGCTCAAAACATGGCAAACGCGTGACAGCATTAGGTGGTGGTAAAAACAATATGGTTGTTATGCCAGATGCAGATTTAGAGCAAGTGGCAAATGCGTTTTTAGGTGCAGCTTATGGTGCAGCATCCCAACGTTGTATGGCCATTTCTACCATCATTCCAGTTGGTGAAACTACAGCTGATAAGCTTGTAAAAATATTAGCTGAAAAAATAGCAGCTTTAAAAGTAGGACCGTATACGGATCCAGAAGTTGATTTTGGACCTGTTATTACTCAACAATCGAAAGAGGCCATCATTGGCTTTATTGACCGTAGTCTTCAAGAGGGGGCTACTATCGTTTGCGATGGTCGTCAACCAGACATCTCGAAAGCGTCTAATGGTTTTTATTTAGGCCCAACATTATTGGATAACGTCAAACCAGGTATGGAAATTTATGAGCAGGAAGTATTTGGACCTGCACGAAATGTCGTACGTGTCCAAACGTTGGAGGAAGCGATTGATTTAATTAACAATCACGAATTAGGGAATGGCGTAACGATCTTCACGAATAATGGAGCTGCCGCTCGAAAATTTACTTCCGAAATTGAAGTCGGTATGGTAGGCGTAAACGTACCAATCCCAATTCCTGTAGGCTACCACAATTTTGGAGGCTGGAAACGGTCAAAATTTGGTGAAGGTCATATGTTTGGACCAGACCAAGTTCGCTTCTTTACAAAAGCAAAAACAATTTCTGAAAAGTGGTTTGAGGATACTACAGAATCTGCATCTTCCTTTGCTTTCCCAAGTAATAACGACTAAAAATATAAGCCGTCTCAGTTGTACATTTGAGACGGCTGTTTGTTCCGAAAAATTAATGCACCTAAAGAACGATCTGTTTTAAAGTGCTTACTTTTTCTTGTTTTTGGTATTTGTATTGGTATTGGTATTGTTATTTGTATCTTTTTTATTCGTTTTTGGAACGTCTGTGAAGTCTGCTTCTTCCCCAGCTTCCATACCATAACTTGGGTTGCTGTTAATACGAGTATGCGTCTCGAGGTTCTCTTCCCCATCCAAACGCTTTGCAAGGATTGGAATCGATATAAGTCCAGCAATTCCTACTAGTGCATATACCCACCTAGACAATACAGCTGTTTGTCCACCAAATAAATATGCGACTAAATCAAATCTAAAAAATCCGATTAGACCCCAGTTAATTGCACCAATAATTACGAGAACTAAGGCAATCCTATATAATGTTCCCATTCGTAGTCCCTCCTTTCTTTCTTTAGTGGCAAAGCAAGTCAAATGTCTGGCAAAGCTAAACCTCACCATTATTCTTTATGACGAATGAGCCATTAGTGAATGTGTCATGTAAGTTATTTACAACACTCATAATGACGGTCTTATTTTTCGCAATAACTGTTTTTTTATACAAGGTGCGCTTTGACTGCAAAAAAGCATACAAAAAGCACTAATAAATCTTAAAATGACCATTTATTAGCGCTTAATATTTCGTTATAGTTAGTTTATTTACCTTTGTGAAATGACTTTTCATGCTGAAGTAACCATTCTTTCCGCCATAAACCGCCAGCATACCCAGTTAAAGTTCCATTCGAACCGATAATCCGATGACAAGGAATAACAATGCTAAGTTTATTTTTGCCATTTGCATTGCCAACAGCTCTTATCGCTTTTTCATTGTTAATTGATAGGGCAATTGTTTTATATGTCCCTATTTCTGCATAGCCTATTTTAGTCAATGCTTGCCATACTTGTTTCTGAAAGTTCGTGCCTTCAACGCTATATGGAAAAGTAAAAGTAAAACGTTGACCCTTAAAATATTCATCCAATTGCTTTAGGCAATCAAGTAAAATTTTCGGTGTTGAATCTTTTGGAAAGTTTATTATGTGCGGCCGTTCGGTAAACATAATTGAACAAACGGCTTCAGCACTGCCAATAATTTCTATAATCCCTATAGGAGAATCGTAATCCACTTTATACATTGTCATATAATGACCTCCATAAATAAAAGGTTGCATAAGCTTGCCATCCTTGCCAAAGTACTTCAAACTCTTTTAGCTCATCTATTGTTGGTTTGCGATCTAATGCTAGTTGCACTTTCAAAGCATTATGGAGTCCAACATCGGCAATGGGAAACGAAGTTGGATTATGAAAACATTTCATAAGGACATAATCCGCAGTCCATGCACCAATTCCTCTTATTGCCATAAGAATTTTTTTAATGTTGGCACTATCTTCTTCATTTAGTAATTTTTCTTTCGTTAATTCACCGCTTGCCATCGCTTGTGCAATTGCAATAATATATTCCGATTTTCGAACAGTAAATTGCAATGCTCTTAAATCTTCTATATTTAGAGAGGCAATTTTTTCACATGTCGGAAATAGCCAATATGTTTTCCCCTCATAAGTCACATGCTCACCAAAATGTTCTACAAATCGTTTTTTGAGCGTATAGGCGAATGTTAAATTTATTTGTTGCCCAATAATTGCCCATACGAGCGCTTCAAATAAATCAGGAATACCTATTATTCGTAATCCATCATATTTTTTTACTAGTTGCTGCAAAATCTTATCTTTTTGTGCCATTTTATAAAATGGCGTCAAGTTTCTATCTAAGTCGAACCATTCCCTTATATAAGCTATCACTTGTACAACAGCAGTTTGGGAAGGTGTTTTAAGCGGAAAGTGAACTTTAATCTTTTGTCCGCTATAGCTAATTTTACATAAAATAAATTCATTATGAATGTTTAGCAATTTGTATAATATTTTATTTTGTATCGTATGCAGTATTTCATGATTGGATCTAGCTAAAAATAATAAGCATTCATCATAGTTAAATAACATTGGCGTACTAATTTCAATGTAGCATTTTTCCTCTGACTGTTTCATAATTCTAGCTCCTTATTTTGCCGATTGCGATATTCAGTAGGAGAGCAGCTTTTTTGGCGCCGAAACACTTTGTAAAAATTAGAAGAACTAAGAAATCCTGTTTCAAAGCAAATTTCTAAAATCGTTAAATTCGTACTCTTTAATAAATGTGCCGCTTTATCGATTCTTATTTTTTCTAAATAAGTACGTGGAGTTTCAGCAGTTGCTTGTTTAAATAATCGTTCGAGATGGAATGGGCTTATCCCAACATGATTGGCAATTTGCTGCAACGTAAGCGTTTGCTTGTATTCTGTCATTAAAAATGATGTAACTACTTTGATAAGTTGCGCATGTGGGGAGTGCTCAACTTCAGGTTGACACCGTTTACAAGCACGAAAACCTGCTTGTTCAACCTTTGTTCGATCATCATAAAATGCTACGTTTATTTTTTTGGGCTTTCTTGACCTGCACGAGGGACGACAATAAATTTTTGTCGTTTTCACTGCTGTGAAAAATAATCCATCATAAGTTCGATCACAAGCAATGATTATCTCCCACATCTCATCAAACGAAAGATTGACGTTAATATCCATTAAACCCCTCCATTTTCAGCTATTCATATAAAAATGATGTATCTCTTGTCTCCATTAACTGTGTTGCATTTTTTGTTAAATAAGCCATGATTGTATCAGATAATACATTGCCAAAACTAAAACGTTTAACGCCTAATTGTTGTAGCGTCTGACAATTTGTTAGACCTGGTAACGACATTAAATTTATTGGCGCATCAATCGCTGAAGTCATTTCTCTTATTTCATCATGATCTATCAACCCTGGTATAAAAATTCCACTAGCACCGCTGTCGACATATGCCTTCGCTCTTGTCATTGTTTCTAAAAAGGGCTGCTCCATTTGAAAATATGTATCTGTCCTTGCGTTAATAAAAAAGTCTTTATAACCATGTTGATCTAACATCGTTCTCATTTCTGCTAATAGGGAACAATGTTCATTAATATTTCTTAGTCCTTTTTGTTGTTTTAGTGAATCCTCAATATTAATACCTGCCACGCCAACATCGGCTGTTCTTAATACATTCTCTAATATTGTTTTCGTATCGCTTCCATACCCTGATTCAATATCCGCTGAAACTGGAATATTGACATTCTCGGTAATTGTTTTAATTATAGCTAAATGTCTGTTAAAATCGATACATTCACCGTCTGTATATCCAAGCGAATTTGCGATTCCCCAGCTTGTCGTTCCTATAGCTTTAAAACCCGCCTTTTCTAACGTTAATGCGGATAATAAATCCCAAACATTCCCTAATAATAATAAATCTTGTGTTGTATGTAACGCATTGAATGTTTTTATTGTCGTCATATTTAATCCCCCTATACATGATAGATATCATCTTAACAGGGGTGCATCAGACATTTCGTCCTCATTCTTGCTCTTATGGTCCATTGCAGACACTTATATAACATTAAAAAGCTACATCATTGCACCAATTATTAAAAGTCCCTCCTAGCATAATGCTAAAAGGGACCTTTATTATTTCTGCCAATTACTTAATTCTTTTAATAGCTCTGGTAATTGTAATTTCCTTACATTTATCGGTGGTAATGCATGAATAAATTCTTTTCCATAGGATTTTGTGCTAATACGGCGATCTAACACAATAAATGCGCCCTTATCTTGCGATGAACGAATTAATCGGCCAAACCCTTGCTTAAAACGCATAATGGCTTCAGGTAAAGAAAGCTCAGTAAATGAGTTGCGCCCTTGCAGTGTGATATGTTTGGCACGCGCTTTGAACACGGGCTCTTCTGGAGAAGAGAACGGTAGTCGTACTACGATAACCGAAGAAAGTGCGTCACCTGGAACGTCTACACCTTCCCAAAAGCTATTTGTTCCAAATAACACTGCTTGGCTAAATTTCTGAAATGACTTGAGAATACGCATTCGACTACCACCTGTCACACCTTGTGCGAAGAGCATATAGTCATCGAGCAGCTCACTATCCTGTATGAGCTCAACCGTTTTGCGCAACATATCTTGTGCAGTGAATAGCACAAAGCAGCGGCCTTCCGTCATACGAACCGTACGTGTAATGGCATGTGCAACCGCCTCTATATATTCCGCCTGTGTAACTTGTTGAATATCTGGCATATCCGTGACGATAAATGCCTTTGCCCCTGCGTAGTACGACGGATGTGCCTGTAACTTTACGACCTCCACACTGTCTGAAATACCTAACTGACGTGTAATAAAACGTTCATTACCTGGCACGGTTAACGTACCAGAAGTCCAGACGATACTTGCTTGGTGACGGAGTGGCGCAAGCACCTTCTCAATGATTGGTGTAACATTTACTGGCTTTTTAAAGACATGTAGACTACCTGGGACACTGCGCAAATCAAACTCAAACCACACTGAATTATCCTCATGGGGTAATAGGAAAATTTCCTCCCATTCGGCAATTCTTAGCTTCATTTCACGAATCCAATAATGCCACTCAGATACAATAAATATTTCATTTTTGTCTAATTGTTCAATATTATTTTCAAATGCTTTGCCCGCTTCCACTGCAAGGTCTAGCCATTGCTGTAATAATTTGCTGACTTGTAAGAGTGGCTCTTTTGCAAGAGATACATCCTCTAAAAACAGTGTACACTTGCTACTAGTCTGTTTGCCTTTAATCTGCTGTTGCACTTTTTGTACGACACGCTGAATTGTTTCATCGAACACACGCTGTAGGCGTATAAATTGCTTGTCAAGTTGCTGTAAACTTTGCATCGGAATGCGTTGCTTCTTTTTAGCCGCCTGACTAAATTGCTGAAAGAGGGCTGTTTCTTCCATTGTACCAATTTGTCCAAAAATATATTTCCATTGAGTATACGAAAAGACCGTTTCATCTTGTTGCATAGCTGCTTGAATAACTTGATGTGCTTCATCAATAATCCAACCATCAATTTGTGTAAAAATGGGTGTTTGTCGAACTAAATCACTAATGACCATTGAGTGATTTGTCACGATACAGTCCGCTGTTGCACTATTTTTTAACGCTTGCTCGTAGAAATCAAAGCCCTTTGTCGGTTTGTCATCAGGTATTTTACGGATTTTTTCTAAAAACAGTTGCCCTCCGCCCGAAACATTAAGTTCACTTAACACACCAGTTTGCGTTTTTGTTAGCCATACAAGCAATTGTAAAATTGTAAAGGTATCATCATAGGATTCATCCGCATATGCCATACACTGCTCAAAGCGTGCGAGGTCAATATAATGCTGCATGCCTTTAAGGACAGCTACATTTACTTTTGTACCAAGAATTTTTTCGATTTTCGGTAGTTCCTCTTCGACGAGCTGCTCTTGTAAATGTGCTGTATACGTACTGATCGCTATCTTTTTATTGTGCGCTCGCGCATATAAAATACTAGGTAAAAGATATCCAACTGTTTTTCCGATGCCTGTCGAAGCCTCGATAACGCATTCTTTTTTCGTATTCAATGCTTGCCAAATCGTATCCATCATTGCAAATTGTGCTGGTCTTTGCTCAAAGTTAGGCATAGCCTTTGTCATCATTGCTTCTTTATCTTTAGCAGTTTGAGGGTAAGGTAATAGCTCAGACTGAAAAACCTGTTTTTGACGTCCATCACAAATTGCAAAATTTCGATAGTAGGTAATATTTTCATCAGTTGAACTTTGATGGCGTTTTATTTGTAATGCCTCAAAGAAGAGCTGAGATAAGTTAGATTTTAATCGGAACGAGCGTTTATGCATTTGTTCCAGCGTTAGTTGTGGAAGGTTAAGAAGCTCCTCCCAACAATGTTTAAAAAGCTCAGCTGTTGCAAGCGCATCATCGTCCGCTCTATGTGCATTTTCAAGCTCGATATTTAAATCGGCTGCTAAATCACCTAGCTTAAAACTTAGTGACATAGGAAATAATATTTTTGCTAGCTCTACCGTATCCATTTTCTTACCATGCCATTTTGGTAAACCAGCTCGTTTGAATTCTGCTTGTAAAAAGGATAAGTCAAAATCGGTATTATGCGCGACAAAAACACTATCGGCAATTAATTCATATATGTAGTCCGCATGTGCCTCGAACGGCAATGCATCCTTAACATCCTCGTCCGTAATATGCGTTAAATCTTGAATAAAGGATGGAATAGATTTTCCTGGATGAATAAATTTCGTATAGGTGCGCTCTATTTTCCAATCCTTCATAATGACAATGGCAATTTGGATCATACGGTCACCATTTGCTGGAGAATGACCTGTCGTCTCCAAATCAACAATTGCATACTTTTGACTTTCCATCATACATCTCAACTCACAGTTCACATTAGATAGATGAATTTTATCATAAATTCATCTCGCTGGTCATCCTTCCGCCATCTTGGATGAAAGAAAATGCTTTTTCGCTAATGTTTTTCCATAAAACTCCTCAAAATTGTTTGAAAATTGAGTGAGTGTCTGATACTTTAACATAGACAACTAGCAATACATAGGCTTCTAAAAGCGGAAAAATCCACTTCGCTTTCCGCGGGCACATTGTAAGCCGCAACCGTCGCTATCGCGCCGCCTGTTGCGTCTTACATTGTGTGCTGTTCCCGCAGGAGTCTTCGTGGATTTTTACTCGACTATACAAAAATGACTTGCATTGAAATTGTGTGAGTGACTGGCACTATAAGATAGTTGCTTCAGGCTCGTAGGCAATCATTTCTTTAATTGTATTGCCTTCTCCCATAATTGCTACTGTTGGTTTATGTTCTTTTGCCTCTGCATTATCTATATAAACATAAGAGATAATGATAACAATGTCTCCACGTTGGACGAGGCGCGCTGCTGCACCATTTACACAAATAACGCCTGAACCACGCTCACCTGCAATAATATAAGTTTCAAAGCGAGCACCATTATTATTATTTACGATATGCACTTTCTCGTTTGGTAGCATACCGACTGCATCTAGTATATTCTCATCAATTGTGATAGATCCTACATAATTTAAATCCGCTTCCGTAACTGTAGCACGGTGGATTTTACTATTCATCATCATTCTTAACATATTATTTTCCTTCTTTCACATTAAAAATACAATTATCGATTAAACGTGTTTGTCCGATATAAACAGCAGTTGCTAAAAGGACTTGTTCCGTTTGAGCTGTTACAGGGAGTAGGTCTGGGTAAGCTAATAATTCGATATAGTCAATTTTGCCATGTGTGCTTTTAGTAATGTGAGCCTGTGCTTTTGCCAATGCCCCAGTTGCATCACCATTTGCTAAAAAACTGTCTTTTGCAAGCTGTAAAGCCTCATATATAGCTGGTGCTTCACTGCGATCTTTAGCACTCAAGTAGACATTACGCGAAGATTTTGCTAAACCATCTTCCTCACGTACGATAGGCACGACACGCATTTCTAAAGGAAAATGATAATCACGTACCATCGTAGCGATAATAGCCGCTTGCTGCGCATCCTTTTGACCGAAGTACGCACGGGTTGGCTGCGTTAAGTGAAATAAAATAGATACGACCTGTAATACGCCATCAAAATGACCTGGTCGACTTGCCCCACATAAAATGGTTGCCTGTTCGCCTGCATGGATGAAAATTCCACCATTATGCGGATATATCTCGTCAACACTTGGTGCAAAGACAATATCTACACCTACAGATTGTGCTAAAGCCTTGTCACGTTCTAAATCACGAGGATAACTTTCAAAGTCCTCATTTGGACCAAATTGCGTCGGATTAACGAATATACTCATCACAACAAGGTCATTTTCCGCACGAGCTTTTGAGGCTAATGTTAAATGGCCTTCATGCAAATAACCCATCGTTGGCACTAATCCAATGGTTTTTTGTGTTAGCTTAGCTGCTTGTATTTCTGCAGTTAGTGCTTCGATTGTTGTAATGACTTTCATTTATTTAACGCCTCCGTATAGCTGATCTAATGCTTCATCCTTCATCGTGAAGGAGTGTTTTATTGTTGGGAATGTCCCTGCTTTCACTGCATTTACAAAACTTTCAATACCACTACTTGCTTCACTTCCCATATCGGCGAAGCGTTCCACAAATTTTGGCACATGATGTGATCCATAGCTTAGCATGTCATGGAAAACTAACACTTGTCCATCTGCCTCAAGTCCAGCGCCAATGCCAATCGTCGGAATCATTAGTGCAGCGGATACTAACTCTGTTAGCTGATGTGGAATACATTCTAATACAATGGCACAAGCCCCCGCAGCTTCACACTTTTTGGCATCCTCAATAAGTTGTTGTGCCTGTTCAGCTGTCTTCCCCTGTACCTTGTAGCCACCAAGTACGCCTGCTAATTGCGGTTGCAATCCTAAATGGGCAACGACAGGGATACCTGCTGATGTTAATTTACGGATTACTGGCAATACATCCCCTGCTCCCTCTAGCTTAAGAGCATCTGCCCCTGTTTCCTGCATCATGGATACCGCTGTTTTTAAAGTGTCGTTAATCTCACCTTGATAAGACCCAAATGGCATATCCACAATCATAAATGTATTTTTTGCCCCGCGACGTACAGCTTTTGCATGATGGACCATATCCGCAACCGTTACTGGCATCGTTGATGAATAACCAAGCACAACCATTCCAAGCGAATCGCCTACAAGAATCATTTCAACACCTGCTTCCTCAGCAAATGTTGCGGATGGATAATCGTATGCCGTTAACATAACGATTTTCTCTCCTGCTGCTTTCATTTTTAAAAAATCTGATGTTGTCTTCATTGTGTAGTCCTCCTTTTTTAAGGAAAAAAACAAAAAGACCTTTCTATTCCGAAAATGGACAGAAAGGTCATGGGTTCGTTCAGAACTGTTTTACCCCATTGTCAACAGATTAGTAGGCTTTTGTATGCCTATGCAAATAACAATCCGTGACATGACGTTGAGGCTTTCACTTCATTTAACCAACTAGAAACAAGCCATTACAATTTTGTAGGTAGACTGTTTCCACTCAATCAAGTTAAATTTTGAACGCATCGTTTTCTTCCGTCCCTGTCTATAAAGATCAAGGCAGATATTTGTTGTAATTTGTAAATCAATTTTGAAGGTGCCGTTCACAAAGGATACTGCCCTTCAGCACTACTATAACAGATTCCAATTAATCTTCAAATATTTTTTTCTAGTAATTGACTTCCCGCTAAAATTTCCCTCTCCCATTATTTTCACAAAAATTGACAAACACATACTATACGTCATATACTATCAGCATACTATACAGCATATAATATAAAACCTTGTATAGGTAATTGAATGTGAGGTGGAAAGATGACATTTCAGCTAGGCTCCGCATTACTCGACGCTTGTGTACTTGCAATTGTTGATAAGGAGGATGCATACGGCTACTCATTAACACAGCAAGTACAATCTGTGATGGATATATCCGAATCAACACTGTATCCAGTATTGCGCCGTTTACAAAAAGCGAACTACCTAACAACCTATGATCAACCTTACCAAGGGAGAAATAGACGGTATTACCAAATAACCGAGCAAGGGCGGATACGATTGCTAGAGCTTTTACAGGAATGGCAAATGTATAAGCAAAAAGTTGACTGTGTACTTTTAGGAGGGAAATTAGATGGATAGAGCTAGCTATTTAAGAAAGCTACGCAGCAAATTAAGTCGGCTTCCAGCGCACGAGCTAAATGCTGCGCTTGTCTATTATGAAGAGTATTTTGATGAAGCAGGTGTAGAAAACGAACAGCAAGTCATTGCGCAACTAGGGTCTCCCTCTGTTGTTGCCTCACAAATAATGGCTGATTTTGCCATAAAGGATTTAGATGCAACACCCGCATCTACAAAGAAAAATATGACCGCGATTTGGCTCATTATTCTAGCAATATTATCGGCACCACTATCAATACCATTACTTGCAGTTGCAGTAGCACTAATTATATCGGTTGGAGCCGTCATTTTCAGCTTTGTTGTGGCGATTGTAGCAACAGTTTTAAGTATCTTTTTAGGTGGTGTTGTTGCACTTATTGCAGGTTTCTTTGTGTTAACAGAGCACTGGCCAACGGCACTTCTCTTTATAGGAATAGGGCTAATTGTTACTGGATTGGGCGTTCTCCTTTTCCCAGCCGTAGCGCGCTTGATTAAAAAAATTGGTCTTGTTTGTGTAGAAGTTTTGGCAAGTTTATTCCGTAAAATCACAAAAAAGCGTAAAGGGGGATTTTAGATGATTTCGCGATATAAGCTTATTGCGCTTAGTATGATTACTTTAGGTATTTTGCTTGCCGTCATTGGTTTTTCCTCTGGAGGAAAATTGAATATCGTACAAGAGGGTAATGGCTTCACTGTACCTGCTAAAAATGGGCTCGAAAATAATTTTTATACACTTGAAGCATTTACAGACCTGCACATAAACAATGACTACGGGGATGTTGAAATACTTCAGTCAGATAATTATTCATTAGAAACAAACGTTATGAAAAATACGGATGTGACTTATAGCATTAAAGATGGTACTTTGACAGTTGAAACGAAAAGTAAAAGAAAAAGTGGCATGTCGATTGGCATTGGCTCATGGAAGTCACCCTCCATAAAAATTACGGTTCCAAAAGATACAAAATTAAATTCGCTAGTGATTGACAGTAATTTTGGCGATACAATACTTAAAGGTTTCCACTACAAACAACTCAATGTTAAAGAGGATTATGGCGATATCCTACTGAAAAATATTACTGGAGAAAAAACGGAAATAACACAGGCATTCGGTGATTTAACGCTTGACCAATTTAATGGTAACGGCTTTATTGTTGAGAGCGAGCATGGGGATATCAATATAAATGGGACACTTAACGGTCAATCTAAGATTACCTCTAGCTTTGGAGATACTTCGCTACACTTAGACAATAACAAAAGTGATATAGGATTCGAATTAAAAACAAGCTTTGGCGATATTACAGTGAATGATAGTTCTCAAAATAGTAAAGTTTCACAGCTACATGCAGGAGAAAATCAGCTTAGTATTTCTCTTTCTCATGGAGATATAGAATTATCTTTAAAATAATAGATAGAACAGCCGTTAGTATAACTAAAAGCTGCATGGAAATTAATAACCATGCAGCTTTCTTTTTTATAAAATTTTAATATCTCCCGAATAAATTGTTCGAATTGTACCATCTTCTAATGTTAGCTGTAGCACGCCTTCATCTGTAATGCCGCTTGCAATTCCTTCAAAACGTTCGCGTAAAGTGGTCACCTCAATACGCTGTCCTATTGTGCATGACATTTGCTCCCATAGCTCCTTAATGCTAGAGAAGCCCTCTTTTACGAAAAGCTCAGTAAACTGCTCTAAATATTGTAAAATCGTTGCAACAAGCGCGGCACGATTAATTTCCTCTCCTGCAGCTAATCGTAGCGATGTGGCAATATCTGCGATGTCAGGTGAAAAATCATTTTCTTGCTGGTTGGCATTGATACCGATCCCTACAAGTAATGCTTGTACAAGGTCAGCCTCTGCTTGCATTTCTGTTAAAATTCCTGTACATTTTTTGCCGTTTATTAGTAAATCATTTGGCCATTTTATGGCAGGCTCAACATTTTTGTATAAAGTTTTAATCGCCATTGTCACTGCTACGGCTACGACAAGTGTAAATGAAGACGCTTGCTGTGGTGATACATCTGGTCGTAAAATAATGGTCATCCAAATACCCGTGCCTTTTGCTGATTCCCATGGTCTAGACATGCGACCACGTCCTGCCGTTTGCTCTTCACCAATGACAATCGTTCCATCTGGCGCACCTTCTTGTGCTAGCTTATGCGCAATTGTTTGTGTGGAATCCACCACATCAAAATAGTGAATTTCTCGTCCTAACCACTCTGTTTTTAAAAATAATTCTAATTGTGTTGGACTTAAAGTATTCGGCACACCAGTTAACACATAACCTTTTTTCTTAACGGTTTCAAAAGTATAGCCTTCCTCCTGTAGCGTCTGCATATGCTTCCAAATCGCCGTACGTGATACACCTAGTGAATCTGCCAATTCTTGTCCTGAAACCGCCTCACCACTCGCTACTAATAATCTTTTTAAAATTTCATCTTTCATGGACATACTCATTCTCAAACCAATCCTTTAGTATTTTTCTTCATTGCAATCTTGAATTACGAACGAACATCAATGGGTTAACACAAAAGGTCATTAAGATTTACCATTCATGCATTAAAATACTGTATAAAAGAGAATCTCGCCAGCCATCTCTTAATAACAAATCTTGTCGTATTCTACCTTCATTGGTCATGCCGACTTTTTCTAACACTTTTGCAGAGCCAACATTTCTTGGGTCACAAGTGGCGAAAATACGGTGTAAATTCAATGTCTTAAATCCAAAATCAATTAGCAGCTTCGATACTTCTGTTGCATATCCGTTCGCCCAATAATCTGGATGAATAATATAACCAATCTCACCTTGTCTATTCGAACTATCTCGAATATTAATCTCTCCAGCACCAATTACCTGTTCCTTTACAATGACGGCAAAAACAAAGCGACTTCTAGGTATGATTGAAGCATCTAACATTACTTGTGTGACAAACTCATATGACTCTTTTTCGGAGTTCGGACCCCAAGGTTGATATTGACAAACAATTGGTTGAGATGCGTATGCATGCACGGCTTCCCAATCCTGACGTTCCATCGCTCTTAGTATAACGCTTTCCCCTTTTAAATGGTCGATCATCATCAACCCCCTTTGATTGAAATTTTATTTATGTATAAATCGTTTTCGTTTCATCCTTAAAAAAATAAGCAAGTGACCTTTTAATGACGTACTTTCAATGGTCACTTATTGTCACTTGCCCTATTTTCATTTTATAATCCACTAGTCATCCTTCAAGGTCATACTCCCGCTCAAACCAATCTTTGATGTCTTTGCGCTCATTAGACAGTTCCCCATTAATAACAGCCGTTAAAATCAATTGCAAGGCTTCTTTTAACCATGGTCCTCGATTTTGTCCAGACCATTGTAGTAAATCCATTCCATTTACTACAAGCTCTTGGCGATGTCTTATTGGTAAGCGTGCCTGAGCCTCCCGTATACTTTGCTGCGAGTTGGTCGCTAGTTCTTTCAATTGCGCAAAATATTGTGCTGTTTCGAGCTCCTCTAACGAATACGTAAAATAGTCCATACTTGTCCAGCCTTTTTGTAGCGCATGAAACGCACTTAAAACAGCTTTAACAAATGCCATTTCCTTATTAGACAAACGATAGGTACGCAATACTTCCTGCCATTGCTCTTCTTGTAGAAGAGCAAAATACGCCCAACCACAAGTTGCATTTTTTACAGAAAAACCATGCCAATGCTCTCCTTGAAAGTTACCTTGCAAATAGGATACTAGTCCACTTTCTTCAAGCTTTCGAATGCCATTATAAACTTCTTTTCCTACCCAAAGCTTATCAAGTTCAGCCTTAATGCGCTCTTTGGCAACCCATGCGATATCTGAAGCTTTTTCCTGCATTGCTTGAAGTGTCTTGGCCTCGATAGTAAAGCCAAGCTGTGCTGAAAAACGCACAGCCCTTAGCATTCGTAAGGCATCCTCAGCAAAACGTACTTTGGCTTCTCCTACTGCTCGAATCACACCAGTCTCAATATCACGTTGTCCACCATAAAAATCTACAAGCGAGCCATCTCGACGCATAGCTATCGCATTCATCGTAAAGTCACGACGCTGTAAATCTTCTTCTAGAGAGCGAACAAAATGAACCTCCTCTGGTCTTCGATGATCCGAATATTCTCCGTCCGTACGATAGGTTGTTACTTCAACGGGTGCTGTCGGCTCAAGAACAAGCACAGTGCCGTGTTGAATACCAATATCAACCGTACGATTAAAAACAGTTTTAACTTCTTGTGGCAATGCATTTGTCGCTACATCGACATCATGTACAGAACGATTTAATAGGGCGTCTCGCACAGCTCCGCCTACGACAACTGCCTCAAAGCCCGCCTCCTCCAATTGTTCAATAACGGAGAAGGCAGCCTGCCATTCTTTATTGTTTTGCATGGTTTTTTTCAGCAACCTTTTCATACAGTTGTTCATACTGCTCAACAATTTTAGATGAGTGGAATTTTCCACTCACTGCACGCATTGCTGCTTCGCGGAAACGAAGTAATTTATCTTCATCGTTCAGTAACTGTACAGCATAGTCAGCTACAGCATCCGTATCGCCTAATTCCACTAAATAGCCATCTACACCATGATCAATGACTTCTGGTATCCCACCAACGGTCGTACCGATACATGGCACACCACAAGCCATTGCTTCAAGCAAGACAAGTCCAAAAGATTCTTGTTGTGAAAGTAACAGCTTTAAATCACTAATAGCGTATAATTCAGCTAAATTTTCTTGTTTGCCTAAAAATAAAACGTCCTTAACATATGGGCTTTCTTTTACTTGATCCATCACACGATGCTTTTCAGGTCCATCCCCTACTAACAGTAGCTTCGCTTTTACATTTTCACGGATTTTCATAAACGCATCGACAATATGAGGGAGGTTTTTAATTTTTCGGAAGTTAGAAACATGAATAATAACTTTTTCATCTTCTTGAATGCCAAACTGCTCTTTTAAGTTACCAGCATTTTGCGGACGATAGACACGCTCATCCACGAAGTTGTATATCGTTTCAATTGGCTTAACAGTATCAATAAGTTCGTAGGTTTGCTCTTTTAGTGACTCTGAAACTGCTGTCACAATGTCAGATTTATCAATACCATATTTAATAGCTTGTGACAGTGTAGAATCCTGTCCAAGAACGGAAATATCCGTACCATGGAGCGTTGTCACAATGCCAATATTTTGCCCACTCATTTCTCGGGCTAGTACCGCACATACGGCATGTGGGATTGCATAATGTACATGTAGCACGTCTAACCCTTCATCTTTAATCACGTCCGCCATTTTACTCGCTAATGCAATATCATATGGCGAATACTGAAATACTGAATAATTGTTCACTTCTACTTCATGGAAAAAGACGGTCGGATAAATTTTATTCAATCGAAATGGTACGCTTGAGGTGATGAAATGAATTTCGTGCCCTCTCTCTGCTAGCATTTTTCCTAATTCTGTTGCAATTACACCAGAGCCTCCAACTGTTGGATAACAGGTAATGCCGATTTTTAGCTTTCTCATTCGATAATCATCCTTTCTGAATTCACGTCTTTTAGTCTCGTCTTTCTTGAATCAGTCTCCAATCCACAAAGCCCTCTTGTAGGCCCTTTAGTAGTATTTCTGCAGTTCCCATATTTGTTGCCAGTGGCACTTGGTAAACATCACAAAGACGGATAAGTGCAGAAACATCTGGCTCATGTGGTTGTGCTGTTAATGGATCACGGAAGAAAATGACCATGTCCATATCATTATTGGCAATCATAGCGCCAATTTGTTGGTCCCCTCCAAGCGGACCCGAGCGGAAACGTGTAACCTCTAAGCTTGTTGCATCGATAACACGTTGCCCTGTTGTACCTGTTGCGTAAAGTGTATGTTCATTTAAAATATCACGATACGCGATAGCAAACTGTACTAGATTATCTTTTTTACGATCATGTGCAATTAATGCGATTTTCATAAGTTTTCCATCCGTTCTTTAGATGATGTTTTCTAAACCATAAACTAGCTGATCCATTTTCATAACTTCTTCTACACAAAATGCAACGCCAGACATAAAGGAATTACGATTTAATGAGTCATGACGGATTGTTAATAATTGACCGTCTCCTCCAAACAATACTTGCTGATGTGCCACTAAACCAGGTAAGCGAACAGAATGAATTCGCATACCATCAAAATCAGCCCCTCTTGCGCCTTCAATCGTTTCTTTTTCCTGTGGATGACCTTGCGTTTTTTGTGCTCGCACCTCTTGGATCAGTTGTGCTGTTTTGACACCAGTACCAGATGGTGCATCCAACTTTTGGTCATGGTGCATTTCAATGATTTCTACATCGGGTAAGTATTTTGCTGCTTCTTTAGCGAATTTCATCATCAGGATTGCCCCAATCGCAAAGTTCGGTGCAATAATGCATCCTAACTCCTTCTCATTAGCAAGTGCTGATAATTCTTCAAGTTGCGCATCTGTAAAACCAGTTGTGCCAATAACTGGTCGTACATTTAAATTTAAAGCTTCTTTTGTATGATTATATACTGCATGTGGATTCGTTAAATCTACTAATACGTCAGGTGCAGTTACTTCTACTAGCTCATTCATATCTGTAAAGATTGGTGCTGTATAACTTGCTGGAAACATCTCTAAATCAGCTAATGTCTGGCCAACCTCTTTATAATCAAGTACAGCTACTAACTCCATTTTGGCATGTTTCATAACTGTATGTACAGCTTCAGCTCCCATTTTTCCTCTTGGCCCTGCAATTGCTACACGAATCGACATTATTCCTCTTCCTTTCTTGTCCAGCGATCCTTATCTCTCGTTTCAAATTTATGTATGACGCGTAAAAGTGCCTCATCTAATTTTATACCTTGAGCATTAGCAAAGCATACTAAAACAAAGAAAAAGTCACCTAATTCTTCTTCAATACTATTCGTTTCTTCAGAGCTCTTTTTCTTTTTCTGCCCGTATACGTCCTGTACTTCGCGTGACAATTCTCCAAGCTCTTCCGTTAAACGTGCGAGTAGTTCAAAAGGAGGGAAATAACCTTCCTTAAATTGCCCAATATAGTCATCCACACGTTTTTGCAAGGCTTGCATCGTTATCTGTTCTGTCATCCCATATCACACTCCTAATTACCATCGTATAAAATTTACACCATTGTTGTCAAAAACAATAAAATGACAGATAATAAAACCACTACTTCATAGTTAGGAATTACAGGAGGTCTTATGTTCAAACAGATCAGAATTCGTAATATTATCGCAATAATGCTCGGAGCAGCCATTTATAGCTTTGGTTTTGTACACTTTAATATGCAAAATCAGCTAGGTGAAGGTGGTTTTAGTGGGATTACCCTTGTTCTCTATTTTACACTAGGTTGGGATCCCGCATTACTTAATTTAATCTTGAATATTCCAATGTTTATTTTAGGTTGGCGCCTACTTGGAAAAAAATCTTTTATCTACACATTAATAGGTACAATTTCAGTATCCATTTTCCTGAAAATATTTCAGAAATACCAGTTCACGATTCATTTAGAGGATGATTTATTCCTCGTGGCACTGTTTGCTGGTGTTTTCGTTGGACTAGGGCTCGGTATTGTTTTCCGCTTCGGTGGCACTACTGGCGGTGTGGATATATTAGCACGTCTCGGCCATAAATATCTAGGCTGGAGCATGGGGAAAACAATGTTTATTTTCGATGCTATTGTTATTATAATATCGTGGCTAACATTTTTAGATGCACGTTCTATGATGTATACGCTAGTTGCTGTCTTTGTAGGTGCACGCGTTATTGATTTTGTTCAGGATGGTGCCTATGCAGGACGTGGAGCACTCATTATTTCTGAGAAATCGAGTGCAATTGCGGATATGATTGCATTACGTATGGAACGAGGCGTTACGATTTTAGAAGGGCATGGTCACTTTACAAAGCAAGCCAAAGAAGTGATTTACTGCGTTGTTGGACGCAATGAAGTTGTACGTTTAAAATCGATTATCCATGAAGTTGATCCTCATGCGTTCGTCTCCATTTCGGAAGTTCGTGATGTGGCGGGAGAAGGCTTCACGCTCGACGATCAAAAACAACCATTACATTAAAATGAAAAAAGTGTTAGATTGACAGTAAATCAATCTAACACTTTTTCTTGCTAAAGGACGATGTGATCCGCTACGGCGATTGCTTTTGTCTTATCGGCGATTCTTCGTGTCTTATCGGCGATTGCTCGTGTTTTATCGGCGACTCATCGGCTTTTATCGGCGATTACACGTGCCTTATCGGCGATTCATCAACTTTTATCGGCGATTATTCCCTACATACAAATAAAAAACTTGTTATAGTGGTCATCCCACTATAACAAGTTTTTCTTAGTCATCACTACGCATATTTGTAAAGATTAAAATTAATCGTAATAATTCTAAAACAGCTACTGCTGTAGCAGCTACATAAGTTAACGCAGCGGCACTTAACACTTTACGCGCTGGACGTTCCTCTTCGTTCGTAATAATACCAAGTGAATTCATTTGCACGAGTGCACGCTTTGAAGCGTCAAACTCAACTGGTAATGTTACTAATTGGAACACTACACCTGCTGCTAATAGGACAATACCTAGCAATAACATATTAGATAAACCAGAAAAAATTCCGATCATAACAAAAACCCATGAGAAGCCAGATGAAAAATTAGCAACTGGAACAAGCTTACTACGTAAAGTAAGCATTGAATATGCCTCTTTATGTTGAATGGCATGGCCTACTTCGTGGGCAGCAACCGCTGCACCTGCTACACTTGCCTCATAAAAGTTACTTTCTGATAATGCGACTGTTTTTGTCGCAGGGTTGTAGTGATCAGATAACACACCTTGTGTTGGTACAACTCGCACATCGTACAAGCCGTTCGCATCTAAGATCGCCCTTGCTACCTCAGCACCAGTTTGTCCCTTCATGGTACGTTCCTTTGCAAACTTATTATACGTACCTTTTACCTTCATTTGAGCGTACAATGGCAGTAGCATAATAATCGCAAAATAAACAATATACATGCCTGTTGACAATTTCCTAACCCCTTTCTACCTCGATACTATAATTCTATAGAGATTTCCCTAATTGGGCAAATATTTGCGCCACCTAATTGAGAAAATAGCAATGAAAATACAAGCAATTGATAACCAAAAAGTAAAATATCCAATAGCACTTGTATATTCCGCTAAATCACGATACATTGGCATTTGCCCAAACACATAGTCTATGACATCATTATGCAAAGTCCAAACGGCTGCAACCGCAACATGCCAATACGAAAATACATATTTACCGATGTAAAGGATTCCTTGAAATGCCATCGCAAAATGGGATCCGATAAGCATCCAACCTTGCCAGCCAATGTAGCCTGTTTCTACTAAAGTCCAAAGATTCATTACATCTGCCCAAATACCATATTTAACTAATGTGACAAGTGCTAACACTTCCATCAATGGCCATCTTTTTCCTACTATCCATGCCAACAGCACAAAACAAAAAAACAAACTAGCAGTCGGACTATCTGGTACAAAAATATAAAAAATCGGCTTCGTAATCGCTAATTGCCAGCCATACCAATAATAGCCGTAAATCGTTCCTAACAAGTTGATAAGTAGTAATATGATTAAAAATGTTTTATGCGTAAGGAGGTACCAAATATTTGCACGTGTCATTTGCATGATTAAAACTCCTTTACTATCCGTCCATACTAAGATGTCTTTTTCTTTAATATTTATGTATTTTTTGGCGGCTACGCCTCTATGGCACTTATATGTTACAACAAGTGGCTAATTGCAATATGAAGTATTATTCATAGACTTTTCTCATTAATTATATCAAAAGCAAGTTCAAATGTTGAATAGAAGCTAGAAAAAAAGAGTCAGTTTCCCGACTCTTTTTGAAATTATTCAGCTTTTAAGCCTTCGATAAACTCAGCTAACTTTTGAAGATCTTCATCAGAACCTGTCCATAGACCTGCTGGCATTTTACCACTTGGTGAACCATTGTGTGCAATGTCTATAATTTCATCAGCTGTTAAGCCTGTATTCATAAGTGTTGGCGCACCAGCACCACCTTCTAAGCCTTCACCATGACATGTAATACATGCAGAGCCAGCATAGATTTGGTAACCTTCTGAGCCTTTATCAAACTCTACAGTTTCTACGATAGCACCTTGAATTTTTTGAGCTTCCCAGTCATGATTAACAACTGACTCCCAAGTTAAATAGAACATAGCAGCCAATGTTAATAACATAAACGCTGTTGGTAACGGGCGTTTAGACGGACGGCGTTCTGGACTCTTATCTAAAAATGGCATTAATAATAGCGCTCCAAATGCTAGACCTGGAATGACAATTGCTCCGATAACATTATATGGACCAGAAGCAAATGAGTATTTTAAGAGTTGGTACATGAATAAGAAGTACCAGTCCGGTAATGGCGTGTATGCTCTTGTTGGATCAGCTGGCCCTTCAAGTGGAGATGGGTGAGCGACTGTTAACAATAAATAACCGATTAAGAAAACAGCACCTACCATCCATTCTTTTAGTAAGAAGTTCGGCCAGAAAGCTTCAGTTTTACCTGGATATTCGGAATAATCCTTTGGAACGTTCGGCATTCTGTGATTCGCTTTAATACGAGAATCGCCGACAAATTTCATTCCTTTTCCGCGATGCATAGTGTCCCCTCCTTTAAAAAATCATCGAACCGTCAAGAATTATTACAACGGCCCTGAAATTCCTTGACGACGAATCATGATAAAGTGTGCTGCAAGTAACCCAAACAATACTGCAGGCAAGAAGAATACATGAATCGCAAAGAATCGTGTTAACGTTTGAGCACCAAGAATAGTACTGTCACCCGCTAATAATACTTTAATCATCGAACCAATAAATGGTACAGATGCCGCAATTTCGATACCTACTTTAGTAGCGAACAATGCTTTCATATCCCATGGTAATAAGTATCCTGTAAAGCCAAGACCCATCATTACACCAAAAATACCTACACCAACCATCCAGTTTAACTCACGAGGTTTCTTATAAGAACCAGTGAAGAATACACGAAGCGTATGTAAGAACATCATTACAATTACTAATGAAGCTCCCCAGTGGTGCATACCGCGTACGATTTCACCAAATGCTACTTCGTTTTGTAAATAATAAACTGATTTCCAAGCATTCACGACGTCTGGTACATAGTACATTGTTAAGAACATACCAGATAGAATTTGAATTACTGTGATGAAAAATGTTAATCCACCGAAGCAGTAAACGAATGCTGAAAAATGGTGTGCAGGGTTCACGTGCTCTGGCACTTCGTGGTCGGCAATATCACGCCAGATTGGTGTAATATCTAATCGTTCATCGACCCAATCATAAATTTTGTTTAGCACTGAATTCGTACCCCCTTACAAATTAAACTAGAGTATTTGCTCTTGCTGGACCAATCTCTAAATAACCATCTTTTTCTTGTACTTCAAATTCATCCAACGGACCTAGAGGCGGTGTACCTGCAATGTTTTTCCCGTTTTTCTCGTAACGCCCTGCATGACAAGGACAGAAGAATTGATTTGGGTGTGCTGAATCGCCATTCCAGTCCACCATACATCCTAAATGCTTACAAACAGGTGATAGCGCAATTATTTGGTCGCCTTCTTTGTAAACCCAAGCTACGTCTGTAACATTAGATTTGTACCAAGCGTCAACTTGCTCATAAGTGAAGTCAACTTTAACTGGCTCTGAAGTAAGGTCAGCGACTTTATGTTCGGTTTTGATAAAATCCCCACCTTCATGCTTTTGTAAAACTGGGTCAATTGCAAAACGAACCATTGGCATCAACATACCTGCCGCCATAAATCCGCCAACACCAGTGAGTGTGTAGCTTAGAAATTGACGACGTGAAACTCGATTGTTACTCATCCTTTTCCCCCCTCTAACTTAAAGGTCAGTCCAACGGACATACTTTTACAAATAGTAATACTAGGACATATCTATGATATATCAAGTCCATAGCTTGGTCAATATAGCATTCTGTGGAAACCTGGAGAATGTGAACATTTATTGAAACAAATTGCTAATTTTGTGACCATTTGGTCGAAAATACAGGTATTACTTGGCGCAACTGATCTTCGAGAATGGTTTGTTTCACGTTCATATTCATGGATTCTAGTGGAATAGCTGGTAACCAAATAATATTTACAACATCTCCAATATTTGTCCAAAAATGGTCACAAGTAATGAAGAACACATGCTTAAAGCCAGCAGTATGTAATTGTGTTTCTAATTGCACTGGCATTTCTTCATTTTTCAAAGCAGTACTATACGAAAATGGTGGCATGACTAGTAAGCGACCTCTAAACTGTTGTTCAATAAAAGCTGTAAGCGATAACAAAAAATCTGATTCTGCGCCACTTTGCTTTAATTTTTCAGCAGTAAGATCGATTCCTACAAGTGGAATAATTGCCGTATCGATAAAATCCTTCTGCGCTAAAAACGATGTCACATCGTTTGCATTAAAATACATCCAATAACCCCCCAACTGTAACAAATATAAAAATGCCCTTTTCCACTCTTTTATAGGATAACCAATAAAAAGTGAAAACAATCATTCACTAGTCATGTTACCATATAGAGGTGGATAAAGGGCATTCAAATTTTACCTATTGACTTAACACTATTGTAAATTAGCAGTTTCTTTTAAAACTTGTAACAAATTTGACAATTCATAAAATCGTTCTTCATCGCCTTTATCTAGGGCTTCATCAATTTGTGCAAGTAATTTTTCTTCTTGGAATACGAGTAAACTATTGGAAAGTAACTCTTCTGCCAGTAAACGATCCTTTTCACTAACAATTAATGTTTCTGGCATATAAGGGTTTTCTTCAAGAACTGCTAAGTATTGTGCACTTGGCGGTATATTTGGGAAGTTTAATTGTATATACATATCTTCTTGTTCATGTAAACGTAAGTCATGGAACGATTTCTCAGCATCGGCTGTCATCACATTGCCTTTATAAAAACGAAATGGTACACCTGTTGAGTCTACTGTAGACATCACCATTGCTCTAGGACAATAGTGAGCTTCTTCTACAAACCGTATTCGTTTTAACAACTCATCATTACTTAATAAGTAATTTAAAATCCATACACACTCACGACGTTTTAATTGGTAATTTTTTAAAAACCAGCGAACAAATGCTTTTTTATCGACAACTGATACAGAAGCAGTCATACCCACTCCCTCCTTTACTCTAATTCTAAGCCTTCTAACATCTCTTGCCATTGTGGTTCACTTGGTTGAAGCTTGATTAAATGACCGAGAACTTCTTTAACTTCTGAACGCTTGCCTTCTTCTAATAAGAAATAAACATATTTTTCTAAAAATGCTGCGTCTTCCTTAAAATCAGTATATGCCAAACGGTAAAATTCGTATGCACGGTCGTACAATTCTAAATTTGCATATGCATCTGCAGCGTAAGGGTATAAAGTTATCCATTCAAAATCATTTTTTTGTAATGTCTCAAATAATTCAACGACATCCTCATAGCGTTCTTGTTGATTAAATATGGAAATTAGTGTTAGCACCGCTTCCATATATTCAGGATCTAAAGCAATGGCTTCTCGTAAATAATTTTCTGCTTCTTCTGGCAGAGCATTTTTTAATGCCATTTTACCCGCAAATAAGAATAATGATTTATCGTACTCATCGCGCTTCAAGCCTTCTTTAATGGCTGCGTAAGCTTTGTTATTGTCCTCAGTCATGGCATAGCTTTCCGCTAGCAATAAATAAGCTGAGAAATAGTCAGGGTCTAATTCTTTTAAGTCCTCTAATTGCTTAATAGCCAACTCATATTTTTGCGATTGGAACGCAGCATATGCAGCACCAAATAAAGTATCTGGCTTCACTTCGTCATCTAGCGCTGTTAAATAATAGTCTAAGGCTGTTTCATAGGCAGCGCCCGCACGATATACTTCGGCTAGTCGTTCGACAAGACTGACGCCTGCAAATTCCTCTTGTTGTTCATGTAATTCTTCGTAAAGGCGTGCTGCCTCTAGAAAACGTCCTGTCTCAAATAATAACTCTGCTTTAGCAAAATGTAGTAGTGGCTCATCAGGTAAGATGGCTAACGCCTCATTAATACGTTTTTCTGCCACTTCAAATAAACCTTGCATTTGATAATAATCGGCTAGCACTAGTAATGCTTGCGGGTATTCGGGGGCTGTATCTTCGACTGCTAATAACATGTCTAATGCCTCGTCCTCATCGCCAAGCTCCATTAAGACGTTGGCACGGTCAATTTTTATTTGTGCCTCCTCTGGGAATAAAAATTGCAGATGCTCCAGTACACGGTCCGCTTCTTTCATGTAACCATATTGCATAAAAACTTCCGCTAGTGCGTATATTTCCTCAGGTAATTCCTTCATTAAAAAGGCTTCGAGAAGCTGGTCTATTAAAGCTAAATCCCCTTGCTCAAGTGCTTGCATCATTTCCGTCATTGCATTATTCACAGTCATTCACCTATTCTTTCATGTATATCTTTATGCTACAAAATATTTTCTTTTGAAACAAGAAAAAACTCCCCAAAAGGATTGGGGAGTCTAGTGTTGACTATTTCTTCACAGATTCAACATGCTCGAAAAACGATGGGTAGGAAACCGCGATGCACTCTGCATCATCTAATGTCACTGCTCCATCCGTTATTAACGCTGCCACAGCGCCCATCATACCGATACGGTGATCCCCGTATGTTTTCAAGCTTGCCCCATGTAATGGCGTAGGCCCTTCGATAATCATACCATCCTCAGTTGCTTCAATATGCGCCCCTAATTTTTTTAGTTCATCCACTACTGCAGTAATGCGATCCGTTTCTTTAACTTTGAGCTCCTCAGCATCTCTAATAATTGTTTTACCGTGTGCCTGTGTTGCTAAAAGTGCAAGAATTGGAATTTCGTCAATTAATCTCGGAATCATATTTCCTTCAATAATAGTTTCTTTTAAAGTAGACGTTTCAACTGTAATTGTTGCAGTTGGCTCAGATTGACCGTCCTCATTTGCTACTATTGTAATAGAAGCCCCCATGTTCTGAAGAACTTCTATGATACCGTCACGTGTTGGATTAATCCCCACATTTTCTAAAACAATTTCACTATCAGGGCAAATGGCACCCGCCACTAAGAAAAATGCAGCAGATGAAATATCGCCAGGCACAGACACATGTGTGCCCGAAAGTGTTTGTCCGCCTTCAAAAGTAATTACACCATCCGCCACAGTTATTTGCGCCCCAAATTGGCGTAGCATACGCTCAGTATGGTCTCGTGATACTTCTGTTTCACGCACAACGGTTGTCCCTTGCGCACGTAAACCAGCTAATAAAATAGCTGATTTCACTTGGGCACTCGCAACAGGCATTTGATAGTCAATAGCTTGTAGCTGTGTTCCTTGGATGGCAAGAGGTGTATACTGACCATCTGCACGGCCTGTAATATGAGCACCCATTTGACGTAATGGGTCAATAACACGTCGCATTGGGCGTTTACCGATAGAGGCATCTCCCGTCATCACGCTATGCACTTTTGAACCAGCTAAAATTCCGAGCATTAAACGTGTTGTTGTACCAGAGTTCCCAGTGTAAAGCACCTCACTAGGTTCCTGCCAAGCTTCCATACCTGCGCTTTCGATCGTGACATTTGTACCATCTACATCAATCTTCACACCAAGTTTGCGGAAACAATCAATAGTACTTAAACAATCTTCTCCAAGTAAAAAGCCTTCAACCGTTGTTTTCCCTGTTGCAATCGCCCCAAACATAACCGAACGATGTGAAACAGATTTATCACCAGGAATTGTTAATGTCCCTTGTAAAGACGGTTTGTTATACTGCAATACTTTTTCACTCATAATTATCTCTCGCCTCCGTATGAAGATAGAAAGCGCCGATATATCGACGCTTTCTTCATTATATTTAGCCGTTTAACGCCTCTTAGACGTAGACGAACTAATCTATGAAATATATGTTTCAAAATTTGCTCGCTTTTGAATACATGCTGCTGCACGTTCACGATCACTTTCACTTTGCAGACTTATCACAAGAATACCAAAGACATCTTCACGTGATTCTACAATTCGTAAATTTGTAATGCTGATTGCTTCTTCAGCGAGTAGGCCTGTTACCTCAGAAATGACCCCTGGATAGTCAGGCACATCCACATACAAGTCAAACGAAGTAAACATTGCTCCAGCACTAATTGGTAATTCATCACGTAGCTCTTTTGCAATAGCAAAATAACTTTCAATATCTGCTGAGCTACCATTTAATAGCAGTTCTTTCACACGATCCATTTCAGCTTGCCAGCCTTCTAGCTGTGCTACTAATTCATCACGATTTTGCAGTGTAATATCGCGCCACAAAATAGGATTAGAGGATGCAATACGTGTCACATCTCTGAACCCCCCTGCTGCAAGTGAGCGTGTCATAGGGTATTCACCATTTTCCCCACCTAATTGATGCACTAGGGATGCTGCAATAACATGTGGAAAGTGACTAACTACAGCTGTCATATGATCGTGCTCACGCGCGGATACACTAACTACTTTTGCATGTGTAAATTTTAATAGGCTTTCTAGCTGA
The DNA here is from genome assembly GCF_015999545.1 of Lysinibacillus sp. JNUCC-52. Lineage (NCBI taxonomy): Bacteria > Bacillati > Bacillota > Bacilli > Caryophanales > Bacillaceae > Lysinibacillus > Lysinibacillus sp. JNUCC-52. Next base: position 1,140,736 of record NZ_CP065546.1, read on the forward strand.
GCCATATTGATAATTTCTTCGCCTGCAAGTGGTGTCAGCATATAATACGCATTTTCGAAAAGATGCGCTTTCGCAGCTAATACACCACTTTTATGAGAGCCTGCCATCGGGTGTCCACCGATAAACGTAATTCCGAGCTCACGTAACTCACCAGCTTTTTGCATAATCATTTTTTTCGTACTACCTGTATCTGTTACGATAACTTTATTTTTTAATGGCCATGTTTTTAATTGCTCCATCCATTCAAGCGTAGCGTTGACAGGCGTTCCAAAAATAATGATATCTACCTCTGCTGCAACGTCTTTTGGGTCTGTCACAATGTCATGAACAATATTTAATGTTTTGGCATGCTGGCGAGTTTTTTCATCCATATCATAGCCAATAATTTTAGTTTCAGGTGCTTTTTGTAAAGCAAGAGCAATCGAGCCCCCAATCAAGCCTAAACCAATAACGAGCACTTTGCGTGTCATGCAAAAACCCCTTGTTCTTTTAACACTTCTTCAAGATGCGCTAATAATGCTGCATTTTGAGCTTCTGTACCAATAGTGACACGGATAAAACCTGGCGCACCTAGAGCATTACCACTTCGAATAATAAATCCACGCTTCATAAGCTCTTGGAAAACAACATCACTATCAGCATTCGTGTTAAAGAAAATAAAGTTTGTATCAGATGGGTAGTATTTCAAATTATGTTTTTCACAAAAATCAACGTATTGTTTTTTACCTATTTCATTTGCTGCACAGCAAGATTTTAAAAAGTCTTGATCACTTAATGCAATAGCAGCAACTGCTTGACTTAAAATCGTATTGTTAAATGGAGCACGTACTGGATCTAGTTTTGCAATTACTTCAGGTTGACCAATTGCATAGCCTACTCGGAACGCGGCAAGACCGTATGCTTTAGAAAATGTGCGCATTAATAGTACATTGGGATACTCATCAATTAAAGGTAGAGTTTCTTTATGTCCTGGGTGTGACACGTATTCGATGTATGCTTCATCTAAAACGACAAGTACATCGCTTGGGACTTGCGCTAAAAATGCACGTAAATCTGTATCTGCAATAACGACACCAGTTGGATTATTCGGACTACATACCCACACAATCGAAGTGTGTTCATCAATTGCTGCTGCCATTGCGTTTAGGTCGTGCGCGCCTTCAATACAAGGAATTTTACGAACTTCTGCACCTTCAATTTCAGCATTATGAACGTATTGGGAGAATGATGGATCTGCCATGACTGTATTCACACCTGGATACAACAGAGCACGAGTAAGAATTGCAATAATATCATCTGAACCATTTCCAAAAAGAAGCTGTGTTTCTTTGACACCTACATGTTTGGCCACAGCTGAACGTAAATTTTGTGCGTAGCCGTCTGGATAAATTGCATAGTTTACTGCATTCTTTTGTAAATATGCTGTTACCTTAGGTGAGCATCCAAATGGGTTTTCATTTGATGCTAACTTTACGACTTCTTGTAGGCCAAATTCACGTTGTACTTCTTCAATTGGTTTACCTGGCTTATATGCTTGCATACCGTCCAATTGTTGTTTCCATTTCATCTTAAACATCTCCTCTTATTATTTAGCTTGGGCTAAATCTGGTCTTAATTTCACTGCATCATTTAAATAAATGTGCTGCACATCTTTCTGCGCCATTTCCACATTCGCATGGATTAACACACGAATACATAATGGCAGGGCACCTGGTACGTCCATTTCATGCATACACATAACAGGGACATACTGCCAGCCGTCCATTAACCTCACAGCACGCGCTGGAAACGCCGATGTAATATCTGGTGTCGTTGAAATTACGATTGAAGCAATGTCGTCAATCTCTACATGGTTTGCTGCCACCACTTCACGTACTAATCTCGCTGTCTCATCCCATACAAGCTCTGGCTTGTCCAATTCAATTGTAATTGCACCTCTAAGTCCACGAATCATACAAGCACCTCCGCTAATAACTGTCGGAATTCAGCATCTATTTCTTTGCATTCTGCTAACTCAATTGGTCGCACAAAAGGTTTTCCAATTTCTTCAAGTAATACAAATTGTAGAACTCCGTATTCCGCTTTTTTATCTTTCAATAAATACTCTATTAATTGTTCAAATGAATAATCATTTACCGCTTCAAAAGGATAGCCATTTTTCAGCGCAAATTGTAAAAATGCTGTTGTGAATTCACGATTTAACTTACCATATCGTTCACTTAATAATAGACAATACACAAGCCCAATCATCACTGCTTCACCATGTGCAACTTTTCCATAACCCGCCGCTGCTTCAATGGCATGACCATATGTATGTCCTAAATTTAAATATTTGCGCACTGATTGCTCTGTTTCATCCTCAGATACGATTTTCGCCTTTACTTCAATTCCAGCTTTTAAGTGATTGGCCAATTCCGTAGTGCTAAAACGGATAACAGACTCTGCATCCATTAGCTCTTGGAGCCAAGCGGCATTCGATATCATCGCATGCTTAATGACCTCTGCAGTTCCAGAACGTACCTCGCGCTCAGATAAGCTTTCAATAAAGACAGTATCGTAAATTACGCCTTCTGGCTGATAGAAAGCCCCAATCATATTTTTGCCTAATGGATGGTTAATAGCGGTCTTTCCGCCAACTGCTGAGTCATGAGCTAAAATTGTCGTTGGTATTTGTATAAAAGGCACTCCACGCATATATGTAGCTGCAACAAAGCCTGTTAAATCACCAACTGCTCCTCCACCAAATGCAAAAACAAATGATTTTCGTGAACATTTTTGTTCGAGTAAAAAAGTTTGTGCGGCATTGTATTGTTCAAATGTTTTACAAGCCTCACCACCTGGTAGCACAAATACCTCAAATGCATACGGAAAATTCCCCTTGAAATATTCCCCTTGAGCAGCCCAAACATTGGCATCTGTAAAAACAATAATCTTATCTGCTTTTTGCAGTTTCTCATCAAACGTTTTAACTGCTTCGGCTAAAAAATTATGTCCAAGCACTACCTCATATTGATGTGATTTTGTTGCTACTGGTACACGCATATATTAAAACTCCTTTGCGTAACGGCGTTGTTCTTCAATTTGTGCTTTTAATTGTGGCAGTTGATCTCCATGGAATTGATCCATAATCGCGCTTGCAATTTCCCAGGCAATAACATGTTCAGCTACTACTGAAGCTGCTGGTACTGCACAGCTATCTGAACGTTCTACACTTGCTTTAAACGGTTCTTTTGTCTCAATATCAATACTTTGCAATGGTTTATACAATGTTGGAATTGGCTTCATCACACCTCGTACAACGATTGGCATACCTGTAGACATTCCGCCTTCTAGGCCGCCAAGTCGATTCGTAGCACGAGTATAGCCTTCTTCTTCCGACCAAATGATTTCGTCATGCACTTCTGAACCTTTACGACGAGCCATTTCAAAGCCAATACCAAATTCAACACCTTTAAAAGCATTAATAGACAACATGGCTGCTGCTAATTTTGCATCTAATTTCCGATCGTAATGAACATACGAACCAACACCAGCTGGCATGCCTTCAACGATTACTTCAACAACACCGCCAATAGAATCGCCTGCTTTTTTTGCTTCATCGATTGCCTCTACCATTTTTGCCGAAGCAACAGGATCTACACAGTAGCAAGGATCAGCTTCGACAATTGTACGAATTTCATCTACAGTTTTTCCTTCAATGACAGACGTGTCTGCTTTAATACCAACTATTTCTGTTACATGTGACACAATTGATATACCGAGCTCATTTAATAAAGCTTTTGCAACAGCTCCTACTGCAACACGGACAGTTGTTTCACGCGCAGAAGAACGTTCTAAAACATTTCGTAAATCTCGATGTCCATATTTCATGCCACCTACTAAATCAGCATGGCCTGGACGTGGGCGTGAAATTTGACGTTTGATATCATCAGGATTAACATCCTCCGCTAAAGGTTCCGCCCCCATAATTTTCGTCCAATGCTTCCAGTCATCATTCGTGACAACGAGCGACACAGGAGAGCCGAGTGTTTGTCCGTGGCGAACACCACCTACTATTTCTACCGTATCCGTTTCAATTTGCATACGACGACCACGGCCATGACCTCCTTGGCGACGCTTTAAATCATGGTTAATTTTTTCTGCTGTAATTGGTAAAAGTGACGGTAAACCCTCAATTATTGTAGTTAATTGCGGTCCGTGTGATTCTCCTGCTGTTAAGTAACGCATAAACGCTTTCTCCCTTCAACTCGCTAAAGTATGTATTTTTCACTATAACATATATTCTCTAAAAAAACAGTCCTTTTGCAAATGTCATAGTACGTATTCATAAATCAATTAAGAATAGGATGCATAGCATTATATGCGAATATTCTGAACGATTTATTTAAAAAAAGAGGTTTTTTAGCTCACCATAAACGCCATATAATAAGTCCAAGATTTTTGAACGTGAAACCGTTTTACATTAATAAAAAATACGCTTTTGCTTATGCAAGCGAAAAGCGTACGGTCATCTATGTCTAGTGTCTTGGCAATTTATGTACGTGACAGTCATCTGTTGACTGTACGAAAGCTTTTCATCATTTAATTAATTATTTTTTTCTATAGAAGAATGTATCTTCTACTTCAAATTCATAACGTGAAGGATTAAAAATTTGCTCCGTTGACCCTACAAATAAAATGCCATCTTGTCGCAATGCTTTACTAAAGTTCGCATATATTTGATCCTTGGCTTCTTCGGTAAAGTATATCATAACATTTCTGCACACAATTAGATCATAATTCGAATCGTAATGATCGTTAAGCAGATTATGCTTTTTAAATGTGACACAGCGCTTAATTTCATCTTTAACTCGGTAGAAGTTTCCTTCTTGCTCAAAATACTTTGCTTGAATATCTTTTGGTACCTCTGCTAATGAACGCTCTGGATAAACACCTAGCTTTGCCTTTTGAATGACATTTTCATCTAAATCAGTGGCGATTATTTGAATTTGCGATAACGGTACTAATTGCGATAATACCATTGCTAATGAATATGGCTCTTCTCCAGTTGAACATGCGGCACTCCAAATTTTCAAACGCTTATTGGATTGTAGTAACTTAGGGAAAATTTTCTTCTGCAACACTTCCCAGCGTTTTCCATTTCGATAAAACTCAGATACATTAATCGTCATTCGATCTAAAAACTCATTCATCAAATCACGATCTTGCTCGAGTGCTTTTAGAAAATCAACAAAATTACGATATCCTTTTTTCTCGTACAGTGAGGTTAATCGTCTTTTCATTTGCGCTTCTTTATATAACGCTAAATCTATCCCAGTTTTGCGCTTAATACCTTCAACAAATTGTACATAATCAGACATACGGTCATCTTCCCCTCTAGCGTCGTATTTCCATTATAGCGGAAAAATGCCTTTACTGAAATAGTCTTTCCATGTATTCCATGTTAGTTTGTTGTATTTTTCTTTTCTTCCAATAGTAGCACTTTGGAATGTTCCAATTCTAGTCGCAATTTTTCTGTTTCTTTTGTATAGGATTCTAATCTTAACTTTTCTAATTCTACTTCTTGTTCAATTGTTTTTAATTTTAATTTTTGACCTTTTGTACGTGCATCAGTAAATATACCAGCTAAAGAGATCATAATGCCTCCAATAATAGCAACAATAGCAATTTCCATTTTTTCTCTTCCCCCTATCTATATAGATTATACGATAAAACAAAGGAATAGTTTCCATTTTCGAAAGTTCTTTAAGCAATTTTCTTATAGCGCTGCAGTACAGTAATCGCCGCAAATCCATTCTAAAAAACTAAAAGAAGGCATCGAGGTCTTCCTGATGCCTTCTATCGCCATTCTAAACTGCAGACGAACTAAAACACGCTTTCTTTGACAGTTAAATTTCTACACGATAATCTTTTAAATTATCCCTTAGCTTTGCTTTCATGAATTTTCCTACAGATGTTTTTGGTACTTCATCTAAAAAGACTACATCATCAGGAATCCATGTTTTATGGAACTGTGACCGTAAACTGTCCAGCAGCTCCTCTTTTGTAATCGAGTCTTTATGCTCTGGTTTAGGGACAACACATGCCAAAGGTCGTTCTAGCCACTTTTCATGTGGAATTGCTACCACTGCCGCTTCAAATACTTTCGGATGTGACATCAAAGCATTTTCAAGCTCCACTGACGAAATCCATTCGCCACCACTCTTAATTAAATCTTTTGTGCGATCTGTAATTTTAATATAGCCATCAGGCGTCATTACCGCAATATCTCCTGTGTATAACCAACCATCTTTAAAGGCCTCTGTTGTGCGCTCATCCTTATAATACTCATTCGCAATCCAAGGTCCTCTTAAAGTAATTTCGCCCATTGTTTTGCCATCCCAAGGTACCTCACCGTGTTCATTCACTATGCGCATATCAAGAAGTGGCACTGTTATCCCTTGTGTAGTGCGAATGTGCATTTTTTCGTCTGTCGTATAGTTTTCCATATGTGTTAAGTATATCGATAAACTAACGAGCGGTGATGTCTCAGTCATACCGTAGCCTGTAAAATACGGTATGTTTTGCTCTTCCTCGAAGCCGCGCACAAGTCCAATTGGAGATGCAGACCCACCACAAATAATCGAACGTAGGGAAGATAAATCTCGGGGCTGTTGACGTTGCTCTTGTAAAACGCCGAGCCAAATAGTCGGAACCCCAGCTGTTAACGTTACTTTGTACTGCTCAAACAAATCGAGTAATAGCTGTGGTGTAAACATCGGCCCAGGTAACACTTGTGTTGCGCCAAATAACACACTAGCAAACGGTAACCCCCAGGCATTGGCATGAAACATTGGTACAACGGGTAACACTACATCTTGCTCACATATCGCGATGCTATCAGCAAGTCCCGCTGTAATACTATGAAGAACAATACTGCGATGTGTATAAACAACACCCTTTGGCATACCTGTTGTGGCACTTGTATAGCACATACCTGCTGGTGCATTTTCATCTATATCATCAGGGAAGACAAAATTATCATTTGCCACTGCAAGAAGATCTTCATAGGACAGAGCATTCGGTAATGGCGAATTTTCTAACTCAACAGCATCTCCCATAATAATAAAATGTTTTACCGTTTTGAGCTGTGACACAATCGGCGCAATAACTGGTACTAAATTTTCATCAATGAGTAAAATTTCATCTTCTGCATGATTAATGACATACACAATATGCTCGGGTGCCAGCCGAATATTAATCATATGTAGCACAGCACCTGCACACGGCACAGCAAAATATGCCTCTAAATGACGATGATGATTCCAAGCAAACGTACCAACTTTTACACCACGATCCATTCCAAGTGTCGTAAGAGCATCTGCTAATTTACGCGTACGCTTAGCAAACTCTTTATAGGTAAACTCATGAATGGTTGTAGCGCTTGTACGCGAATATATTTTCTTCGCATGGAAAAAGCGCTCAGCTCGATTTAAAAAACTTGTTAGTAGTAAAGGTGTATCCATCATATGCATAATATCGCTCCCTTTCGTTTTCACATTTAACTTGCATTAATGCCAAAGCTGATTGCTACTACAAAAAGATATTTACATTTAAGAATGAATCCATTTACTTCAAACACGAAAAACTTTTTAGCCCATTATTTTGGCTGCATTCGTATCGCACCGTCAAGGCGAATAACTTCACCATTCAGCATGACATTATGAATAATACTTTCCACAAGCATCGCATACTCGGACGGTTTGCCAAGTCGTTTGGGGAATGGTGTCATGCTAGCTAATGCTGTACGAGCAGGCTCTGCTAATGACGCAAACATCGGCGTTTCGATTAGCCCAGGCGCAATGGTCATTACGCGTATGCCCAAATCTGCAAGCTCGCGTGCAATTGGTAATGTCATTGCTGCTACCCCACCCTTTGAGGCACTATATGCAGCTTGTCCTATTTGACCATCAAAGGCGGCCACCGATGCGGTATTAATAATAACGCCTCGCTGTCCATCTTCGTTTGGCTCATTAAGCTGCATTTTTTCAGCGGCAAGTCGAATGACATTAAACGTGCCTATTAAATTAACAGAAATTACTTTAGAAAATAGCTCAAGTGCATGTACTCCGCGTTTTGAAATGACCTTACTAGCATCTGCAATCCCTGCACAGTTCACCGCCACATTAATAAAACCAAATGTAGCAATCGCATACTCAAGCCCAGCTGCTACTGCTGCCTCCTGTGTAACATCTACACGGACATAGCGAACACTTTCTCCTAATTGCTGTGTGATTGTTTGCCCTCTTTCATCATTAACATCGAAAATGACAGCTTTACCGCCTTCTTCTACAATTTTCCTTACAGTTGCTTCCCCTAAGCCTGATGCACCACCTGTTACAATCGCTACAACGTCATGACATTTCATACAACCCAACCCCTTTACATTTTTTCAATAATAGTGGCATTTGCCATTCCCATACCTTCGCAAATAGCGAGTAGGCCATAGCGTAAGTTTTCACGTTGCATCCGATATAGCATCGTTGTTAATAGCTTTGTACCAGTTGCTCCTAGAGGGTGTCCTAAAGCAATTGCACCACCAGTAGGATTTAGCTTTGCAGGGTCTGCACCAATATCATGTAACCATGCAAGTGGTACTGGGGCAAATGCTTCATTCACCTCATACGTATCAATATCCTCAATAGACAGGTCTGAACGTTTTAAGGCTTGTCTTGTAGCTTCAATTGGACCCGTAAGCATAAGGGTTGGATCTGACCCTATAACTACGCGTGTCACTATTTTTGCCAGTGGTTGAATACCTAGCTCTTGCGCTTTTGCTAACGACATCAGCATGACAGCTGATGCACCATCACTCATTTGACTTGCATTACCAGCCGTAATAACGCCGTGCTCTTGAAAAACTGTTTTCAAGTCATTTAAACGATTGATGGTCGTATCTGCCCGAGGTCCTTCATCGACTTCAAATGTAGTAGCGGTTCCATCCTCTTGTATTATTTGGACAGGCATAATTTCCTTTTGAAAATGCCCTGCCTCTATTGCTGCTAATGCACGTCTATGGCTTTCATAAGCATAGTTATTCAATATGTCTTTTGAAAACTGCCATTTTGCAGCCATTTTTTCAGCTGATAGTCCTTGATGAATAATATGATAATTTTCTTGTAAGCGTTTACCTTTATGGGCAGTTTGCATATTTGAAAACATCGGCACCCTTGTCATACTTTCAACACCACCAGCAATCACAACATCCATATCCCCTGCTAAAATAGCCTGTGCTCCAAAATGGACTGCTTGCTGACTAGAACCGCATTGTCGATCAATCGTTACTCCAGGAACCTTCTCTGGGAAGCCCGCCATTAATAAAGCGGTTCTGGCAATATTTGCACCTTGTTCTCCTGTTTGAGTAACACAGCCAAGAATAACGTCCTCTACTTGTCCTTTATCAATCTGTGCACGTTTTATCACTTCCTGTAGGACATCTGCTGCTAAATCATCTGCACGTACATCTTTTAATGCGCCTTTACTACGCCCTACCGCTGTACGAACAGCTGCTACAATTACTACTTCTCTCATGTAAATACCCCTTTTCTAAAACAATACTGTCATACCCCATAATACATTTACGTTTAAGTTTATTTGCTTGGTAGAAAATATATACCGCTTTATGAAACTATTTACTAGTTATTAATTATCAGAATATTACATTATTTATTTTACATGACGAATGCGTGATTAACAATTCTTTATGTATTTAAATAGAGTGAAAAGATAGCTAGTTTGACATTGCGTATTCGGCCTTCTATACAAAACATTTAAGAAGGTTTTAAGCAAAAAAAAAGAGCGATTCCAAGTGAATGGATATCGCTCTATATTTTATAAAATTAAACTAAATCTTCACCGAAGAATAAGCCAATTTCACGCTCTGCAGAAGCAAGAGAGTCAGAACCGTGGATGATGTTGTGAGAAACAGTTGTTGCGTAGTCACCACGGATTGTACCTGGGTTAGATTCTTCTGGTTTAGTAGCACCCATCATTGTACGTGCAAGTTTAATTACGTTTTCGCCTTCCCATACCATTGCGAATACTGGACCAGAAGTGATGAAATCAACTAATTCACCGAAGAATGGACGCTCAGCATGCTCAGCATAGTGTTTTTCTGCTAATTCTTGAGGGATTACCATTAATTTAGCGCCTTTTAATACAAAACCGCGACGTTCAAAACGATCAACGATATCTCCTACTACTTGTCGTTCTACGCCATCAGGCTTAACCATTAAAAAAGTTTGTTCGATTGCCATGTTTAAAACACTCCTTAAATTCGTCTAACAGGTTTTACACCTACCGATAAATATTAACAAAAAATGAGCTTTAGCACAACAAAAAGCTAGAATTTACGCTTGCCCATAAACAAAGCGATGTCACGAAGCTTTTTCTTAATAGGATGTTTTGGTAAAGCATCTATTTCTTGTAAAGCCTTTTTTAAATACTTGTCGCTCATTTTATTAGCTTGTGTAATAGCATCAGATTTACGCACATATTGCAACATTTTTTGGCGCTCGGGCTCAGTTAATGTTCCAGCAAACACTTTTGCTAAATAAGGCTGCATCTGTTCATCATCTTTTAATAATAAAATCGGTAACGTAATATTACCTTGTAATAAGTCACTACCTGCTGGCTTCCCTAATTCTTTATCTGTCGCCATAATATCTAATACATCATCAATTATTTGAAAGCTCATGCCTACAAAGTAACCAAAGCGTTTTAAATGGCTTACCGTTTTTGCATCTACACCTGCTGCTACTGCACCAATCTCACAGCTAGAAGAAATTAGTAATGCTGTTTTTCGTTTAATACGTCTGAAATAATCCTTTAAGCCCTGATCCAATCTAAACTTGTCTTCGATTTGAATAACTTCACCGTTACAAATTTCCACCATTGTACGTGCTAAAATTTGATGAACTAGAGGATCCTCGAGTTTCGTGATGTATTCAAGTGCACGTGCAAAAATAAAATCACCCGTGTACATTGCTACTCTGTTATTCCATTGAGATTTGACAGTTGGACGTCCTCGTCGCATATCGGAATCATCAATCACATCATCATGTACTAGCGACGCCATGTGAATGAGCTCTAAAGGCACAGCCACATTTTTCATCTTTTCGATATCATAATCGCCAAATTTTGCGCCAAGCAACACAAAAATTGGTCGGATTCGTTTGCCACCAGCTTGTAATAAATGGAGAGAAGCATCGTTAATTAAATGCGAAGACGAATTCACCGCTTTTTCTAATTCTTGTTCGATGATATCAATATCTGACTTCAAATCGGAATAGAGTAGTTTTAACTTCATCTTTTCCACGCTTGAAAACCTTCCCCCATTAACGTATCTTTTTAAAGCCCATATGCATTGCCGCAGCACCGCCACTGTATGCTTTGTACGTTACTTTTTCTAAACCTGCCTGTTCAAACATTGCCGCTAGCTTCTTCATACCTGGGAAATTATTTGCGGACTCCTGTAACCAAGAGTATTCTTTATAGCTTTTCGCAAAAATTTTACCAAATATCGGCATGATAAATTTAAAATAAAATCGGAATAGTTGTCGATAGCCAGGAATTTCTGATTGTGACGTTTCTAAACACACAACCATCCCACCAGGTTTTACGACGCGATGCATTTCTTTTAACACTTGCAAATAATCAGGAACATTACGTAGACCAAATCCAATCGTCACATAATCAAATGTATTGTCTGGGAAAGGTAATTCCATTGCATTCCCTTGTATAAGCTCGATTTGTGGATAAGACGTTATTTTTTGCTCGCCTACTTTCAGCATGTTTTTACTGAAATCTAATCCCTTTACTTCGCCACTTTTTCCAACTGCCTCAGCTAAAGCAATTGTCCAGTCAGCTGTTCCACAACAAACATCTAGCGCTTTCGAACCAGGCTTGACAGCCATGCGCTTCATCGTATCGTTACGCCAACCAACATGCATTTGGAAGCTAATAACGCCATTCAATTTATCATAGTTTTCCGAAATACTTTCAAATACTTCGTGAACGTGCTCTTCTTTCGATTTAGCCATTTTAGTAAAACCTCTCTTATCCGTTTGTAGAAGCAATAGATGCCTCTACACGTGCTTGTAGAGCTTGTTTCACATCACTTTGTAAAAATGATGCTTGGTCTATCACCTGCAACAGCTCTGTTTTTAAGCGGGCAATTTTATCTTGTAAGACGCTATTAAATGCCGCGCCTGCTTGTATGGCACTTTGTTCAAGTGCTTTACTCATTAAAGACTTTTGTCCACGCTGATACATAGCCCATTCTCTTTCTAATCGTAACAATAATAAACTCTTTTCCATTAACGGAATATAATGATGCCATGCATAAAGATCAAAAAACTTCGCAATTAAACCTGATTCTATATTGCTTATTGAAGAACACCATTGTTCAACAGTACGCTGTTCTGCTTCGTATACTTTGATTTGATGTTCGCAACGTGCCACAATTCCTTGTGACAAATTCCGAATCAATGCGACATTTCCCGACATTGCCAAGATTTCATAATATCGCCCACTATAAAAATCTCCAGCTAAAACGGTTAGCTGCTGTTCTTTTGAAGTGGCGTCTAGTTCTTTAATATGATCATGTGCCGCTAGAGCTGCATATACAATTCCAACAGTTATTGCAGCTTCCCTTTGCTCTTGTTGCCACTCTTCGCCATTCAAAAAGGGAACTAACAAGTAAAACAGTTGATTTTCATCGAGCACAGGCACTCCTGTGTATTTTTGCAAAGTTCTATGACGAACATCCATGAAAATCTCTGTTTTTAACTGTGCAATTGAATTTTGAATGTATGTTGCATTCATAGACCTTACTCCATTTCACTTTCAAATACGTTAATCATCTACATGACTTAACGCTTGCTCACTGAGTCATTATAGCATAAGCATCGATTCGGAATAAAAAGTTTTTACTTTTACCAACATGAACGGGCAGTAGATATCCCCCATCGTAATACCCAGAAAAAATTGGTAGGAAATCTACTTGCCCGTAAAAATTAGTTTCAAACACACACACTGATTTGTTCCCGTATGTGTTATGCATTCCTGCACAATATAACTAACAAGTCATCGGCACTCTATATGGACCTTACCGATAAAAGCTACAATACAATACCTACGTTACTTTTTTCCTTCACTTTGGATAACACCATGTGCTGTATGAATTTGCGCTTTGCCACGAATTTTCATTGCAGATGTGTGCTCAGTAAATTGAGCAATCATGACTTCCCCTGCATCTAATTTTTCAGAATGATGGAATTTCGTATCCGTACCACGTGTTAAGCCTATTACATGTACGCCATCCTCTTCTGCCTGAATTACTATATAATCTTGCGCCATTGTCTGTACACTCCTTAAATCCGACAAATTCTTAGTCCATCATAACATAATTAGACATGCAGTTTAAGACATTTGAATAAATGACAAGACTTCTCTCCGTTTTACCTCATCTTGTTCATAAATGCCACGAGCCACAGATGTAACCGTTTTAGAACCTGGTTTTTTGAGACCACGCATTGTCATACACATATGCTCTGCCTCGATTACTACGTAAACACCTTTTGGAGATAACATTTCCATAATCGTATCGGCTACTGATGATGTAATACGTTCTTGTAATTGCGGACGACGGGCAATTGTTTCAACCGCGCGACCTAATTTGCTTAGTCCCGCTACGATGCCATCGTTTGGTATGTAAGCTACATGTGCTTTGCCATAAAACGGCACTAAATGATGCTCACACATTGAATAAAATGGGATATCCTTTACAAGCACTAATTCTTCATGATCCTCATGGAAAACAGTTTTAAAATAATCTTTTGCATCTTCATGTAAGCCACTAAACATTTCAGCATACATTTTCGCAACACGTTTCGGCGTATCGAGCAATCCTTCACGATTAACGTCCTCGCCTACAGCTTCTAAAATCATTTTGACTGCTTCTTCTATTTTCAATAAATCAACATTCGACATTCGTAAAAACCCTCCTGCGTATCAAAACATTACACATTTCCCTATGCATCGTAGCATATCCAAAAGTTAAGCGCAAAACGACTTACTTGATTTAAAAGAAATTCAACATATCTTCTTAAAGTTTACGTGCAACATGCTATGTAAAAGCCATCTTGTGACTTATTTTTTGTATTTTGTAAGTTGTTGCAAATCGCTTATTTTTAAAAATAAGTTAAAAAGAGCAGCCTTCATGCTCGTTTACATGAAGACTGCTCTATGTAACTACTAGACGTGTATTATTTTACAGCATCTTTAAGCGCTTTACCTGGTTTGAAAGCAGGTACCTTGCTAGCAGCGATTTCGATTTCTTTACCAGTTTGTGGGTTACGACCTTTACGAGCCGCACGTTCACGTACTTCAAAGTTACCAAAACCAATTAATTGTACTTTGTCACCCTTTGCAAGAGCATCTTGAATTGTATCAAATACAGCTTCAACTGCTTTAGAAGCGTCTTTTTTAGAAAGACCTGCAGCTTCAGCAACAGAGTTTACTAATTCTGTTTTATTCACACCATTCACCTCCTCTCAAAGGGTCATGAACCAATTCTGTAAAAAGAGTAACACATAGAAAACCGCTACGCAACTGTATTCATTCATGATTATAACCAAAATATGCGTTTTTCACCCAAAAAACAAAAATAACAGGACTTTTCGCATAAAAACGAATAGCCCTGCCCTATTTTTTTGCTCTGTAATTTCCATTTTATCTCTATAAAATAAAAGTAACCAATCCTCTATCGCCTTCATTCACCATACGCTCAATAGTTTGGCGCATACGTTTTTTAGCTGTAGTTGGCACTGCATTCATTTTGTAGCGGATTCCTTCTTTTAAGACCTCATGCAACGGAGTGCCAAAAAGTTGTGTTTGCCAAAGTGCATCACGATCATGTAAATACGCATGATTTAAATCTTTCAGCAGTTGCTGACTGTGGAATTCAGAGCCAATAAGTGGCGCAAATTCTGATTCCATATCAACTCGAATAATATGATAGGACGGTGCTGTTGCCTTCATACGAACACCATAGAAATTATTTTGCTTAATAAGTTCTGGAGCAGTTGGTTCAAACTCTTGCATCATCGGCAATGTCACACCATAACCACTTGAATCCGCTTCAGTTATTGCATCTTTAAAGCGTTTTTGTGCTTCTTTTGCTTCAGCAGCCTCTTTAATAAATAGCAACCAATCACGCTTGGTTTCAATCGGCTCATCTAACCATTCATTACAAACTGCCTTATACAATTCTCCTTGTAAAGACACACGAATAACCGCCGTACCGATTCCTGAATCTACATGAATCACTTCACTTTGATCAATAAAATCAATCTCTTTAAAGGCATCAGATGCTTGTTGTACATCTCTAATTTTCATGACAGATGAAAGTACTTCTTCCATCGAATCAATTAATGCTACGTTTAATGGGTGTGTCGCATCAAGGACATCAAGCCAATCTGGTTTCTCAACTTCAATCGTCCGAATTGGAAACTCAAATAACGCCTCTTGCAAAATATATTGAATATCTGACGCACGCATTTGATCGATGGAAATCGCAATTACAGGAACGTTATAACGTTCAAATAGCTCATTACGAAGCTGTACAGTTTCTTCTCGCGCTGGCATTTGACAATTTAACACGATAACAAACGGTTTTCCAATTTCCTTTAACTGTGCAACAATTTCTTCTTCTGCTTTTTCAGCTGCCCGACGACTAATACCATTAACTGTTCCATCAGTTGTCACAACAATACCAATATTCGCATGATCTCGAATGACTTTATCCGTACCTATTTTCGCCGCTTCTTGGAAAGGAATTGGCTCCGTATGCCAAGGTGTATGCACATATTTCGGCCCATTCTCATCCTCATAGCCCTTTGTACCTTCAATGACGTAACCGACGCAATCAGCTAAACGAATTTGGAATGTCATTTCATCTTCACCGACCGCAATACGTGTGGCTTGAGCAGGCACAAACTTCGGCTCAGCAGTCATGATTACTGAGCCTGGCGAGCTTTGTGGCAGCTCGTCCTGTGCTCGCATTCTTTCTGTTTCATCCACAATATTCGGTAACACTACAGCTTCCATTACTTTTTTTACAAATGTTGATTTCCCTACACGAACTGGACCTACAACACCAATATAAACATCGCCATTTGTGCGCTCTGCAATTTCTTTAAATACTGCTTCACTCAAGGTTTCTGCCTCCTTTATCTACGCTTTTTCACTATATGCATAAGCAAAGATAAATATGAAAAGCTCCTTGATAGCAAAGTGCACACAATTTTTATTTCCGCGGGGTTAGCATTCCGCGGAATGGGCTGTGAATTCCATGGGGTGAGGCTTTGATTCCGCAGTGCGAAGCATTGATTCCGCGATTCGGAGCTTGAATTCCGCGGTACGGAGCAATAATTCCGCGGGTGAAGCTTGAATTCCGCTATGCGAAGCCTTAATTCCGCGTTTTGGAGCTTGAATTCCGCGGGGTGAGGTGTAATTCCGCGGAGTGAGGCCTTGATTCCGCGGTTCGGAGCTTGAATTCCGCGATGCGGTGCCTTAATTCCGTGGGGGGAGGCTGGAATTCCGCGATTGTGGCCTTAATTCAGCAGAATGAGGCATTAATTCCGCGGGGTGAAGCTTGAATTCCGCGGTACGGAGCAATAATTCCGCGGGGTAAGGCTTGAATTCCGCGGTACGATACCTTAATTCCGTGATGCGAAGTAATAATTCCGCGGACAAACCTTTATCCCGCGATACGGAGCCTTAATCCCGCTATGCGTAGCAATAATTCCGCGGTTCTGAGCCTTAATTCCGCGGTGCGAAGTAATAATTCCGCGGACAAACCTTTATACCGCGATACGGAGCCTTAATCCCGCTATGCGAAGCAATAATTCCGCGGACAAACCTTTATCCCGCGATGCCGCGCCTCAATCCCGCGATACGAGGCCTTAATCCCGCTATGCGTAGGTTCTTCGTGCGCAGCCGCACACCTCACTGTCGCATCAACAGTGCATCCCTTCAAGTATTGCTGGCATGAGAATTGTTTGTGTGCCAGGCACTAAAAGGGAGCTAAAAAAAACCTCAATCATTAGATGTTCACCTAATGATTGAGGTAGAAAAAATTTAATTTGATTCGGTAGCTTTATTTTCGTTTTCTTGAGCCGCTTCAGCTTCTTCCCTCGCCTTTTTTGCATCTGCTTTATAGGCGTCCATCATATAAGTGGGCTCGCCATTTTCATCTACAGTGTATGGCACTGAATAGGCTGGAACTACGGGATATTTATCGACAAGTAATTGACGAATATCCTCGCCTGGCTTTACATCTGGCTTGTCCTCTTTTAATAGCTGACCTAAATCGATTGAATAATCCACATGCATTTCGCCATCGCCTGTCATAAATATCGGTAATTCTGCACCTGAATATGGACTTTTGACAGTCACTTCTGATTTATAGCCTAATTTTTCAAAGTTAATTTGGTAGACATTATCAGCAATTGCACCCTTTGTCGGAATATACTGTGTGCCCAATTTGCGAATATTAATTTCTCGCATACGCTCTGCAGAGTTTAAATCTACTAATTTTACTTCTGCACTGTTTTCCGGATCCCAAATAATATATTGATAAATACCGCCTTTTTCATATGCATTTCCGGGAATTTGCGCAATATATTTTGGCATAAGTTTTTCAAAATCAATTAAATATTTTATATAGATATCCGTATCCAATTCGCTGTTTTTAATTGGTACTAGTCCACCTGTTGCTTCACGATATTCATTAACAGCCCGTTGTACAGATGCTAGTTGATCGACATCTGGCACTTGGTTTGCGGCCTTTTCCTCCTCAGGATATGCGCAACCACCTAGCAAAACGGCTATTGCCACTGTTAAAAGAAAAGCATTTAGTTTTTTCATTTCACGTTTTCCCTCCTTTTTATGGCCATGTGGCAACGATCAGTACCATTAAAAATGTTCCAAGTCCAAACAGTATGTATGCTAATAAATTTACGATTGTACGTAGAAAACCATTTGAAATTTTATTGCGACCTAGATAAATTAAACCAACTGAAATAATCATAAAGCCGATACAATAAAAAGACACCCACATGACATCCAGTGCGGGCATATGTGCTAACGGACCCATTTACGTCTACCACCTTTCTTCAATGACACGAGACAATCAACGTTAATTATACTATGGGCTTCCTTAAAAAAGAAGGCGCTTTCCCAAAAGGAAAAATGGAGTGCTTCAAGGTGCTTCCAATAATATTTTTTTGATATACGAAAAAAA
Source organism: Lysinibacillus sp. JNUCC-52 (assembly GCF_015999545.1). NCBI lineage: Bacteria > Bacillati > Bacillota > Bacilli > Caryophanales > Bacillaceae > Lysinibacillus > Lysinibacillus sp. JNUCC-52. Next base: position 1,159,082 of record NZ_CP065546.1, read on the forward strand.
TAAACATTGCAAGATTATACAAATTAAGGTGACTGCTACTATATATAACGCTCCGTGGAAATCATATCATATTTTTACTATAGATAGGGAAATCCATTAGTATAAAAATAACTTTTTATGCATAAAAAGCGTTGTCATCACCTATTACTTTCCAATTTGTTCAAAAAAGAGACACTTCAGATCGTTCTGAAGTGTCTCTTTTGTGTCCATTTCATGACAAGTTATATAAAATTTCTATTGCTAGCTACTATACTAACATAAGTAATTAGTTCATCAGCTCATCGATTTCACGTTTTTTCACACGCATCATTAATGCGTCTACTGCTACTTTTGGCTCGACATCATTAAACAATACGCCATAAAGTTCCGTTGAAATTGGCATAGCAACATCATATTTTTCAGCCAGTTGATAAGCTGCCTTTGTTGTCCGTACACCTTCTACAACCATACCCATTTGATCGAGTACTTCTTGTAGCTTCATGCCTTTCCCTAACATATTTCCTGCACGCCAATTTCGTGAATGCACACTTGTACACGTTACGATTAAATCACCCATACCTGTCAGCCCTGAGAACGTAAATGGATTTCCACCCATTTTGACACCGAGACGGGTAATTTCAGCAAGCCCACGAGTAATCAGTGCTGCCTTCGCATTATCACCATAATTTAAGCCATCTGTTATGCCAGCAGCTAACGCTATAACGTTTTTCAATGCACCACCCATTTCCACGCCGATAACATCCTCATTCGTATATACGCGGAAAAACTGATTCATAAACAAGTCCTGTACCTTCTCAGCTGCCTCAATATTGGCACAGGCTGCTGTAATCGTCGTTGGGGAATGCAATACTACTTCCTCTGCATGACTTGGCCCTGAGAGCACTACAATGTCTTCTACAAATTCAGCCGGCAAGCTTTCAGCTAAAATTTCAGATATACGTTTTAATGAATCTGGCTCAATTCCCTTTGAAACATGGACAAATAATACTTTTTTGTCTAAAGTAGCAGTCATCTTTTCACACGTTTCTCGTATAGCCTTCGTTGGCACTGCTACAACAATCGTATTGGAATGTGCTACAGCCTTTGCAATATCATCAGTGGCATGTAAATTCGTTGGTAGCACCGTTTCTGGTAAATACTTTTTATTTGTATGATGTGTATTAATTTCTTCTGCCTGATCAGCTCTATGCGTCCACACAAGCGTATCATGTCCATTTTCAGCAAGTACCATCGCAAGTGCTGATCCCCAAGAGCCTGCTCCTAGTACACAAACTCGTTCCATATCATATTCCCCCTTTTATTCCCTTTAGGTAAAACTTCATCGGCAAATGCTTGTCTAAAATGCGATTTAGCCTAGCCCTTTGAAAAAAGACGCCACCCAACAATAATAGTCGGGTTGGCGTACTAAATGAGTTATATTTTAGATTATGCACGCGCACGTGTAATTAAACGAATTGGCGTACCTTCAAAATCAAATGTTTCACGAATTCTATTTTCTAAAAATCGCTCATAAGAGAAGTGCATTAATTCCGTTTCATTTACAAATACCACAAACGTCGGTGGTTGAATCGCCACTTGTGTTGCATAGTAAATACGTAAGCGACGACCTTTATCAGTTGGCGCTGGATTACGTGCAACCGAATCTTCAATCACTTCATTTAGAATTGATGATTGTATACGCATCGCGTGATTTTCACTTACGCGTTGTACAATCGGTAAAATTTGATGAACTCGTTGTTTTGTATTTGCTGATACAAAAATAATCGGTGCATAGTCTAAGAATAAAAAGTGCTCACGGATTTGCTGTGTAAACACATTCATTGTTTTGTCATCTTTTTCAATTGCATCCCATTTATTTACTACAATAATAATTGCTTTTCCAGCCTCATGTGCATAGCCCGCAATTTTTTTATCTTGTTCTTGAATGCCTTCTTCCGCATTTAGAACAACTAAAACAACGTCGGAACGTTCAATAGCACGTAGCGCACGTAAAACGGAGTATTTCTCTGTCGTTTCGTACACTTTCCCTTTTTTACGCATTCCGGCAGTATCGATGATTACATATTCGTTCCCATCGTATTCGTAAGGCGTATCAATAGCATCTCGCGTTGTACCCGCAATGTTACTTACTATGACACGATCTTGACCTAGGAACGCATTCACTAATGATGATTTCCCGACATTTGGGCGACCAATTAAAGAGAATTTAATAACGTCATCTCCATATTGATTTTCATCTTCTTGTGGGAAGTGCTTAGCACACTCATCTAATAAATCCCCTAAGCCCAATCCGTGGGAACCAGAAATTGGCCAAGGTTCACCAAATCCAAGTGCATAGAAATCATAAATCATTTCACGCATATCTGGATTATCAATTTTATTAACTGCTAAAACGACTGGCTTTTTTGTTTTGTATAAAATTTTTGCAACTTGCTCATCTGCGGCTGTTACACCTTCACGACCATTCGTCATAAAAATAATAACGTCTGCTTCTTCAATAGCAATCTCCGCTTGTTGACGAATTTGTTCTAAAAACGGCTCGTCTCCAATTTCGATACCACCTGTATCAATAATATTAAAATCATGTGTTAACCACTCTGCCGAACTATAAATACGGTCACGTGTTACTCCCGGAATATCTTCTACAATCGAGACACGTTCTCCAACGATGCGATTAAAAATCGTCGACTTACCTACGTTCGGACGACCTACGATGGCTACTACTGGTTTCGTCATCTGTACTTCATCCTTCCAACTTCTTGTCTTTCGCTATTATACACGAAAAATGCCATTATATCATAACATATCCATCATGGAGAGTACTTTTTAGCTTACTCTTTAACATTACCGTTTTTTTTCGTTCCAGACACACTCTTTTTAGCAGGTCACAAGACAAACGAAACGTTGAGGGTGTCAGGCACTCAAACAATTCAAAAAACTCGAACATTAGTAAGCCTACCTGCAATAGACATCAACAGCAACAATTCAAAAATGACTGTAAACAAACTAAAACGAGGATACGATCGTATCCTCGTTGTTGATGATTATTTAAAGTTTTTCAGTTGGTCGCCAATTACATCACCGAGAGAGAAACCAGTGTTTTCTTCTGGTAATTCATAATCGATTACTTCTTCAGCCTCTGGATTTTCTAATAAATCTTTAATACTTAATGCTAGGCGGCCTTCGTCAACGTTGACATCTAGCACCTTCACTTGTACCTCTTGCGCTTCTTTCAACGCTTCATGTGGCGTATTAATATGCTTATGCGCAATTTGTGAAATATGCACTAAGCCTTCCACACCAGGGAACACTTCTACAAAAGCACCAAATGATGTAAGGCGTTTTACTTTCCCTACAAGCACTGTGCCTTTCGCAGCACGCTCTTCAATATTCGACCACGGTCCAGGAACGGTATCCTTAATCGATAGCGAAATACGCTCATTCTCTGGGTCTACAGAAAGAACCTTCACTTTTACTTCTTGTCCTTCTGATAATACCTCACTGACATCACTCACATGCTCATGTGATACTTGTGAAATATGGACAAGTCCATCGATACCACCAAGATCGATAAATGCACCAAATGATGCTATACGCTGTACTTTACCATCTAATACGTCGCCAGCTTTGATTTGGTTAATTACATTTTTCTTCTGAGAAGCTTTCTCAGATTCTACTACAGCTCGATGTGATAAAATTAAGCGATTTTTTTCTTTATCAAGCTCGACAATTTTAAAGCTTAGTACTTTCCCTTTATAATCTTCAAAATCATCGACAAAATAATCTTCTACTAGGGATGCTGGAACGAACCCACGTACTCCTAAATCTACAACAAGACCACCTTTAACAATATCCTTTACTTCCGCTTCGAAAACTTCCCCAGCAGCATATTGTTGTTCTAGTGTATCCCATGCTTTTAAGGCATCGACTTTACGTTTTGATAATACATAGTTTTCCTCTTCAACCTTTGTAATCATCAATTCTAACTCATCCCCAACGGAGATAGCGTCAGACGCTTTTTCAATGTGTAAGCTCGATAATTCACTTATTGGTACGATACCGTCAAACGGTGCACCCGGAATTGAAACAGTTACTGCTTTTTCATCAACCTGCTCCGCAATACCTTTGACGATATCACCTTCGTTAAACGTTTGTTCTGCATAGTTCATTTCTTCAGACATATGTAACCCTCCTTCGCATCTTCCCTTACTATTTTATTCGATATTGAAGACAAAGACAAAAATAAATCCTTTAAATTCTAAAAATGTCTGAAATTTTAGGATTTATACCATTTTTTCTTGTGCTAATTTTAAAATGGCTTGCGCTGCTGCATCAATTGATAGCTCCGTTGTGTCTAGATAAATAGCATCCGCTGCTTGAATCAGTGGTGAAGCTTCACGCTCACTATCCATTTTATCGCGTAAAGCAATATCTTCTTGGAGCTTTTCTAAAGAAGACGCAATCCCTCGTTTTTCATTGTCAATATAGCGGCGTCTTGCACGTTCCTCTACAGTAGCAGACATAAAGATTTTCAGCTCTGCATTTTTTAACACATGTGTCGCAATATCACGTCCATCCATGACAACACCACCATTAGCGGCAAGTTTTTGCTGCTGCGCTACTAACAATTCACGCACTTTAGCATGTGCCGCTACTTGCGAAACAGATGATGTTACTTCATTGGAGCGAATTGCATCAGATACATTTTCGCCATCTAAAAAAACAAGTTGACCTTGAGGAGAAGGCTTTAATTCAATTGAGCTAGCTGCTAACATTTCTGCTAATTTTGCTTCATCATCTAAATGTATGTTTTGTTGCATTGCTTTATACGTAACTGCTCGATACATTGCTCCCGTATCGATATACGTGAATCCTAGTGATTCTGCAACGATTTTGGCGATTGTGCTTTTTCCAGCACCTGCAGGACCGTCAATCGCAATTTGAATGTTTTTTTTCATTATGCTTCCCTACTTTCTTTCACACCATATTGTAACATACTAATAAAAAAAAGCCCTCTACGAGCAAGAGGGCTACTGTCCATTTAATCATCGAATGGGTTTATTTCTTTACGGCGATTTAATAGCTGTCGTTCAAAGCAAAAACGTACAATATGTTGTTGATCAATATCATCCGTATCCGTTAATTGAATGGTAGCAATTGTCTTGTCATCTTTTTCAAATATTCGAACAACTGTTGCTTCTGTAACGACGTAATTCACATCGCCATTGGCAAATGGCAAGACAATCGTTAGCTTAATGTCATCGCCATCTTGAAAGGCTATGTTGCCTTTTAAAATAAGTGCCAGTCCACCTGCACTAATATCTGTTGTTACAAGCTGGTATTTATTATCTTTAAATTGCACTGCCACATCGACAGGTGTTTCCACACGAACGTATTCGCGGCGTTGAATTTTGATAAACTCATCCTCTTGAGGACAGTGCAACATAATCATCGGTATATTACCAGCTTTGCGACCGATTACTTCTGTATTGAAGGCGTAAGATTGTTTATCTTCTGTTCGAAAGGTTGCCCTAAATTCAGAACCATCTATTAAAAAGGCTGTTTTTTTAGTTATTACATTTGTTGGATAATCAATATAAATTATATTGTCTCTTTGTTCAACTACTTTACAGCGGAATTTTTCAATACGTTCTGTATAAGTAGGTTCAAGTTGTAGTAGTGTACCAATTTTAATTTCCATGAGCATCTCCCCGAACAATATATATACCCCTATTATTGCATGGGATGTAAATTTTGGCTATATGAACTGGGAGCTTTTTCTAGACTTAAGTTAAATATTCTACTTTTAACACATTGTGATTTTCAGCATCTACTACAATTCGGAACGTTTCTTGGACTTGTTCGTCTCGAACGGCAATGACTTCATAGCAAAGACGTTGTTCGAATTGTCCGTTATCCGTATATATATTTCTTACTTCTTCAACACGTACATTATCGTCAAAGAAAGTTTTCCAATCAATTGGATTAGCTTTTTGTGGTTTTATCGATTCTTCTTGTATATATTCCATTGCATTTGCACCAAGTAATTCTCCAGTATCTTTTGCAATTTTTAATTGTACACCATCTGCATAAATTAATGCATTATCACCAGGATGAACGCGTGCAAATGTAACATGCCAAGCTAAATGGTTTTCACGTGACTCAACAAAAGCAACATCTTTCATCTCAAGTCTCTTTAAATGTTCTTCCGCTTTTTTAATAACTTCCTCTTGTGAAAGCTTAGCCTCATCTACAGGACGTTCAACTAAATAGGATAGTAAGTGTCCTCCCTTTTCAGTTACGTCGACATAACCTAAACGAATACCTTGATGGAACTGTATGTGATAAAACGGATATGGCGCTGTATCGCTACTTTTTGTAACAGTAAACGTAGCATCTTTAATAATTGGGAATAGTTTTTTCACTTTTTCTAGCGCTTCTTTTTCTGTAATGACTGAATCTTGTAATGCTTTTAATTCTAATTTTTTCTGCCAATCTGATTCACTTAATGTAAGTGGGAAATCACTTTCACCATAATCTTTTAGTGTCTTCTTAATATTATCAAATGATGTATTAGGATTTTTATTGTCTACTTGGCGCGTCCAAACATCCATATTTCCATCTTGTTTATAATAATCAACAGTTGCAGTTGTCCATTCGTCAGATAAAGCTTGCAAATTAGTGGAGATTTGCGGCATTTTTTTACGCCACTCTTCATAATCTCCCGACTTCGCGGTTTTTTTCGCTTCATCACCAAGTCTTCCTAAATAACCTAGCCACTGACTAGAAAGCTCTTGCCCAATGGGAATATTTGAAATTGATGAACGTACTTCTGAGCTTAGTCGCCAAATAGAATCTAGCTCACTGTGGATAGCCTGTTCATCCTTAAATAATAAGGATTGCGAAACTGCTCTTTGTAAGTACGATAATTTTTCAGAGGCATCCGTTAGTTTTTCTGTATACTGCGCATGTACTGTACGTTGTAAACTTTCTTTATCTCCATGTAAATCAATACTATATGCTCCTAAACCGATAACGGCTATCGTTAAAATAACGAGCATTGTTCTCATCTATTTTCCTCCTTTCTTATGAACAGAAAATATGCTCACCTATTTGTTTTATTTGCGGACGAGACCAAATCCACTTACTTGTTGCTGTTTTAGGGTTAAAATAATACAGTGCATTTTCTGATGGATCCCAGCCATTCATTGCATCGATAACCGCTTCTTTTGCACGCTGGTTTGGTTCTAGCCAAATTTGACCATCTGCTACTGCTGTAAATGCTAAAGGTTGGAAAATGATACCTGATATTGTGTTCGGAAAATCTGGACTTTCTAATCTATTTAAAATAACAGCGGCTACGGCTACTTGGCCTTCATATGGTTCTCCCCTAGCCTCTCCATAAACTGCATTGGCAATAAGCTGTAAATCACGTTCCGTATACTTTGGTGGAATTTGTGTATCTGTCCCATTATTATTACTGCTACCAGTGCTTTCATTATTTGCTGTTCCGCCACCGCCAGCGTTCCCACCAGCATTACCAGTACTTTTCACCTGCTGATCAAGTGGAACACCACCATAATAGGTAAACTGATTGCCTGCTTTTAATTGCGCTTTCACCCATTTTTCATCGTAATCTGAATATCCTGCTAATGCTTTTTTCGTCTTTGTGCCTGCTATACCATCTACTGGTATGCCATATTTCTCTTGGAAATTTCGTAATGCCCAGTAAGTGTTGTAGCCGAATTTTCCGTCAATTTTACTTTTATAAAATCCTAAGTATTGTAATCTAGCCTGTAATTCAATGACATCATCTCCATACGCACCGCGGGTAATTTGTTGATCGCTAAACGCTGTTGCGTTATTTTGTGGAATCGAGACTATACTAATCGCAAGAATGAAAGCAAAAAGTATACTTAATAAACGCACAATCATCACTCCTTTTTTTATAGCTTGAAACAAACAGCACTTTTTATACATTCATAAAATAGAAAAAACGTAGAAATCATTTTAAGATTTCTACGCTTCTATATTTTTTTATGCATATGCAAATGTTGGATAAGATGATAATGCGCAAGCTTTACTTTACGTAAACCAAACCACCATAAAAATAGCATAAACGGTATCATTAAATATACCCAATGTCCTTTAAATGATAATATTGTATTGTATAAAATGTGTAATACGACTGGTGCACAAATGGCCATCGCAATCATTTCTTTTGTCTTTGCATGCTTTGAAAACTTTGCACGACCATAATAATAGCCCATTACTACACCAAACAGAGCGTGACTTGATACGGGTAGTAATGCTCGCATAAATGCTGTATTCAAACCAAAAGAAAATAAATACAATACATTTTCAATCGTCGCAAATCCAAGAGATATACTTGCACCATACAATATACCATCATAAGGATCATCAAATTCTACATGATTGTAGATAGCTATTAACAGTACAAACCATTTAAAAAACTCTTCAATGACACTGGAAAAAAGGACATCTTGTAAATAAAGATATTGAAAAACCCCTTCTTCTGTTAATACATACTGTAAAAACAAGATAGGGAATGTTAAAAAAGCACCATACAAAAACGTTTGAAGTAGTGTTTTTCGTGGCTCCGTTGCCATTTGATTGCGCAAATAGAAGTAACTAAAAAGCGCTAGACCTGGAGCAATGGCAGCTGATAAAAGGATGATCATGTTGCCGGCTCCTTTCAACAATAGACTGATATCATTATACCATGTAATGACAAAAAAATTTTAAAAAGGAGATTTATTTTTTATGAGAAAAACAATTTTATTAATTCATACTGGCGGAACAATTTCCATGGCAATGAGTGAAGAAGGGGCGGTTATGCCAAATAAGGAAAATCCACTAATAAAAGAAAGTAAAAAACTTGATACACTTGCATCTATTAAAGAAGTGGAGGCATTTAATTTACCTTCACCGCATATTACACCAAAAGAAATGCTTAGTTTACGTAATTTAATTATGGAAAAAACTTCAACTGAGCAATTCGATGGTGTTGTCATTACACATGGCACGGATACTTTAGAAGAAACAGCTTATTTCTTAGAGTTAACAACCAATTTATCCATTCCTATTGTCTTGACGGGTGCAATGCGTTCCTCTAATGAGTTAGGCGCAGACGGCATCTACAATCTAGTTGAAGCAGTTCGCGTAGCGGTAGATGACGAAGCACGTGACAAAGGAGTGCTTGTTGTAATGAACGACGAGGTTCATCTTGCCGTTAACACTACAAAAACGAGCACTAGTTCAGTCAATACGTTTCAATCGCCACAATACGGCCCAATCGGACTTATTACAAAATCGCGTATTTTGTTTCATCATGCCCCAATTCGCCGCCAATATGTAGACATACAAGGCTTAGCGAAGCGAGTAGCCATGCTGAAGGTCTATGCAGGGATGGAAGTAGATTTACTTGACGTAGTGCTTGCCTGTCAGTACGACGGTGTTGTACTTGAAGGCCTTGGACAAGGGAATGTTCCACCAACCGTTGTCAAAGGCATTGAAAGTCTGTTGGAACGTGGTATCCCTGTTGTTCTTGTCTCTCGATGCTTCAATGGCATTGCTGAAGGCGTATACGGTTATGTTGGTGGTGGTAAAATGCTAGAAGACTTAGGCGCAATTTTTGCGACAGGTATTAACGGGCAAAAAGCACGATTAAAATTACTTATCGGTTTAAACAAAGAAGGAAACCCATTGGACTTAAAGGAATTTTTCCAGTAAGTCCTATGAATTTCTCGTTAACGCCACTAAAACGGTGAATCGCCACTACATCATGTCATAGCGCCAATAAAGCAAGTTAATTCGCCATTAAAAAGAGAAACCGCTCATAAACACGGCAGCTCGCCGATAAAGCATAATTTATCGCTTATACATCTACAGTTTGCTCATAATAAGTTAACAGCTCACTTAGGCGACCTAGCGCAAACTCAAAATCAGGTTGGATTATTGAAAGCTGAATAAAATTTCGCTTACGTAAATATTCACTATCTCCATGGACATATAAGCCGTTCAATTTTAAATCGGTTGATAAATTAATGAGTTTCCTTGGACATTGAATGGTTAAAATCATTGGATACGCTATAGTTGGTAAGCGATAGTCCATAAATGGTAGCTGCAGCAGCGCTTCAAAGTGCTGTTGTAGTTGACTATAGCGCGCTGGATAAGCTTGTAAAGCATCTACTACATTGCCAATAAGTACTGCTGGTAGCGTAGAAGGAATAGCACCTTGCTGATAATTAGCTAAATCCAAGTAAGCAGGAATAGTTGTAGATGGCTCCACAAGTTCTTGAGAAAAGACAAATGACAAGCCACTAAGTGCTCCTAACGCTTTACCACTCACCGCAGTTGATAAGTAGCACTCAGCTAATGAAAACGGCATAGCACCAAATGAGCTAATACAATCAACACAAAGCTTTACATTATAGTGCTTAACCAGTTGTAAAATTCCCTCTAAATCATTACATGTGCCTGTTGAAGTTTCCCCATGCACCATGAGTAGCCATTGATAGGAACCTGTTTGCAATAAAGCCTCCAATGACCGCAAATTAAATGCGCTTCCCCACTCGTGCGTCACGACATCGAAATCTAAGGACCAGCGCTCAGCCTGCTTATGAAGACGTTCTCCAAATTCTCCATTCGTTAAAATAAGTCCATGCCCCATTTTTTGTGCCTTGAGCTGTCCGAGCATCACTTCATTCGCTAATGTTCCCGTTCCTACTAATGTTGCGATATACTTTGCATTTGATAATTCCAATAGCTTGCTACGCATGTATCCATATAATGATTGAAAGGCTTGAGATCGGTGCGATATGTCCGAATACAAAATAGCCCCTTGCTGTTTAACTGGCCCTGGGTAAAATGTATAACTTTCCTGTGCCAGTTTTTGTTGTAAGGACTGTTCAAATTGTTGCCTTGTTAATACCATTGGTAAAAACATAGCTTCTGCTGTACCTACTGCTGGTGCAAATTGGGTAAAGCCCATTTGCTTATACAATTTTTCTTCACGCGTAGTTCCTGAAATTACAGCTGCTGAATAGCCTTTTTCATATGCAAAAGCATTTAATGCCTGTGTCAATCTTAATAATACACGGCCTGTACGATATTGCTTTTTTACTGCAAGCAAACGAATTTCACAAAGTTTTGTACAAATTTCCTTAGGTAAATACTGCTCCACTTCACCAATTTTTTCATCAATTGAAAACGGTCGTTGATCTCGAAAAGCTAACATGCCAATTAGCTCAGTTCCTTTATAAACAACTAAATACGTATTTTCTTGATGGAAACGATCTACTTTTCTTTTCATCGTATTTGGTTCATGCTGTGGAATTTCTTCAACAAAGGTTTCATAATTCAACTGCGCGATCGCATCAAATTCCTTTTCTGTCTGTGCGACTTTACACCAGTACATACAATCACTTCCCTCTTCTTAAAGACTCCTTAATATTCGATGTATGCTTAATCAACATACAAATAATCGCAACAAGCAACGGTATGTATAGCGATAAATGACCTGTTAGTCCAATCGCTCCAATGTAAAACACGAAGCCACCTAACATGCCAAGCGTAAGGCTCCTCGTTATACTAAACACTAGTGCAGTGCCAATAATCATCATGGTAAATAAAGTCGGTGATAAGGCAAGCCCAACACCGATAAATGTTGCCACACCTTTACCACCATGAAATTTCAGCCACATAGGATACATATGTCCGATTATAACGAGACATCCACCTACAACAATTGCCCACTGTTCTAAATGCCAAAAATTACCTAACAGCACAATAAGAACACCTTTTAGTGAATCACCCAAAAACGTCCACATAAATGCAGCCTTTCCTAGTACACTCCCTGCATTTCGCGCACCTAGGTTTTTACTACGCTCCTGTTGCAAATTGACACCATATACTTTTCCAACGAAAAAAGCCGTCAAAAAGTTTCCAATAAAATAGCTAATTATCCAATATAACCAAGTCATTTTCCCCCACCTTTTATAGACACACTATTCTAAAAGAAGCTGTATAAGCAGTCACGCCTATACAGCTTCTTTATTTATCTTCTTTCTGCAATTGTTTGTGCAATACAATCACCATGGAAACGTCCATTTTCAATAAAAATTTCATTGGCGTTATTGCCTGCTGCGATGACTCCAGCAATAAATAGGCCTGCTACATTTGTTTCCATTGTGTCAGGTTGACAAAATGGTCGGCCTGTTTCCTCGTCTATCGTCACACCCATCGCTCGGATAAATGAATGATCTGGATGATAACCAGTCATAGCAAAAACAAAGTCATTTTTTAATACTTCTTCACGACCGTCAATATTTATTACAACTTCATGCTCCCGTATTTCGACTACACTCGTATTAAAGTGCATTGTAACTTCTCCGTTACGTACAACACCGTCAAATTCAGGTAAAACCCACGGCTTAACGCTTGGTGAATATTCACTGCCACGATATACAACTGTGACACGTGCTCCAGCCTTGTTTAATTCTAATGCTGCATCTACAGCTGAATTTTTCCCACCGATTACAAGGACATCCGTATCAAAAAATTCATGCCCTTCTTTAAAGTAATGGTGAACTTTCGGTAATCCTTCACCAGGAATATCCATATAGTTAGGATGATCATAGTAACCTGTCGCTACTACAACATATGGAGTTTCATATACATCCTTATCCGTCGTTACCGTAAAAATCTCTCCATTTTTCACAACACTTCCGACTTTTTCAAAACGGTTAACTTGAATTTTTTTCAAGCGTACTACCTCGCGATAATAAACAAGTGCTTGATTTCGCTTTGGCTTGCGCCCCTCAATAATGAATGGTACGTCACCAATAGCTAAACGTTCACTCGTACTAAAAAAAGTTTGATGTGTTGGATAGTTGTAAATGGCATTAACAATATTTCCTTTTTCGATGACAATCGGTCGTAAACCAATTTTTTGTAAAGATATTGCTGCAGCTAAACCACAAGGGCCTCCTCCAACAATAATTGCATCAACTTGTTGCATTGTTTGACACTCCTATCAAATAGACATCCATGTATAAACCACAGATGCTTCGCTTTCATGCAGATTATATTCCTATTCAGGAACTCTACATTTTAAAAAATAACGCTCGTTTCCATTATACGCCTTCTGCGCATTATTGGTTGTTTATTTACCCGAAATGTCAATATCAATTATATGGCATTCAGGTTTCGCGCCTAAACGGAATGGCAATAGTGTTGTACCATAGCCGTTACTCACAAGTGTCATCACACCCTCGCGTTCCCGATAAGAACCAAGTGGATGAACACCATAAGGTCCAACTCTTATTTGACCACCATGTAAATGTCCACCAATCATTAAATCCGCTCTAAACTTCGCACGTACTCTAGCAAAGACACCAGGATTATGTGAAATAAAAACGACTAAATCATCCTCGCCAACTTTTTCAAAAGCAGCATCAAAACTATATTGCATCGTAGAAGTATCTTCAATAGCACTTATCCATAAGCGATTCTTATTAGGTAATAGAATTGCATCATTGGCGATAATTTTAACATTGTGTTGTTGTAAAATATCTCGAAACTGCTCCTCGCCTACTTCTCTATCATTATTCCCCCAAACAAAATAAGTAGGTCCTAGCGGTGTCAATAAATCAAGATTGTCATGAATACGTTGAATAGGTGTGCGGCTATCTGCAAAATCCCCACCGATTATTACCGCATCGAATGTGCCTGATAATCGTTCTATCATGGGACGATTAATTTTCCGTAAATGCGTATCAGAAATAAAAAATAAACGAATCGTTTCTTGTTCACCTTTGAGTGATAATTGATGATGCAACACATTATTTTCGTGCGCGACCTTCCACATATAGAGTAGGAAGGTGATAACTATTAAAAGAAATAGTCCAATATATATCATTCCCTCACTTCTCCTTATGACAACAAAAAGACGATTCATCAATGCTGTAGAATCGCCTTTTTGCTAATCAGACGTTTGCCTCAACCATTCATTGGTGTTGACGTTTGTCCTTTATTTTATACTAGAAAAACATCGTTGCCAAAGAATGACACCATTTTTCTTACGGTAGTTTAATGACTTGCCCAACAAATACAGTGTCATTAGGCATGCCGTTCGCCGCTCGGATTTTCGCTAACGTTGCTTCACTACCATCACCGTAGTAATTTAATGCAATACGATATAGATTTTCATTTGCTTTAACTGTATGTGTTTTTGCTTTTGCAGCATTTTGCTTTTCTTGTTCTGCTTTACGTGCTTGCTCAGCTTTTTTCGCTTCTTCAGCTTTCTTAGCTGCCTCAGCCTGTTGCTGTGCTACCTTAGCTTCTTCAGCTTTTTTTGCCTCTTCGGCTTTTTTCGCTTCTTCTGCAGCCTTTTGTTGTGCAGCTAACTTTTCAGCGTCTTTTTGAGCCTGTGCTTTAGCTTCGTCGTTTGCTTTATCATCTTTGTCTTTATCAGATGATGTGGATGCTTCCGCTTTACTACCAGTCTTATCAATTTCTACAACAGAATCCATCGTATCTTTTTCGGCTTCTTCAATCGTTTTACCAGGATCATAGAATTGCACGAAATAAATTAATATAGTTAATGGAATTAAAATAAATGTAACAAAAAGTATCGTCATTAACGGTGATTTACGTTTTGTATTTTTCGGCTTTTTGTTATTGCTTCCATTTTTATTCATTCTTGAAACTCTCGATAGATTTTGCTGTTCTTGTTGTTCTTCTTCAAATGACTGACGATGTTCTTCGATTTTATCACGATAGTCTTCTTTACTCATTCGACTTTCCTCCAACCTTGCTACGCATTCTTCTATCATTCTATTATGACGAATTTTGCGAAAAAAGTAAATGACCGTCAATTACAGTCTAATCGCTTAATAAAAGCTGTTTTAATCGACTTTCCCATGCAACCATTTCTACTTTTTTCGGTTCCATAACGCGTGCTATATTGATTTCATCATAATGGATTCCACAATTTTCACAACAGATTTCAGGTTTTTTCTGCAATTTTTGCCCAAAATACCCGACAAGCTGCTCACGAATACAGCCTTTTGTCTGAGTAATTTTTAACATTTCATCAACTGCCTGATATTTTTCAAGTGCAAAATAATTAAGTCGCGCTTTCACTTCCTGAACAGATTCCTGATGGTACCAATAATCAAGCACACGAAAAGCCGTTTCACTCAACTCACCATTTTTCAACATTTGTGCTGGCTCGATATGTTGCATCACAAGTTCTTGATAACGATCCACATGACTTGCTGACGGTAAATCGCCTGTTACAACAAATTTCGCAAGTTCCTCGTCACCTTCACTATAAAGTAAAATTGCTAAAGCTGGATTTCCATCACGTCCTGCGCGTCCAATTTCTTGCATATAATTAGCGACATTCGCTGGCATGGATTCATGTATTACTTGTCGAATATCCGCCTTATTAATACCCATACCAAATGCATTGGTCGCTACAATCCAATCTAGCTCCCCATCAATAAATTGCTGTTGAATAAATTGACGATCCTCCGCACTATACCCCGCATGATAAGCAGCAGCCCGAATACCTGCTTGTATAAATGTTTCACAATATTGCTCTGCTCGCTTACGTGATGACATATATAAAATCCCTGGTCCAGCTGTTTTTTTGACATGCTCTAAAATCCATCTTGCTTTATCTGCCCTATCCTCAAATCCAACACGTCCAAGATGAATATTAGGACGATCCACATTGTACATAAATTCAAATGGGGCGTTTAGCGCAAGTGTAGTACGAATATCCTTAATTACTTTTTGCGTTGCAGTCGCTGACAAAGCTAACACTGGCGGGCGATTACTTTGCGAAAACCATTCTCCAATACGCAAATAATCTGGACGAAAATCGAAACCCCATTGCGAAATACAATGCGCTTCATCCACTACAATAAGACTTAATGACATGTTTGTTAACTTTTCCTGCACCTGTTGTTGTAAAAGCATTTCTGGAGACGTAAAAATAAAGCGATATTGTTCTAAAAAATGCAGGGCATATCGTTTTTCATCTGCTGCTAAAAATGAATTTAATGCGACTACTCTTTTTTCACCAAATCGTTTAAGCTGCTCTACCTGGTCCTGCATTAAAGACAATAAAGGAGACACAATTAATACAGGCTTTTGCAATAGATATGCTGGCAATTGATAGCACAGCGATTTACCCATGCCAGTTGGCAATAACGCAATAACATCTTTTCCATCTAAAATTGCTTCGATTACTTCCTTTTGACCTGGTCTGAATGTCGTATAGCCAAAATGCTTTGCTAATGTTTGCTCTAGTTCCATTTATACTTCCCCTTTCGCGAGGACAAGTCTCAGCTGGAAATAACTCATATCATTTACTACATCATGCAATGCCTTTAATTTTTTTGTTTGGTATTTCTTAGAAGCCTGCCAAACTTTTTCCGCCTCTTCATATGAGACGAATGGGCCAATCGAAAAGTTCGGTTCATTCATCGCTAATTCAACTAAATGGTCCTCAATCGTACTTTGTTTCAATTTTCTTATTTGCACTATTTGTTCAATTGAATAACCTTGTTCATATAAATAGGCGGTTTGTTGTGCAGAATCAGTCAGTAATGCCTTCACCCGAAGGTCCGAAGCCATTTGACCAAGTAACGGGTAGTTATTTGTTGCATGCACTTCATTCATTAATGTATGTAGTAATTCAATAAATGCTAATTGACTATCTAGCACAGTTTCCTTACGTTCACTAGAAAGCTGCTGCCATGTCCAACCAGGTAGACTATGGCCACTCAATCGATAAAGAACAAGTTGTTTATTGCTATCTGATACTGGTAAAACAGCTAAAATACGAAGACATTCTTCATGTAAGCGTTGCTGTAATTGTCCTAATTGATACTGATTGTCCTGTAGAAAAGTACGTACCCATGATTGAACTTGTACATCCTTACTAATAGGAGAAAATGAGCGAATCCCCTCTTTTTGATAAGATAGACTTTGGACGATTAAAGATAGACGAGCAAAAAACACATGCTCATTTCCTCGATAATGCCAGCCGTCAAATAAAAAAGTAGATGTTTGCTCCGCTCGTTGTAAACCTAGCTTTTTCATGGAATAATGACCAGATTCCTGCATACTTAACCAACTATATTGCAAAAAGGTTGCTACAGCCTCGTCAAATGTCGCACGGGGTAGTTTTGGGAGTAAGCCAAAATAGTTATGGAGCTGAAACAGTCCAACATCTTGAATTGTCTGTCCTGAACGCTTTCCTCTTAGGATATGATAAGCTGCAGAAACGGTTCGCTCATTATTAAGTTTTTGAAAGATTTGCAATAAAATTTGATAAAACATTGAAGCAAATTCCTCCAATTTAATAGTATTAGGTTGAAATGTAAGTTAAACATCTTTAAAATGAGTATGAAGCTTTGTAGGACCATCGTAAAAGGAGAGAAAGAAATGGCTAAATACACAATTGTTGATAAAGATACATGCATCGCTTGTGGCGCATGCGGAGCCGCAGCACCCGATATTTATGATTATGATGATGAAGGAATTGCCTTCGTTATTTTAGATGATAACATGGGAACTGCCGAAGTTCCAGAAGATCTACTAGAAGACATGCAAGACGCTTTTGAAGGTTGCCCAACAGATTCTATTAAAGTGGCTGAAGAACCTTTTGATGGCGACTCTTTAAAATTCGAATAGTAAAATCCTTACTAAAAAAGGCATCCTACTTAGGGTGCCTTTTTGTATCGTTTTGTTTTCTATACGGTTCATCAATTATTTATCAAAGGCAAATACAAATGAAGTTTTATGCTCTTTTCATCTTGTTATTGCAACCATAATTTATGTATGCTAAGATTTTAGTAGTTGGTACTAATAACAGATATTATTTCGTAAAGGGGTTCTTATAAATGATGGACAATTTATTACAATTAAAAGATAAAAACATTGTCGTTATGGGTGTTGCAAACGACCGCAGTATTGCTTGGGGGATTGCAAAACGTTTATTCGACGTAGGCGCTAATGTTATTTTTACATATCGCCAAGAGCGTTCATTAAAAAAATTACAAAAGCAACTTGAAAACTATGGGCAAGCAGATGCATTTGTCGTACAATGTGATGTTAACAGCGATGACAGTACAAAAGCTGCCTTCGATACAATCGGTGCAAAAGTTGGCGTTATCCATGGGATTGTTCACTCTGTCGCATTTGCCAATGCTGAAGACTTACACAATCGCTTTTTAGAAACAACACGTGATGGCTATGCATTCGCGCAAGATACAAGTGCGTATTCACTTATTTCAACTGCAAAAGCAGCGCACCCATACATGACAGAAGGTGGCTCTATTGTAACGATGAGTTACTTAGGTGCTGAGCGTGTACTTGATGGCTATAACGTAATGGGTGTTGCCAAAGCTGCATTAGAAGCGTCAATGCGCTATTTAGCTGCTGATATTGGTCAAGACAATATCCGTGTAAATGCTATTTCTGCAGGTGCTATACGTACACTAGCTGCAAAAGGTGTTCCTTCTTTCAATACGATTTTACACAAAATCGAAGAAACTGCGCCGTTAAAACGCAATGTTCAACAAGATGAAGTAGCTGATATGACAATTGTAATGCTTTCTCACCTATCACGTGGGGTAACAGGCGAAACAATTTACATTGATGCTGGCTACAATATTATGGGTTAATAAAAGACAAAAAGTGTTGGATTGACGACAATCAATCTAACACTTTTTTGTGCATCGTGGATGTCCGCTACGACGAGCGCTTTCCGCGGGCACAACGTAAGCCACAACCGTCGCTGTCGCGCCGCCTGTTGTGGCTTACGTTGTGCTGTTCCCGCAGGAGTCACTCGTCTTAGCTACCATCAACTAGTATTTTCTTGTAATTTACTTCTAAAAATAGAAATTATATGCCGATTTTTCGCATTTCCTCTAGAATCTTTTCCATTTTATCTTCAATATTTGTGTCAGTAAGTCGGTTAAAGTGTACCTCATCGATTATTTTTCCATCACACATAAACAGTATTCGATCTGTCCTTGCTGCAATCTTTGGATCATGTGTTACAAGCAGCACTGCTGTCCCTTCTGCATTAATTTCAGTAATAATGTCCATTATTTCCTGTGCTGATTTTGAATTAAGCGCACCTGTCGGCTCATCACCGAAAATAATTTTAGGATTGCTTATCAGTGCACGGCAAATACCTGCACGTTGAAGCTGTCCTCCCGAAACTTGTGTGATATCACGTTTTTCGAGCTCATCAATTCCAACCTTTTTCATAAGTGCTCTAGCTTTCTTTGTTATCTTGTCTATGCTTTTTCTATTATCTCGCAATGAAGGAAGTAGAATGTTATCTAAAATATTTAAGTTTTTAAGCAAAGTCGGCTGCTGAAAAACAAACCCCATTTTTGTTCTTCGTAAATCGGCAAGTTTCTGTTCACTCAGTAGTGACAAATCCATTCCATCAAACGACACCTTTCCAGTGTCAATGCTATCCATACCACTTAATGCAAACATAAGGGTAGATTTTCCTGAGCCTGATGGACCCATAATAGCAACAAATTCTCCCTCATTTATCGTAACGGATACGCCATTCAGAACATGGTGCTTTTTCGCCCCTTCACCGAATGATTTTACAATATTGTCTCCGAGAATTATTTTCTTCATAAACTACTCCTTTATATTTTCGGATATTTTAATTTTCCCAGCACTCAAAGTACTAATAATCGTTGCAATCAGTACCGAGCATGTCATCAGTAGCGGACAAAATAGGTATGCCGCTAAAGGATTGACCGAAAATGTAAACGACGAAGCACCAAAAGAAGAGATCATTGCACCTGCTAGTAAACTTCCGACCGTATTAGCAAGCAGTGTACCAACAACCATTCCAATCAATAAAATGAATAATGAGCGGGCAATATACTGTGTCGTAATATCTGAATTTGTAAACCCTACCGCTTTCATTACAGCGATAGCGTATCGATCTTTTACTACAAGCATTTTCATAAACAATAACGTAATTAGTACAGTGATAAAGAGTGCAACGGCAATGGCAGCGCGTGAAGCCTTTCCTACTGCATCAATTGTTGAGCCGAAAGTTTGTAAGACGTAATTATTGATATCTGAAACTTTTGCATAGGTAAAGTGATTCGTATACTCTATCATTTTATTTTCGAGCATAGCTTTATCGGAAAATTCTACACTAATAACACTCCACATCATATTGGTAGAATGGTCATTAAAAGTGGCCTTCGCAGTTTTTCCACCGTTTGTAATATCAGAATAGATGCCACTAACCGTAAATTTCCGTTCTTTTCCTGCAATGACGAGTGTCATAATATCACCTACTTTTTTACCTAGCTCAGCGGCATTTAACACAGAAAGTGCAATTTCATGTTGTAAAGCTGGAGCCCTGCCAGTTGAATATTTTATTGGGAAAATTGAGTGGTTACCAAGTTCAATTTTTATATTTCGCTCTGCTCCATTTTCCATTTTTACTTTAAATGTTTTGGTCGACAGAACTGTATGTTTTGTTATAGTTCTATCATTGTTTATGGCATATAAAATTTGTTTTGTTTTTTGAGATATATTATCAGTTTGCTGAATGTCAATACGCATATCGTAGTTTCCAATACCCATATATTTGATGAAGTTATTTGAGGAAATCGTGTTGTAAAGGTTAAGTGGAACAATCATAATAAAAGATGAAATAACAAGCACTGTTAGCATTGTGGCATATAGTCTTTTTCTTGACAGCACATCTTTAATACCAAGAAATATATTTATGTTAATTAGGCGGTTGCTATTCAAGCTAAATCTCTTTGTTCCCATATTTTGTTCTTGCGAAGTACCATAGTGTAGTGCCTCAACAGCAGAAATTTTTCGAAAGCGTTTCAACACTCCGTTTACATAAGCAATAATGGCACAAAAGACAAGCACTACTCCAATTATTCCAAAAAGTGAAGCAAGAGAAGAATTGTCGCTTTCCCCCATATAAAGCCTAATATTTTCAAGAAGTATGTTTTTGAACAAAAATGAACATACAAAACCGATTACACTACCTGCCAATGCAATGGCTGCGTATTTTGCTAAATATATCTTCTTTATATTAGAAACTGGTAATCCAATTGCCTTCATTACACCTATTTCGCGGTAGTCTAATTCGATTTTCGCGAGGAGTGTAAAACGAATGCACATAAAGGCAATGGCAACGACTAGTACACTGACAAGGAGTATAATGCCGATCATCAATCCATCAGTAAGCGCATTAATCATTTTAAATAGTGGATAAGTAATTGTCGGGCCATTTGCTTCAAGTCCAGCGGTTGCATAGGCAGTTTCAAATGCCCCGAGCGTCGATAAATCTTTTAATCTGAACTCGATTAAATATTCCATACGGCCAAAGCCTTTTATGTCCTCGTAATCATTTTTACTAATAAGAAACCGCTTTGAAGAGGAGAGCATCGAATTCATCTGTGAATCTCTTAAAAATCCCGCAACAGTAAATTGTTTCCCACTTATCGCTGCCTTATCACCGATCTTTACGTTGTTTTCTTTCATATAACGGATCGGTACATAAAGTTCACCATCTAACGCATCGATTATATTGCCATCAAGATCCAGAAGATAATCGAATTTCTTACTTTGAATTGTAAAACCATTATCCTGCACATTATTTGCAAACGAACGATCACCTAAAATAATTTGCGAGCCGTCAATATTGAGAAACTCAAGCACTTGATAATCTTGAACGTTATGATTCTGTTTTGCAAAGTCTTCAAGTCGAACTGTATCAATATTACCTACATGCATTTGCATAAAATGAGGGGTTTTCGCCTGCTTCATAAGTGTATCTAACGCCCCCGAAAGATTAACAACAAGTATTGCTGATAATGCAACAAGCATAGCCGCGACCGCAACAAATATCATTGTTGTTAGCGAAATCAGTTTGCTATTTGAAATGTCATTACGGATTATTCTGTAATACATATGTCACCTCTGTTCAAGCTTTTTAACAGATTGAAAAACATAATTCACCAGCTAGCCTTCCTGTCTATGAAAAGGGAATTCCCTAATGAATAGCGAATTAATCTAAAGTCTTCTCACCACCGCTATCTCCTTTTACATTATCGAACATCCTCATCATGTGCATTAGACTTCCACTTTCAACACCTAACAGTCGTTCGACATTAAATAGTAAAGCTTGTATACGCCTGGCAACCTCTGCATTCGTTAAATTGACCATTGCATCATCAAAAACAGTATTGGTATACGCCACAATCATTTCCATACATTCATAAGGATATGGCGTATTAAAAAGTCCTTGCTCAATACCTTCCCGAATAATTCCCGTTAATACTGGCGGAACCTCATTAACTATCACTTTTTGTATTTTTTGATGCATAAGCGCATTTTGCGGTTTATGCATATGCTCTATTACTTCTTTACCATTACCATCACTTATGTTTAATGCCATGACAACGCCGATAATACGCTCATAGAAGGAAATATTCTTATTCGCAGCAATTTCTTTTGCACAATATAAAATTTGCACCGTATAGCGTTCAATCAACGCATCCATAATATCCTCTTTCGATTTAAAGTGATAATATAGCGTCCCCCGTGCAATACCTACTTTTTCTAAAATTTCATTAGTACTTGTGCCATCAAAACCTTTTTGACCGAAAAGCTCATCAGCTACATCCAGTATTTCGTTTCGACGCTCTTCCGCTTCTTTTCTCATTGCCTCCTCCTTACTGACCGACTGTCTGTCTATACCATTTTATGGTACTATAGGCTATATTGTCAACGTTATTCACCAAATCTGTTAAATTTTATGTCATCTAACAAAAAAACCGCAACTCTATGAATAGCTTGAGATGCGGTCATTGTTTCTATTATCGTTCATGTGCAAAATAACAAAATTTCTATCAACATAGTATTTTACTCTACTAGTTGGTAATTAATCGTTGTTTGGCAATGATGCTCTTTAACACAAATGTGAGCACACATGCAATAACTAAAAATACCGTAATCATCGCAATTACGCCTACCCAACCAAAGTGCATCCAAAACACGCCCCCTGCGGTGCCACCCACACTCGAACCAAAATAATAAAAAAATAAATACAGCGATGATGCTTGCGCCTTATCATGAGTGGCACGCCTGCTTACCCATCCACTTGCTATTGAATGGGCTGCAAAAAAACCAAAGGTAAAAACTGTAATACCTACTATTTTTAATAACAGTAGACCTTGTAATGTAATAATTGCACCTGCCAGCATAATAGCAATCGCTAACAATAACATTTTTTGACGTCCAAAACGATCGGCTAAACTGCCAAACCATGCCGAGCTAAATGTCCCTACCAAATAAATAACAAATATCCATCCGACAATGGTAGCACTTAAATTATAAGGTGGTGCCATTAATTTAAATCCAATATAATTGTAAAGTGTCACAAAGCTACCCATTAACACAAAGCTAATGCCAAATAAGCAAAGCATCGACGGATCTTTTAAGTGCTGAATAAGAGACTTTGTTAACGCCTTTATTTGTAATGGACGTGCCGTAAAATGCTTAGAATTCGGTAGCATCCATATAAATAACACACTAATTATTAAACTAATTATCCCAAGTACAATCATACCTACTTGCCAGTTATACAAGTCTGTTAATGTACCGATAATGACACGGCCACTGAGCCCCCCTACAGAATTGCCACTTATGTAAAGCCCCATCGCAATTCCTAAACTTGACGGGGCAATTTCCTCTCCTAAATAAGCCATCGCAATAGCTGGTAACCCTGCAAACACAACACCTTGAATAACGCGCAATACTAATATAGTTTCAAAGTTTGGCGAAAAAGCAAGCGCTATCGTCAAAACTGATGCTGCAAATATAGATATTGTCATTAACGACTTTCTTCCCCACGCTTCAGATAATGAGCCGACAATTATCATACTAATCGACAAAGCCAATGTCGTTACAGATAATGACAAACTTGCTATTGCAGGTGAGACATTAAACTCCTCGGCAAACGTCGGTAGTAGTGGTTGCGATACATATAAGTTCGCGAACGTAATAAACCCAGCTAAAAATAATGCCCAATTTGCTTTGTTAAATGCTTTTGTTCCCTTCTCTATATAGTCCATCTCTATCTCCTTTCGACGACTTGTCCCTTCTATCTATTATTCTAATACAACATTCTCTAAAAAACACTGGAAGGTTGTCAAAATTTAGACAAACTATATGACCTTTTCTTTTATTTTCCATTATTTTTATTTGACAATATTATTAAAAGCATAAACTAGCATTACTATTGCTTAACAGGAAATCAAAAAATATCTCTTTTCTGTTAAATGAATGTTTTTACTATTTTGAATTAGCCATTATTGTGCTACAGTGAAGGAATAATCTAGAAATCACTGTTTTTATAAAGACTTGGAGGTATTTCATGAAAATGATTGAAGCTTTAGCTCTATCCGCACACTACATTCACCTTGCATTAAAAGAGGAAGCGATAGTAGCTGTCATAGAGAAGGAAAGTGAAACAGTTGTAAAATATTTAGCAGGCAAACGTGCCGACACTGGTTATGTGGATGGTCAAAAAGTAAATGCAAATGATCAAAATGTATACATCGCCTTTGCTGGAAAAAATGCAGATGTGATCATTCCCGAGGACGTATACGGCGTTGCCATCAATGCTTTTGCCTTTCCGATTCGAGAAAACGGTAAAGTAGTTGGGGCACTAGCCTTTGGATTACCGATAGATAATGAGCTCAAACTGGAACATTATATGAATACAATGGATAATATTGTGAATAGTCTTCAAGATAAAGTACATACAATTGCTTCTCATTCAGAGGAGCTAGCAGCAACAAGTGAGGAAATTAACAAACAGGCACAACACGCCCTGGAGGATTCAGAAAAAACAAATGATGTGACAGATTTAATAAAAAGTATTTCTCGCCAAACGAATTTACTTGGCTTAAATGCATCGATAGAAGCGGCTCGCGCAGGTCAGCATGGAGCTGGTTTTAATATCGTCGCACAGGAAGTTAGAAAACTTTCATTTGAAACGTCTTCTGCAACAGAAAATATCGAAGCTTCTCTTCGCAATATTAATAGAAATCTTGATAATCTAAAGCAAAATATGGGACAAATCAATGATGCAACAAATGAACAGGCCCAACTTGTACAAGATTTTAGTGAAATTATTGAAGAACTAACAACGCTAAGTCAAGAAATGAAGAGCTTTATGCATAATGCTTTAAAATAAATGGTAGAATTGAGGCAGCAATATTATGGAAATAAATATCAATCATGAATTAACGTTACGAACAATCGCTATTGAAGATGCAGAGGCTGTTTTTGCACTAACAAATAATTCAAGGGAAAATTTACGTGAATGGTTGCCATGGTTAGATTTCACCAAAGAGCTTTCCGATACAAAAGGTTATATAGAAGGCTGTATTACTGGCTACGAAGCTAAAACCAGCCTATCTCTTGTTATTATTTTCCGCAATAAAATTGTAGGCATTGCAGGATTTAATACTATTAATAATACAAATAAAATTGCAGTAATTGGCTATTGGCTCGATAAAGATGCGCAAGGCCACGGCATTATGACAACAACGGTTCAAGCTTTAGTACAATACGCATTTGACGAATTACAACTGAACAAAGTGGAAATCCGTGTAGCTGTAGGTAACACAAAAAGCCGCGCAATCCCTGAACGACTTCATTTCACTACTGAAGGAACAATACGCGCTGCAGAGTGGCTATATGATCACTACGTCGACCACGTCCTTTATGGCATGCTTGCGAGCGAGTGGAAATAAACAGCTGAGAGGAACTCGCTTTGCGCTGATAAAACTTGAATAATTGCCACTAGAAGCTCATATTGCGTCACAAATAGCGCCACTTAGCAACAAAAAGCTAGCTAATACATAATAGTATTAGCTAGCTTTTTTCTAATTTTTATTGTTCAACTGCTTCTTTTTGTTTTTCTGCCGTCGCAACAGGCTCTGGCTGTTTCACTAGCTCTGTCGCAATACGCTCAAGCTCTGGTCGCAATGTGTGCTTACCAGCGTAGCTTTCGATTAATTCCTTCACATCAATACCTGATGTTTCTTTTAATGTTTCTTGTAGTGTCGACATTAAGTTCGTTGCATAAGAAGTCACCTTATTGGCACCACTTCCACCTTCACCGCCACCAGTGTCCACAACTGTAATTTTATCAATATTACCAAGTGGGCTAGCAAGCTCTTTCGCATACTCTGGCATCATGCGTACAACCATATCAAGAACAGCTGCTTGACCGTAGTATTCAAAGGCTTCGGCAATTTTACGTTTCGCTTCGGCTTCTGCAAGACCTCGTAGGCGAATAATATCCGCTTCTGTTTCACCTTGTGCACGCTCAGCATCCGCTTTCGCGATACCATCTAAACGAATCTTCTCCGCTTCTGCCTTTGCTAACGACTCAATACGATATTTCTCAGCATCTGCTTGTGCAAGCTCACGCATTTTTTCAGCTTCTGCATTTTGTTCTATAGCATAACGATCAGCGTCTGCCTTTTTCTTCACTTCTGAATCGTATTGCTTTTCACGACGTAAAATTTCTTTTTCTTCTAATTCAATTTGTTTTTGACGTTCGATAATGCGAATTTGCATTTCTTGTTCTGTTACTTCCTGTTTCGCACGTGCAGTTTCTAATTCATACGCTTGGTCTGCACGAGCTTTTGCAACATCTTGCTCACGACGGAATTCCGCCACTTTTAATTGATTTTCTTTCTCGGCTTCAGCAATTTCTGTTGCACGTTCAAGCTCAGCCTTTTGCGCTTCTTTCGATGCTTCTGCACGCTTAATACGCGTTTCTTTATCTGCTTCGGCAGTCGCAATATCTGCATCTCGTTTCACTTGTGCAATCCTTGGCTTACCAAGTGAATCAAGATAACCATTTTTATCGCGTACATCTTTAATTGTAAAGGAAACAATGACAAGACCCATCTTCGCTAAATCTTGTGAAGCTACACGTTGTACTTCTTGCGAGAATTTATCTCGGTTTTTATAAATCTCTTCAACTGTCATAGATCCTAAAATCGAACGTAAATGGCCTTCCAATACTTCCCGTGCTTCCCCTTCACGTTCTGACTTTTGCTTCCCTAAAAACTGCTCAGCAGCTGTAGCGATTTCTGAAATCGAACCACCAATTTTAATAATCGCTGTACCATCTGCCATTACTGGCACGCCCTGCTCTGTATACACTTCAGGTGTTGTAACTTCTAATTTACTTGATAATAAGCTTAATGGTTGCGCTTGCTGGAAGATTGGGAAGACGAATGTACCGCCCCCACGAATAATTTTAATGCGATTTCCTGACTCATCTTTATGTACATTTTTTGAGCCAAGATAGCTACCTGTTACAATCAGTGCTTCATCAGGACCCGCTGTTCGATACTTTGTTACATACAGTGCCACAAGAGCGATTAATATAAATGCTACAATTCCTAGAACTATCAAAATTTCCATTGACATATTAGTATCTCTCCTTTAAATAAATTTTTTTTCATAGGCTCTCACATAAAGAGTGCCTGCCCTCACTTCAACAACAAGGACTGTCGTATCATAATCAATTACCTCATTGTCAAAGCCCACAGCTCGCTTTGCAATCATACCGCTCGTAGTCTCAATAACTACTTCACCAAAGCCATCAGACGGTATTGGTACAATCACCTTCCCTAACTGACCTTCAAGTGATTCTTCTGTATAGGCTAATGAGACATCGGCTGATTTGAGTGGAACGAGAATAAATAAATAAAAAAGGGCACTTAAAATAACTCCTATTACAGCAGCTACACCGATATTCCAAACGCTAGGGAAAAAGGCTAACTTCTCTAAAATAAAACCAGCTGCTGACATCAACGTAATGAAAGATAGAATGACACTTGGATTTAAAATCGGTAGACTTTCTCCTACACCCTCGACGGCATCACCGAAAAACATAAACAAAACGGTTGCCAGTCCCGCGAAAATTAATACCACTAAATAAATTTGCTCCAATGTATAGCCAAATAGCGTCAAGTAGATCACCTCTTTTCAACGTATTACCTACTATACGATTACACTTTGAAAAAAGTTTCAAAATTTTTTAGATTATCTAAATTTTTAAACTAAGCAATTAGTTGTGCAAAATAAGTCATTCATCTGCGTATATTTATTCTTCACTTCAAACCATGTTACAATAGAAAAGATTAAAGGCATCGAAGGAGATATTGCATGAAGCTATCCACCGTTTTAAATGTTTGTATTTTCTTATTTTTCACTTTACTGTTTGTCAATGATTTTTTCCCTGCTACGACGCTAGCTGAGCTGTTGTCGAAGAAAATTATCCTTGTCATATTAATCGTGCTTGTATGTATACAAATGATGACTTCAAAAGGTACATATAAAAAGATATCCAAAAAGGCGTATGCTGGATTAACGCTCTATACAATTGGCCTTTGGATTGTGCTCACATTATTAGGTGGGGAATCAGAAATTGGTCTATCCTATAATAGCCCTATTTTCTACCTTATTGTGATAGTACTTGGCTTTGATTTGCTACGTGTATATCGTCAATGGAAACGTGAAGAAGCAGAAAAAAATAACGTAAAATAAAAGCATGTCAGCCGATTGGATTTTAAACACAATTGGCGACATGCTTTTATCTTTATGCTTATGGATATTTGTCATATCACATTAAACAAATATTCGATTAAGATTCTAATACATTTAATATAGCATCTAGTTCCAGAACAGCGTTATCTAAGCGTTCCTTTGCTTGGATATTTTGTTCCTTCAACTGACTATATTCCAATAAATTTTTTTCATGCTTTAACTTAATAGAAGATAAGCGTTCAATGCGTGCCTCTACCTTGTCAATTGCTTGCTCACAAACTGTAGTCCATAACTTTTCCGATTGCTGCATTTCTGTCGTGGACGGATTGTGTTGGCGCAAAATGCGTGCGTACACCACTTCGATTTGTTCAATTATCTCTGAGTAAAAATGACGTTCTACACGTGTAGTTTGGAATGTTGAATTCTCTACATCTTTAGCATAGGGCGTAATTTGACGAAGTATTTTCCCCGCATTTTCTCCAAAACTATGCGATAAGTTCAATACGTTCATTAATTGCAATAGTAAGCGAATTTCCTCAAGATTAATTAGCTGTGAATCGATATTTTCCTTAACTTTTAGTGATTCCATATATCGTCGACCGAAATGCTCAATTTCACCATTATGTTGTTCAACTAAATGTAAATTTGCATTTTCTTTTAAGCTTTTAATATATCGAATCGCATGACTTCTTAGCTCTTCCATCGAAAGCATGTTGTCATTCCCTTGTTGTGGCTTCCCTCGTTGAACATATGCAAATGCATCCACTTTTCGTGGCCATGTTGCTTCTTGGTTTTTTTCTGAGACATTGTAGCGTATATAAATTCCGTGCATTTCATATCCTCCAAGTCCATTAAACAAGTATCTCTAAAGACAATAAATCGAATACCACATTTTTTCAAGTAATATACTTTTAAGATTCAAAACTTTTTTTACAAATGTTTATTTTTCTTGAATAAATATAGATAATGATTCATATCCCTATAAAAAAATTTCCCCTTACCCCTATGCTCTCATCGCTCGTGCCCAAACAGAAGCTGACCGATATGAGGGACTTGCTGTACAATGACATGACGTAAAATCTTTCTATGTGTACATTCTAAGAATCGATGTCTAACAGGTCCATCTTATCACTAATCCGTTCTATAAGGATATCGGTTTTGGGAAGTTTTTGAGTGATCATTCATTTGTCTAATATATTACAAATGGCTTTATTCTTTCATCTTATTAAGTTGAAAGGTTTTCACTTTTTTAGCTCGCATACTCCTCGAAGAATGATGCCTCAAGCACTCGTTTCCCCCACAACGAAAAAAATATGCAAAATAGTGCGGAAACCCTATAATATTCAACCAGTTTTAACATTACAATTGCCTTCTTCGCTTTTTTTTAAACAACAGTAGCATTCATGCATGGTCCGATTCCCCTTGCAGCCACTTCTCGTATAGTGTTTCTAGTTGTTGCTCTAGTTTTTGACGTTGTTCCTTAACGAGAGTCGATTCTGTTAATTTACACTCTAGTTTTTCAATTTGTTCTTCGATTGAGAGATCTTTATGACTTTGTACAATCGACTTTGTGGTTTTCTCTACAGTTGGAACTTGTTCTACAAGTATATGTTTTGTCTTCGCCCATTCATAATCGCCTTCATATACATGAATCGTATTACGGTCAATCCATGCAATTTTTGTAAAGATTTTTTGTAAGAAATAACGGTCATGGGATACACCAATTATTGTCCCTTCAAAAGATTCGAGTGTTTCTTCTAATACTTCTCTTGCCTCAATATCTAAATGGTTTGTCGGTTCATCTAATATGAGTAAATTAATCTCTTCGTGCATTAGTTGCGCTAGACGTAGACGCATCTTTTCTCCACCACTTAAGTCCTTCACTTTCTTAAAAACGTCATATCCATAAAATAAAAATTGTGCAAGCAAATGACGTGCTTCTGCCTCAGATACTGCTACAGACTCTCGAAAGGCATCAATTAAACGAGTTGTTGGGTTTTGATGTTCGAATTGTTGCGACAAATAACCAATTGTTACACTATTACCTACTTTACAAGTCCCTTCATTGGGTACAATTTCTCCTAATATTATTTTTAACAATGTTGATTTACCACTTCCGTTATTGCCCACAATCGCCAAACGTTCGCCAAAATAGACCGATAATTGACTGTCTTGTAATAATGGCTTGTCAAAAGCATGACTTAACGCTTGCATTTGTACGACTTCCTTGCCACTACGTTCAGCCATCGTTAAAGCTAAATTCATTTTCTTTTTCGTAATTGGCTTTTTAACACGTGCTATGCGGTTTAATGCCTTTTCCATACTTTTAGCACGACGAAACAATGCAGCATTCGGTGGATTCGCTTCATTTGCCCACTGTCTTAAACGTTTAATCGCCTCTTGCATTTTTTTTATTTTCTTTTGCTGTTCTTCATATTCAGCAAATTGCTGTTCAACTTTTGCTTCTTTTTGCGCAATAAAATCATCATAATTTCCCTTGTACGTAAATGCTTCTCCATCCTCAATTTCGATAATTTTTTGCGCCATTTGATTCATAAACTGACGATCGTGCGATACAGTTATGACTATGCCCTCAAAATATCGAATATAATCTTCAAGCCACTCTATTGCCTGCATATCTAAATGATTTGTCGGTTCATCTAATAATAAAATAGACGGGTTACTTAGTAGAATTTGACCTAGCATGACCTTTGTTTTTTCCCCTCCGCTTATACTTGCAAAGGGTAATGGAAGTAATGGCGTAATGCCAAGTCCATTTGCAATGGTCGCTAGTTGAGCATCCATTTCATAGCCTCCCAGCAGCAAAAATTGTTCTTGAACATGCCCATACTGTTGTAAAACTTTGTCCGAAACGTTTATTTGCATTTCTAGTTCCATTGTGTCCATTTTTGCTTTTAACGC
Organism: Lysinibacillus sp. JNUCC-52; assembly: GCF_015999545.1. Taxonomy (NCBI): domain Bacteria; kingdom Bacillati; phylum Bacillota; class Bacilli; order Caryophanales; family Bacillaceae; genus Lysinibacillus; species Lysinibacillus sp. JNUCC-52. The sequence continues at coordinate 1,190,702 of NZ_CP065546.1, forward strand.
AAATAGTTCAGCAAATGCTTGCTCCAGCACTTCTTTTACTGTAAGTAAAGGGTAATTCGGAATTTGATGTAAGTAGCCAATTGTTGTTCCCTTACTTTTAATAATACGACCACTATCCGGCACATCTATACCCGCTAATAAGTGCAGTAAGGTTGTTTTACCACTACCATTTACACCGACAATCGCTACATGTTCCCCTTTATTAACTTCCAGTTGAAGCCCTTCGAATAATATATTTCCACCAATTACCTTTTGAATTTGTTCAGCCTTTATTTGCATTGTTTTTTCCTCCATAAAACGTGCGAAAAAACATCTTTAGACAACAAAAAAGACCGCTCGATTAACAAGCAGTCTTTTCCTTCATTATTTGTGAAAAAGAATGGCTAATCCGCTACGTATAATATTTGATTTTGCTTAAAAATAGACAGACCTATCCCGTTGTTGGCAAAATCGAAAGTTTGAACACGTGCAAAATACATAGCAGTATCCACCTTTACACCTGTTCTCGTAGCGTTTAAATTCATTCCTTTTCACCTCCGTTCTTATAATTAGAGACATCATACCATATTTCATAGAATTTGGGAATATATAATTAACTCCAATTGTTGGAGTAGGAAGAGATTTTTCAAATAGGTCATTCGAATACAAAAAAGAACTTGAACATCAACTCTTTTAGTAAAAATTCCTTAAAAAGTGCTACTTAAAATTCACTAATTATATTTAATTTAGAAATATACAAAAAGCGTCAGTAATTATATACTAATAAAAATAGAAATGTTTTCCTTAAACATATACAAAACAGCAAGTATTTTACAATCACTTGCTGTCTATTTATGTGGATTAAAATGTGGAGGGATCTATGAAAAACTTACGTATGCAAACGAAAATGAGCTTGCTAATTGTGACGATTATTTTATTTGTTTTAATTGCTGTTGGAATTGTAAATATTAGTGAAATGAAAACAACCCTTGAATCAGAAAATAATACACGTCTTACTCAAATTTATGATTTAAGCGTCTACAATTTGGAACAAACCTTACCAGGTGAATGGCATTTGGAAAATGGAGAACTTTACAAAGGAGACGCAAAAATAGCCGACGAAACTGCATTAATCGATAAATTAGGAGAGTTATCCGAAGCAGCTATTACCATTTTTGCGAATGATACACGGGTTAATACAAATATTATGGTAGATGGGCAGCGAGCAATCGGCACAACTGCTGATCCGAAAGTAACAGATGCTGTTATTACCGAAGGAAACATATATAGTGGAACAGCTGACGTAGTCGGAAAACCTTATTTCACACAATATGGACCGATAAAAAATGCTAATGGAGAAACTATTGGTATGATTTTCGCTGGAGTTCCCTCCTCCGAAATTAATGCGGTAGCACAAAAAATGATTATCAAAATGGGGATAGTTGCCTTTTTAGCTGCCATAATTGCTGTAATTGCAGGAACATTACTTGTGCGCAATATTGTAAAACCTTTAAAACGCTTGAATACCCAGCTTGAAACTATCTCTGCTGGTGAAGGAGATTTAACACAACAACTCGTTGTAAACACAAAAGACGAAATTGGCGATCTTGCAAAATCTTTCAATGCCATGCTTGAAACGCTACGAAAAATGATGAAACAAGTAGATGAAACAGCCAATCAAGTTTCTGCTTCATCCGCTGAGCTTTCTGCTACAGCAGGCTCTACAACAAGAACGACTGAACAACTAACAGCTAATATGCAAGAATTAGCAAGTGGCGCAAGTACGCAAAAACAAAGTGCCAATGAAAATGCTGAAGCTATGCATGATATTGCTGGAGGTATTCAACATGTAACAGAAACCAATATGGAAGTTTCATCGCATGCGACAGAAGCTTTTGATACGGCGAAACATGGTGAGAAAACGGCACAAGCTATGCAAGCACAAATGCAGGCTATGACAGAAGCGGTGTTAGAAAGTGCTAAGTCAATCGTTGCCCTTGATGCACATGCAAATACTATTGGTAATATTGTCGAGGTCATCCATGCAATAGCTGACCAAACAAACTTACTTGCTTTAAATGCATCCATTGAAGCTGCACGTGCAGGAGAACATGGTAAGGGCTTTGCCGTTGTAGCGGAGGAAGTTCGTAAATTAGCTGAGCAATCTAAAACATCTGCTGCGCAAATTACCGAGACCATCCATACGATGCAGCAGCTAGCTCAAGAAGCGAGTGCGCATATGGAACAAAGCGAAAAGGAAGCCGCATCAAGCGTAGATATTGTTCGTACAACAAATCTTGCATTTGAAAGCATTACAACTAAAGTGGCTGTTGTCACTAATAAAATTCAAGAAGTTTCAGGCATTGCGGAAGAGTTATATGCTCGTATTGAACAGGCCAATGCATCTACTCAAATTATGGCAGAAATAGCTGTCGATGCACGGGAGCAGTCAAAAGTCGTTTCACAGATTGCTGAAACAAACCTCTACTCGATGGAGGATATTAATAACGCGGCAACAACCCTTACTAAAAATGCAGAAACGCTGCAAAATTTAATTCATCAGTTCAAATATTAAGGAACGCAAGATTGTTCATCGGTAAATCCGTATGAGCAATCTTTTTTTACGTCTTCGCTTTTTTCACAAATATTTTCACTAATGGTACGAGGAAAATGGACACAATCAAAACACGGAATAGCTGAAATGCTGTCACAATGGTCACATTTGCATGAACAGATGCAGCTATAATTCCCATCTGATCTAGCCCTCCTGGTACGATACTTAAAAAGCCTGTGCGAAAATCAAGCTCGTACAAATTTTTCATAATGAAGGATAATGCATATGCAGCGCCAATAAAAAGCCCCGCTGAAATAAAAGCGTAAAATACATGTTTTTTTGATAAATGCAAATCTTCTTTTTTTAGTAGCAGGCCGATATAAATACCAATTACGAGCTGTGCGAGATGAAGAAATGATATGGGCATTTTAGGCACTTCAAGCCCTGTAATATTTAAGCCCATTAATAAAAAAACGGGACCTAGCATGTAACCAGTTGGAATTCTCACCTTTTGGGCAAGCCACCCTGCCACTCCGCAAATAAGTAGTAAAATGAATAATGGCAATGAGAGCGTTCCATCCACAGTAACGATATTTTCTCCAGTGCCTGTCACCATTAATGGAACGAAGCCAACAATTAGCAATACTCGTAATACCTGATAAAACGTAATGACAGCCATATTCATATTTCCCTGCTCCTCGGCAAAGGCAACAATTTGTGTCATTCCTCCTGGGACACAACACGTTAGTGCCGTAGGAAAATCTAATTCCGTACGTTTTGCTACTAAAAAACTGATAGCAAAAAATAACAAAATAAAGATTAAGTTAAGAACAATGATACTGCCTAAAAACTGTTGAATATCCTGTACTGCCTCTTTAGTGAAAGCAAACCCAATGGAGTATCCCGCCACAATTAGCCCAACATTTCGAAAATATTTATGCCATTGCAATTGTATCTTTGTAAATAGCTGTACGCATAGAACAGCTGTGATTGCTCCCAGCAACCATGGCATCGGAATATGTAAAAATTGAAATAACAGCGCTCCTAATAACCCAATACATAGTGTTAAGAACATCTGCTTATAAAATGTCAACATTGCTAGCAACCCCTCAAGAATGATAGTTCTATTATGACCTCAACCGAGCCAATTTGCTACCCTCCCCCCTTCCATACCGAGTGCCTGACACCAAAACGATTATGAATTTTCAGGCATTTTAAAAACAACAGTTATTATACAAAACTAACCTGTTAATCATTAATTTTAACCTCTTATCAAACAATTTAACGTAACTAAAAATTTCTATGCTACATTAATATTAACCTGATTCAGTAAATAAATGCCTTTTCCTTTTAGGGAGTTGAGGTAATACGATTACCAAAGGAGGCCTCCAATGAAAATTCATTTAATGATTAATAGCGCGCTAGAAGAAACAGAAATCCATATACATGCAAAGGAGTACAACGAAAACATTGAAAAATTAATGAAGCAGTTGCAAGCAGCCCAAACAACAATGCTAGACGGCTATTTACAGCAAGAAATTCATTTACTAAAAATTACAGATATTTATTCCATTTATGCTGAAGGCGCTAAAGTCTTTTTACAAACAGAGGAGCAAGAATTTGAATCAAAACGCAAATTATATGAGCTCGAAGCGCAACTAGCAAAAGATTTTGCACGTGTGAGTAAATCGACCCTTGTCAACATTAATAAAATTGCTTCTATTCAGATGGGCAAAATCGGCTCAACGGAATTACTGTTAGACAATGATGTGTCGATTCATGTTAGTCGGAAGTATTTAAAAGACTTAAAACGGCAATTAGGTATTGGGAGGGATTTTTAATATGAAAATATTACGCATGATGATTATTGGTCTACTGTTTTCACTTAGCTCATCCTATATTTTAGTGACGTTAAGTATCGTTTCTAATCATGCAATGGTGACAGGACCTGAATTACTCGAGCAAGTAATCATTGCAACCATACTTGGGATTGTAATTGGTACGCTCTCCCTTATCTTTGAAATAGAGCGTTTATTATTTTCTGTCCAGCTAGTCGTGCATTTTATTGCCGTTACACTGTGCGTGATGATAGCAGGCTATTTTGGTCGTTGGTTCGAACATGGCGGTATTATGTACGTGCTCGTTTCAGAGCTTATTATTTACTTCATTGTCTGGTGCGTTTTATATATATTACAAAAAAGCGAAATTGAAGAAATCAATCATGTAATCCAAAAAAGAAAGGAATAGACAAATATGACGTTTGCGATTCAAGTCGAACATTTACAAAAGCATTATGGCGAACATTTAGCGGTCAAAGGCATTTCCTTTAAGGTAGAACAAGGCTCGCTCTTTGCTTTTTTAGGTGCCAATGGTGCTGGTAAATCGACCACTATTGAAATTTTATGTACATTATTACAAAAATCAAGTGGAACTGTAACGATTAACGGTTATACGCTCGATGAAAAATCTATGAATGGGGAAATTCGTAAATCAATCGGCGTCGTCTTTCAGCAAAGTCTACTAGATGAACGGTTAACGGTACGTGAAAATATTATCCACCGCGGCAAAACATATGGTTTATCGAGAGCACAGCTTGCAGAAAACTATCGATTTGTCTCGACCTATTTACATTTAGAAGATATTGAACAGCAAAAATATGGCACATTGTCTGGAGGCCAAAAAAGACGTGCAGATATCGCTCGAGCACTTATTCATCGACCGAAAATCTTATTTTTAGATGAACCTACAACTGGGCTTGATCCACAAACACGCCAATTCGTTTGGCAAACGATCAAACAACTACAGGAAGAAACAAATATGACGGTGTTTCTAACAACACACTATATGGAAGAAGCTGCCGTTGCGCATCAGGTCATCGTATTAAAACAAGGTCGCATTGTCGCTGAAGGAACACCCGATTTCTTAAAAACACAATATGCCTATGACCAGATGGCACTTGTATTTCATGATCGTTCGATGGGGTTAAAGTGGCTGAAGGACAACACATTACATTTCACCGAAAATCAAGGTATTTTCTCAGTTCGACTGGACTCTACTATGCATGCACTTTCCCTTTTAAAAAGTGCCGAACCCTTTTTAGCCTCGTTTGAAGTTATTAAAGGATCGATGGACGATGTTTTTCTTCATATTATGGCACAAGGAGATGCGATGTAATGGAAGCAATGATTAGCTTAATTCAACGTAATAACAAGGTATTTAGGAGAGATAAAACACAAGTCTTTTTCTCCCTCCTTTCCGTAATCATCGTTATCGTTCTTTATGCGGTGTTTCTTCAAAAAATGCAAGTGGACGCTATTGAGCAAATGACAGTGGCAACACCAGAATTAATCGCAATGGTCAATGAATGGCTTGTGGCAGGTTTATTATCCATGATGGCTGTCACTACCACATTAGCAGCATTTGCTATTGCCGTTCGTGATAGTGAATCCAAGGCGACAGCAGATTTTTTAACTGCCCCTATTTCCCGCGCAACAATTCAGATGAGCTATGTTATGAATGCATTTATTATTGGCTGTATCTTCTCACTCATTGCCCTTGTAGGCTGTGAAATTTTCTTAGTGGCCACTGGCGGTCATCTACTTAGCTTTGGCTCCCTAATTACAGTGATAGGTATACTATTATTGTCTGTGTTATTGGCGAGCGTATTTAATGTTTTTCTCGTACTATTTGTAAGTACTCAAAACGCTTTTTCAACACTGAGTACAATCGTCGGTACGGTATTAGGCTTTTTATGTGGTGTATATGTACCTGTCGGTGTTCTACCAAACTTTGCCCAACAGCTTATTATGTATTTCCCTATTAGTCATACGACACTTTTATTACGTAATGCGTTTATGGATAGCTCAATAACAAAAGTTTTTGACGGTGTTCCTGCTGCACAGGTGGAAAGCTATAAGCTGAACTATGGTATTGTTTATGAGCTCAATGGGCATTCTCTTAACCTATCAACAAGTTATATAGTGATTCTAATAACAATTTTCGTACTTGCCATTTTATCAATTATGATTTTCAAAAAGAAAAATCATGAATAGTCATTTTATACACATCGCCAGCAAACGCGATGTGTATTTTTATTGCTTTTTACCAAACACTTTGTTATTTTAAATATTAATAAACAAACAAAATAAATAATCGTTTGTTTTTCAGGAGGTTTCACAATGGATGTAAATCAATTATTTTGGCAGGCTTCGATCGAGGACATAACACATGGCTATACAAATGAAGCTACACACTACACTTGCCTTCTTTGTGGGGAAAAAATCGAAAAGGGCATTATTTATCCACATGAAGATGTCCTATATGAAGCAGAAAAATTTATGCAGCATCATATTACTGCTACACACCAATCAGTTTTTCATTACTTAAATGGCTTAAATAAAAAAATGACAGGTTTAACAGAACATCAGAGTCATATTTTGCGCCTTTTTTATGAGGGTAAAACGGATCAGGAAATTAAAGAGGAGCTAGAAATTGGCAGCGCAACGACTATTCGACATCATCGTTTTGCCTTAAAAGAAAAAGAGCGTCAAGCTAAAACATTCCTTGCCATGATGGAGCTTTTAAAACAACAAGATCAAAAGGAAGATTCTTTTGTACCGATTCACAAAACGGCTACGATGGTCGACGATCGCTATAACATCACCCTTACGGAAGAACAACAGCTGCTTGCAAAATACTTCCCGAATGGCATCGGTCAAGAGCTCGTCCGCTTCCCAAAACGAGAAAAGCATAAAATCGTTGTACTACGTGCGATTACAACGCTTCTTGATGAGTCAAAACAGTATACAGAAAAAGAGCTTAATGCAATTATTCAACCAATATATGAGGACTATGTACAAATTCGTCGCTATTTAATTCAATACGGTTTTATGGATCGTGTAGACGATGGCAGTGCTTACTGGGTAAAAAAATAAGAAAGTAGGGTTAACAATGGACCACAAAAAAGAATTAAAAGAAATGTATAAAGAAATGAAAATTGAAGCAGGAGTTTTTACAATGACAAACAAACAAAATGGTAAAGTGTTTGTCGGGAGCTTCAATAACTTAAAACGATTAAACGGATTTCAATTTATGTTAAAAACAAATACTTATACGAATAAAGCGCTACAGGCTGACTACAATACATTTGGCAAAGATGCTTTTCAGCTCGAGGTCGTGGAGTATTTGAAGGAAAAAGAAGAAGGCTATTTTGACGCAAAAAAAGAACTTGAAAAGCTAGAAGAAAAGTGGCTTGAAAAGCTTCAGCCTTATGGGGATCATGGCTATAATTCTTAACTAAATTGTTTGAGTGACCGGCACGATGTAAGCCGCAACCCTCGCTATCGCGTGACCTGTTGTGGCTTACATTGCGTGCTTTCTCACACCATACTAAAAAATTCAGAATTGTTTGGGTGACTGGCACGCTAAGATTAGTATAATCAAAACGTGTACTAGTAAAATACATTTTCTTAAAGTAACGATAGTGTAGATAAGCACCAAAACATATCATTATTTCGATCCACGATCAAAAACCCCTATTACTTCTGTCGTTTGCAAAATGTTTACAAATGCCTTGGCATCTACTTCTTTTATTAAACTTTTCACTTCCGCAAGCTGGTAACGTGTAATAACGGTAATGAGTACTTTTCGTCCTTCACCTGAATACCCACCTTTGGCATCCATCATCGTTATGCCCCGTTGTAATCTCGTTAATAGTTGTTGTTTTACATCCTCACCATTGCTCGTAATAATCATAAGCGTTAGTTTAATATTACTTGTATGGATTGTATCGACAACCTTCCCTGTTGCGTAGATTGAAACGAGCGTCAGCAAGGCTGCATCCCAACTAAATACAAATCCTGATATTGCCACTACAATACCATTCATTGCTGAAATCAGTGCACCTAGTGGAAAATCTCTTTTACGGCTTAAAAGCATCGCTATAATATCAAAGCCACCTGAGGAACCCGATGCGCGAAAAACGAGACCGACACATAGGCCGACAATAACCCCACCAAATAAAGATGCTAATATCGGTTCCTCTGTTGCCTTATAAATTGGAATGATTAACAAAGAGATAGACATTACCGCAACAGATAGGATTGTATAAGCAATAAAGCGTTTCCCCAGCTTCATCACACCTAAAATTAGCAACGGTAAATTTAATAAAAGGTTTAATATACCTGTATTTAAAGGCGTCACAATACCAAGCATAATGGCAATCCCACTTAATCCGCCACTTAAAATCTCATGCGGTATTAATAAAAAATTATATGCAAATGCCATTAATATCGAAGCAAGCGTGATAATCACAATATTGCGCATGAATTCCCCTACCATTCTACAACGAACAATTTTGATAATCTTCTCTTTAGAATACCCAACTTATTCGCCCTAAAAACCTAAACCTTTATGAATTGTAGCAACTTACTACACATTCTATTTACCTTTTTTCTGTTCTTCCTTTAGTGGCTTTTCATTTTTCGGTTCTTCTGTTTCCGCCACTTTCATAATTCGATCAAGCATCGTCGGATGTGTATAGCGGAACCATTTAACAAGAAGCGGCGGATTAACTTCACTCAACCCTGAGATTGTAAGTTTTTGGAATGCAGTTACCGCTGCCGTACGATCATTCATTAAAGATATAGCATACTGATCCGCTCTCATTTCCTGATATCTAGATATATAATTAGATAAAGGGCTTGATGCAAATAATAAAAAGGATGTGATTAGTAAAAATAGTGGCAAGGAATGAATGTCGCTCATTTTCGTAATTTTTATCGCATGTCCGTACCGAGCAATCGCCCACCTCATAGTCTTTGCTGTTATCCAAAGCCCTACTAAGGTCAACAATAAATAACCTGCAATGCCAAAGTAAATATGTTTCTCAACATAATGTCCCATTTCATGCGCCATGATAAATAAAATTTCATTATCTGTTAAGCGATTTAATGTCGTATCCCATAGTACAATTCTTGAATTACTACCGATACCTGTTACATAGGCATTTAGAGCATTGGTCTTTTGCGCCATATTAACTTCATAAACATGTTCTGCTGGAATATCGGCTTGATCAGCGATTGCTAAAATTTTTGTTTCAAGCTCTTTATTTTTTAACGGATAAAAATCATTGTATAGAGGATCAATGACAACTGGCTGAAGAAACATGATAAAAATCGTAAATGGTATTGTTAATAGCCATGCGTATAGCCACCATCTCTTAGCGCTCTTTTTAATCAACCAATAAATAACTGATACGACAATAAAGGTCATGCCAAAATTGACCCAAAAATCAACAACTCCATCTCGCATCCATGAAGTAAATGCTTGTGTACTTATCCCATAGCTTTTACTTAAATTGTAGCGATAGTATTCAATTGGGAAAAGAACGACATACAGCAAAAATGATAACAAAAATAAATAAGCAGCATTTTGCAGCAGTTTCCATTTTGTTTGTGAGGTAGCCACTTTTTCAAAATAACGAGAAACTCCCATTAACAAAATGACGATATAAACGAGCCATTCAAACGGTGTTACTACGAAAAATAGGAAATTTCGTATTTTAGAGTATTCACCACTTAAGTTTAGCTCTTTTTCAGACATAAACATGACTGGGTCCGCTGCTGTTCCTTGAAACGCCCGCGGAATCGTGCCGCCACCACTATGGAAAATATACCAGTACATGCAAAGAACATACACACCAAATAAGAATAGCGCAATAATTCCCATTTTTTTCGCTATGTTATTTCCCCCTTACTCCACACAAAGTTCGTCCTATAGTAAGTGTAAGCTAATTTGAAAAAGTTAGAACAAACTTTATATGTTTTTATTTTACCTAATAAGAAATTGTCCATTATTCTCAATAGTCATTCCAAATGATGCATGTTCCAATTTGTTACTGCACCATAATAATTGATACTTTCTATATAGTGACTAATCTAAAAATATTTAATAAAGCGGGTATCTATTGGTTTCACGGGTAATTCTCCTTGCTCCGCGGAATCCTCTCCCTGCTTCGCGGAATCCTCTCCCTGCTCCGCGGAATTCTCTCCCTGCTTCGCGGAATTCTCTCCCTACTCCGCGGAATTCTCTCCTTGCTTCGCGGAATTCTCTCCCTGCTCCGCGGAATTCTCTCTTTGCTTCGCGGGTAAACCTTCTTATTCCACAGATATTTCCCTCTGTCCAGCGGATAAACCCAAAAAAGGGCTCCTAAGGAAAGCCCATAATCCATTTCATATAATGATTTGTTTGCTTACTTGTTCCTCTGCTCTGTGTGTTTTTTGTATGTTTTAACCACTTCAAGGATATATAATTGTTCTTCCTCAGATAATTCTTTTGCAATACTATAAATGTCCGAAAGTACTTTAGCACTTTGAACAGCCTCATCTGTAACGCTCATTTCACCTTCACCTGTCAAAAGCCAATTTTTATTAATTTTTAAACATTGACTGATAGCATTAATCACAATCATCTGTGGTTCAGTTTTATTTTTTTCAAGATTAAAAATTACACCCCTTGAAACGCCTATTGTTTCAGCAAGTGCATCTTGCGTATATCCTTTGTTTTTACGAGCGTATATTAATCTTTCACCTAAAGAGTCCATTAAAATATCACCTCTGTATTGTATTATAACCGAAATAAAATTCATTATCAAAGCATTTAATCATTGACAACGCATATAATACAACACTTAATTCATTGACAGCGCAAAATACGCGTGATAAAATTCATTCATAAAGCATGCTACAAGGAGATGATTGTCTTGTCAAAACAAAGCAAAGCCGTTTCATCTGAAAAAACTTTGAACGAAATTATTGATACAGCCAATGAACTTCCATTGGAGTACCAAGAAAAGGTTCTCGATATTTTGCGAGGGATGGTTTTTACGAAAAATTGCTTGATTAAAAAAGGGCAGTTACAGCAATCTGAAAAACTATAACGATTACTAGTTTTATAATTTTTCATAAGTTATGCTGCTATACCATCACATTACAAAGAGAACCAAAATATTCAGCAATCTTACATCATTGTGTATCATGCATTAATAATATGTATTGAAAACATGTTGATTAATAGCGAAGGGAGGGATGACCAACTTGCTTACCGAGTTACTTAATCTGAATGCGATCCAAATTGCTAACGAAGTAGCTAACTGGCAGGACGCTATTCACGTCGCTTCATTGCCCCTATTACAGCAAAATAAAATAGAAAAACGCTATATCCAAGCAATGATAGAATCCATCGAACAACAAGGTCCATATGTCGTGCTTACACCTAAAGTAGCCATTCCACATGCGCGACCATCTGATGGAGTAAATGAATTATCAATGAGCTTATTAAAATTGCAAAAACCTGTACAATTTGGACCCGATAAACCCGTGTACATAATTATTGTGTTAGCAGCTACAGACAATACAACTCATTTACAGGCATTAGTTGATTTAACACAAGTGTTACAAGAACCAAGTCAAATCGACAATATTATCGAATGCAAGTGTCCAGAATGTATTATTGAAAAAATAAAACAATATGCTGCAAAGGAGCGATGATGATGAAGATTTTAGTTGTTTGCGGAAATGGCTTAGGCAGTAGCTTTATTATGGAGCTAAATGTTAAAAAGGCACTGCTTGAACTCGGAAAAGATGTTGAGGTGGCGCATACAGATTTAGCATCTGCAATGGCAGAGAAAGCCGATATTTATATCGGTGCAGGAGATATTATCGATCAATTGGATAACGGTGCTCGTAATATTGTACGTATCGTTAATATGATGAATGTTTCAGAAATTAAATCTAAGCTTGATCCACTACTTTAAAGCTTTACTCAATGGCATCTGTAATGCTTTTTAAAATTGGATTGGATTGAGGTGTTTGTATGTTAGATATTATAATGAATGACATTTTAGGTACACCAGCAATATTAGTTGGCCTATTTGCGCTTATCGGCTTATTAATACAAAAAAAATCGGCTTCTACTGTCCTTTCAGGTACATTAAAAACCATAATGGGCTTTGTCATCCTGGGCGCTGGTGCAACCGTTTTAATTGGATCTTTAAATCATTTTAGCAAAATGTTTGATCATGCCTTTCAAGTTCAAGGAGTTATCCCCAATAATGAAGCGATTGTAGCGGCAGCGCAAACGACTTTTGGAACGTCCACCGCCATGATTATGGTATTTGGAATGGTAATGAATATATTGCTAGCGCGATTTACCCCTTTTAAATATATTTTTTTAACTGGCCATCATACATTATTTATGGCGTGTTTAATCGCAACTTCCCTCTCGATAGGCGGTATGAGTGGTGTACCTCTAATTATTGTCGGATCCATATTATTAGGTATTTGTATGGTTGGCTTCCCTGCCATTTTACAGCCTACAGTGCGACAAATTACAGGTAATAATGATTTCGCAGTGGGTCATTTTGGAAGCATTGGCTACTATGTATCTGCTAAAATAGGTCAACTATTTGGCAACAAAACTAAATCAACTGAAGCAATTCCAGTACCAAAATCATTAGGATTTTTACGAGATACATCCGTTGCCATTTCCTTAACAATGTGCCTATTTTTCATTATTGTTGCCTTATTTGCAGGTCGTTCTTATATAGAAGGACAATTATCCGATGGCTCAAATTTCATCGTTTTCGCAATTATTCAAGCGATTACCTTTGCTGCTGGGGTTTATATCATCCTAGCAGGGGTACGCATGCTGATAGCCGAAATTGTCCCTGCATTTAAAGGGATTGCCGATAAGCTCGTACCAAATGCTAAGCCTGCATTAGATTGCCCGACAATATTTCCATTTGCACCGAATGCCGTTATCATCGGCTTCCTCTTTAGTTTCCTAGCTGGTATTTTGTCTATGTTCGTACTCCCCCTAATCGGGCTAAAAGTCATTATACCTGGCCTTGTGCCCCACTTCTTCACTGGTGCAGCCGCAGGTGTTTTCGGAAATGCAACAGGTGGTCGAATCGGCTCAATGGCAGGAGCCTTTGCCAATGGCTTAATCATTAGCTTCATTCCTGCGATACTACTCATCTTTATGGGAGACATCGGCTTTGAAGGCACCACTTTTGGTGATTCTGACTTTGGCATTGTCGGGATTATTATTATAAATATTTTAAAATTAGTAGGTGCGGTATAAATATATACCTCATTTTCACAAAAGCCCTTCAATTATTAGATAGCTTCTAACAATTGAAGGGCTTTACTTTCTTGCAAGCCATTCACCTTATAGTTAGTCCAATATTACTTCTCCATAACAAACGCCGTTTTCCCACGCTGATCCGCACTTAGATAGCCAGCTCCTTCTAGTTGTTCACGCCATACTTTTTCAATCGTGGCCGCTTTTGCAGCATCATTTTCTTTTGTCGATAGCTCTGTCATGATTTCACCTTGATAATGCCAAACTTCAATATCTGCCTCATATCCTGCAAAGCTTCCTTTATATGTTGTTGCCTTGGCAGGTCCATAGACGACTGTCTGTGATAACGTATTGTTATACCAAGTTGCAGAGTCCCAATTTAAAATTTTCTTTGGCACATTTTCTAAAATTAGTTTTTTGGCTGCACTTGTATCCACCGAATTATAGTTAACTTTAGTAGTTTCCTTCAATGACTCTTTTCGACTAATGGTAAATGTACGATTACCACCCTTAATATCCATTTCAAATTTATAGTTGGATTCGTCACCAGTAAAACCATGGCTTTCAGTTATTGCAAGTGCTTCTTCAAGTGGTGTATTGAGAAATCTCTTTTTATACGTAAAGTCGATTTTATTGCTATCTTTATAAACGCGTAAACGATTGTTATAGTCTGCACTTAAAAAATCTTTCCTCTGTGTATCGAAGTAGTAAATTTTTACTTCATCTTTTTTAGTAGCGGCAAAAAAGTTTAAAATATCTGACTCATTGAATAGCTCTGATTTCAAATTATATTTAATCTCATGCCCAGGCTCGATGGCGGCTTTTGCTTGTACGGCACCCATTATTCCAAACGTGCTTAATACTAATCCTATTACGGCTACTTTCAATGCAAGCCTCTTCAAATAATATTTCATATATTTTCATCCTCACTTCCGATTATTTTTAATAGTGACGTTTCTTTATTTGTTAATTGACTGTGAAAATAGATGGTTTGATGAGCATTAATATACTTTGATAGCACGATAGTATCCTCATAATCAGGATGTGTTTTGTAGAAAAAATGTTTTAGTTGATTTGGTGCTAATTGTTGAATGTAACTGCCTTTATTAAAGTACCCCGTAAAGATGACATTGGCTGATGGTAAATCCGTAAGTAGCTTCGATATTATTACGTCATCGCGCTCTGGAACAAAATAAATGGCGTTCTTTGCCATTGTCCGCTCTTGTAAGCATTCTTTTTTGAATGATGACAAGAGCGGAGAGAATACAACATTATCAGGTGCATCGTAATACTCTTCAAAAAAAGGTAAAAAATCTTTCGCGATAGACACCTTTCTAGTCGTATGCTCAAAAAGGTAAAATGCAATATCAGCCGTTTTGCCAGAAAAGGAAGAAGGGAAAAGTATTGCATTACGATCGTTCTCTTCGATATAATCCGCTAATTGCTGTAATACTTTTTTGTTGTGAATACGTTTCTCAAAATGACCACTATCTATGAATGCTACGTCATACTTTTCACTATGCTCTTTCGGAAGATTTGCCTTTAATAGATAGGAATCCATCACATAATCTCCTGAAAAAAATATCACCTCCTCTAAAAAGCGAATACTGTACCAAACACTTCCTATTAAATGCCCACTATAGCCCCATAGAAAAGAAAGATGATCGTTAACATTGACCCATTTGCCTAGCGATGCTGGCTCAAACGTTCTAATATTTTGAAAAGATTGTTGTAATTGTTTTGCGGTTATTTCACTCATAATCAATTGCCCATCGTAGCCCCATTGTGCAAGTAAAGGAAGCGCTCCTACATGGTCAATATGGGAATGAGAAATAAACACGGCATCTAGTTTTGCCACATGAGCAGGTGTTAAATTTGGCTTTGTCTTTTCACGATTGTTCATAACACCACAATCTAGTAAAATGGCATGGCCATTCTTTTCAAGATAAAAGCAGTTACGGCCATACTCCCCAACGCCTCCTAAAATCTCTATCTTAAGCACCTACATGCCCTCCCCGCTTTTGAAGCCAATCTAATAGGAACATAAAAACAACTGTCATAGCGACTGTAATAACAGCAACAGCCATTCCTAACCCTACATTGCCTTGTTCAAATTGGCTGTAAATAAACGTTGCTCCTGTTTCCACTGAAGGTGGCAAAATAAGCAGACCTGCGACTAACTCACGCATTGAAATGATAAATGTCATCATCATACCAGCAAGTATTCCCTGCATTAACAGTGGGATGAAAATATATCGATACATGTCCCAACTATTCCGTCCAAAAATAGCAGCTGATTGGAAAATAGATTGATCTAACTGTGAAAATGTCGATTTTGTATATTGCACAGAGTATGGTAGGAAAAGCACACAATACGTCACCACTACCATTGTTTTTGTATTGTAAATCGTTGCTGGTAGCCAAGGTGCATTCCAAAACATAATTAAACCGACGACAAAAACAATTCCTGGAATAATATTTGGCATTAGGCTAAAGAAATCTAACATTTGTTGCTTTTTCGTTTCGCCCTTTTTAACGTATAGTGCAATAAAAAATCCAATAATCGCTGTAATAACGGCAGTGACAATTGAAAACACAATACTATTCAAAAATGCGGCTAATCCCGCGCTTCCGCTAGTAAACAAAGCCTGATACGACGCAAAACTGAAATTGCCAGCACTTAAACCGTCTCCTCGCACCTTTTGTAAAGAAGTTACGATAATTGAAAAATACGGAATTCCAATAGCAAGCAATAACACAATCCCGACATAAAACCATGACCCAAACTTGATATACCATTTATCTTTTATTTCACGAACAGCAGGTGTTTTTCCTGAAAGCACGCTATATGTAAACTTTCGTCCAATAAGATTTTGAAAGTACCAAACAACGAGGCACACGGAAAGTAAAAATAATGATAGCGATGTTGCCATCCGAATATCAACTGGCCATCTAGAAAGATAAGAGTGAATTTCTGTTGTAAAAACTTGAAATCCAATACGACTGCCAAACGTTGCAGGCGTCCCAAATTCCGCCAGCGTTTTAATAAAAATGAGCAATACTCCTAGAACATAGCTTGAAACGAGTAAAGGCAATATAACCTGTAGCCAATTTCTTAATGAGCTGCGGCCAAAAATAAGTGCAGCATCTAAAAATGAACCATTAATTCTAAGTAGCGTATTTTTCAGCATTAAATATAAAAAAGGAAACAGGTGCAGACTCATAACCATCACCATGCCAAATAAAGAAAAAAAGGCATCCGATAACCAAGCAGTCCCAGGTACTAACTGCTGTAAAAAACCATTATTTTGCATAAATAAAATCCAACCCATAGAACCGATATAAGGAGGTGTCATAAAAGGAATCGTTAAAATAATATCTAGCCAACCATATTTATGTAAGCTTGTTTTTGTGCGAATAAATGCCATAGGTAATGCCAGTATTGTAGTCCCTAAAATTACGAAAACGCCTAATAATAAAGAGTTACCCAATGTACGCCACAAACGATCATTGTCAAACATTCTACTAATTTGTGAAACATCAAAATGACCATCCTGGACAAATGTATAATAAACAATGGCTATTAATGGTGCGATAGCAAACGTTGCGACAATCGCCAATAACAAGCTAAAAGTGCGTCTGCCTTCCATTATCATCATTGCATCATTCCTTTCATAGAAACCTAGTGTAGATATTCCTAATAAAATGAGGCTTTTTGTATTTAGAAAAAATCCGCAATCATCAGTGCTGTTTCTTCAAAGTCTTATGACTGAAAGCGAATTTTTTCTTTACCTATTTATCGCATCATCTAGTAGGAATGAGGCTTATAGACTCATTGCCTCTTATCGAAAAATATCGTTAAACTTCGTTAAAATATCAAGCTGCTTTGACTCTGAACCTTTCCAGTTCACCTTTAACTGCGGAATCTCATCTAATGCCGCACGATCTTTTACAGCAATTTCGTTATTACCTGGCAGTAAATATGCATCTGTCACTAGCTTTTGTCCTTCATCTGAAAGTAGGAAATTGACGTATGCTTTTGCACCTTCCACATTTTTAGCATCTTTCATAATAGCGACTGCTCGAGGACTTACAACAGTTCCGCTCTTCGGATAAACAATTTCTACTGGCTCCCCACTCGCTTTTGCTTTATAAGCCATATAGTCTACACCTGAGATTGTTGCATTTTTATCACCTGTAATAACTGCATCTAGCGCTTCCTTATTTGCGCCATTCACTTGGAGTCCGTTGTTTTTCCATAATTGGATTGTATCCCAAGCAGTCTTTTCCGCTTCTGTATAGCCGTAAATAAAATCGACCGCAGAGCCTGACAAACTCGGGTCAGGGATATTCATTTTCCCTTGCCACTCTGGTTTAGCTAAATCTGTCCATTCAGTAGGAATATCTTTTGTATTTTTCGTGTTGTAAGCAATGCCTAATGCCGATGCACTATAGCCATAGTAATAGCCCTCTGCATCTGACCAATTGCGATTCATTTTACTAGCATTTTCTGCTTCTTGATAGCTAAGTAACTGATTGGATTCCTTTAATCCATCCATTGATGCGACGGAAGCTAATACAACGATATCTGCCACAGGATTATTTTTCTCCGCTTCTAGACGAGATAAAATTTTGCCTGTTGTTCCTTGGAACATTTCTACTTTTATGCCCGTTTTTTCTTCAAATGCTTGCTGTATATTGGCAGCTAAGCCATCTGGACCAGCTGAATAAACCGTTAATGTTTGCACTTCTTCTTTCGACTTTGCACTTGCTGCCTCATTATTGACACTGTCGGCTGATTTGTTATTGCCACACCCCGCTAATGTTAGTGCTAAAAGAATCCCAGCAGTTGCTAGTAATTTGAATCGTTTTTTCACGATAAGCCCTCCAATTGATATATTTGTTTTGTATCTACAAAAACCTCAAGTTGTTTGCCATGTTCTAAAGGCATGCTTTCATAAAAGCTCCACTGCTTTCCTTCTACTTGTGCCTGAACCAAATAGCGATCTCCAACGAAAGTACTTTTTACAATCATCGCTTGTTTCGCAATAGTTCCAGGATATTGTTTTCTCGATACCCCCTCGGGACGTACAATCCGATTCCCTTTATCGAGCCAATTGACCTTACCTATAAAATCCGCTACATAAGGAGTTGCTGGTGCATGATAAATTTCCTGTGGTGACCCAACCTGTGCAATTTTTCCTGACTCCATCACAATAATTTGATCTGACATCGTCATTGCTTCCGTTTGATCATGTGTAACAAATATAGCTTGGCAATCGAATTCATGGATAATATGCATAATTTCATCTTGCATTTTTTCTCTTAGCACCGCGTCTAACGCTGATAATGGCTCATCAAATAAGATTAACTTTGGATTCGTTGCCAGTGCTCTCGCAAGTGCTACTCGCTGTTGTTGACCACCTGATAACTGTCCTGGCTTGCGATTTTCATATCCCTCCATGTTCACCAAACGCATAACATACGCTACCCGTGCTGGTATTTCCGCCTTTGGTACAATCTTTTTTAAACCAAATGCGATGTTCTGGAAAATGGTCATATGTGGCCATAGCGCGAAATCTTGAAAGACCATAGCGATATTGCGTTGATTTGGTTTAACATTTTTACGAAGTTTAGCAGAATAAATAATTGTGTCATCGAATGCAATTTCACCATTCGTTGGTTTTTCAAGACCAGCTAGTAATTTCAATAATGTCGTTTTACCACAGCCTGACTGTCCTAAAATTGTAATGAACTTACTGTTTAATTCCACATTAATAGGCCATAGCGCTTGTGCGTGTCCATATTTTTTCTCTAAATTTGTAATTGAGATTTTCATCGTATCCTCCTCGTCTATCTCTACTATAGTTTCCAGATATTTAGAAAATATTAACCTACTATTAATATGTCGTTAAAAAAAATCTAATAAACTAAAGTAAATGCAATAGTTTATCGAATTTCCTTTAGGAGGCTAAAATGAATTATCTAAAATTACAGGCATTTTGCTTACTCGTCGATTT
This sequence comes from Lysinibacillus sp. JNUCC-52, assembly GCF_015999545.1. NCBI lineage: Bacteria > Bacillati > Bacillota > Bacilli > Caryophanales > Bacillaceae > Lysinibacillus > Lysinibacillus sp. JNUCC-52. The sequence continues at coordinate 1,210,397 of NZ_CP065546.1, forward strand.
AAAAAAATTAGCTCCTGTCGCTAAAGAGCTAGGTATTACACCACCTACTGTCTCCTTTCATATTCGCTCCATTGAAGAAGAATACGGTGTACGCTTATTTCGGACAAATGCTGGTGGTTATCGTTTAACCGAAGCGGGGGAAGGGCTGTTTCACTATGCACGCCAAATCGTACAATTACAAAACGATATGGATCGCTTCATTGAAAATCTACTAGCAGGAAATGTTGGCTCCATACGTTTAGGAGCAAGTGCACTCCCTGCCCATATTTTTATGCCTGAAATCATTAACCAAGTTTCCACAGCTTATCCTGACATTCGCATTTCCTTAGAAGTAAAAACTGCACCTGAAATCGAAAAAATGGTAGCCTTGCAGGAGCTTGATTTTGGCTTAATAATGGAAACGAAGAAACAAAATTCAACACTTTGCTATGAAACGATTGGCGAAGATTCACTCGTTTTAGCATTAAGCCCTAGTCACGAACTGGCAGCAAAAAAGGACATCTCGCAATCAGATGTCCTTAAAAACAAAGTATTATTACATACGTCCTCGAGTTCAACCAACCATTTTATTGAAAAATGGCTAAACCCTTTTCAGCCATCTTTCAATACAATTGAACTCGATTCTGTCAGTACGATTAAAAAAATGCTTACCTTTGGTAAAACAATTGCCTTTCTGTCTGTATCCCTTATTGAAGAAGAACTGCAATCAGGTTTATTAGTACAGAAAGACTTACATGATATAGCACTGAAACGAAAAATTCAGCTTATATACCCTCAGTCCAGACTAGATAATAAGATTGATGCATTCGTCAAAAAAGCCATTTACAATTTAGCACAAAAAATCCAGTCTTAATGCCGTTCATCATAATCAAACAACTAGACTCACAGATACAACCATCTGTGAGCTCCCCTCTCTCTTTTAGCGGATGATTACGCATTCCCCCCTTTTCAACAATTTCGTTAAAAACATTCGACAATTTGACATAATTTCTTAGCATGCATTAATACCTTGGATAGAAGACATGTTGATTCCTAATGAAAGGAGGGATAACAACTTGCTTACCGAGTTACTCATTATAGAGACGATTCAAATTGTTAACGAAGTCGCTAACTGGCAAGATGCTATACACATCGCTGCAGCACCCCTTTTACAGCAAAACAAAATAGAAAAGCGCTATATTCAAGCGATGATACAATCCATCGAACAACATGGTCCATATGTCGTGCTGACACCTAAAGTGGCAATACCACATGCTCGACCATCTGAAGGAGTAAATGAATTATCGATGAGCTTATTAAATTTACAAAACCCTGTTCAATTTGGACCAGATAAACCTGTATTCTTAATTATCATTTTGGCAGCTACTGATCATACAACACATTTACAAGCCCTAGTTGACTTAACACAAGTGTTACAAGAACCTAGTCAAATTGACGAGATTATTGGATGCCAACATCCAGATTGCATTGTTGAAAAAATAAAACAATATGCGACAAAGGAGCGATGATGATGAAAATTTTAGTCGTTTGCGGAAATGGTTTAGGCAGTAGTTTCATTATGGAACTGAACGTAAAAAAAGCACTACTTGAACTCGGAAAAGAAGCAGAGGTAACTCATACAGATTTAACATCTGCAACGGCAGAGAAGGCAGATATTTATATCGGTGCAGGAGATATTGTAGATCAATTAGATAATGGTGTGAGAAAAATCGTTCGTATCGTCAATATGATGAGTATTCAAGAAATCAAATTAAAGCTTGAGCCACTGCTTTAAGGAAATTTAATTGTACGGCTAATAGTCTGTGGTATTAACTATATATAAAGTTTGTAAAAACTGAATAGGATGAGGTGTTGGTATGTTAGATGTTATGATGAATGACATTTTAGGTACACCAGCAATTTTAGTCGGCCTATTTGCTCTTGTCGGCTTACTAATCCAAAAAAAATCAGCTTCAACTGTTCTTTCAGGTACATTAAAAACGATAATGGGCTTCGTCATTTTAGGTGCTGGTGCTGCCGTTTTAATTGGTTCTTTAACGCATTTTAGTAAAATGTTCGACCATGCCTTTCAAGTTCAAGGGGTAATCCCTAACAATGAGGCTATTGTAGCTGCAGCGCAAACGACTTTTGGAACATCTACTGCCATGATTATGGTATTCGGTATGATCATGAACTTATTGTTAGCGCGATTTACGCCTTTAAAATATATTTTTTTAACTGGGCATCATACATTATTTATGGCGTGTTTAATCGCGGCTTCACTCTCAGTTGGTGGAATGAGTGGCATTCCACTTATAATTACCGGATCCATCTTATTAGGTATTTGTATGGTTATTTTCCCAGCCATTTTACAACCTACAGTGCGCCAAATTACAGGCAGTGATGATTTCGCAGTTGGTCATTTTGGAAGTATAGGCTACTATATTTCTGCTAAAATTGGTCAGCTTTTTGGCAACAAAGCTAAAACAACAGAAGCAATTCAAGTTCCTAAATCACTAGGATTTTTAAGAGACACATCCGTTGCAATTTCCTTAACAATGACCATATTTTTTATTGTAGTGGCATTATTTGCAGGTCGCTCTTATATTGAAGCACAACTATCGGGTGGATCTAATTTCATCGTTTTCGCAATTATTCAAGCGATTACTTTTGCTGCTGGTGTTTATATTATCCTTGCTGGTGTTCGCATGCTAATTGCTGAAATTATTCCAGCTTTTAAAGGAATTGCCGATAAGCTCGTACCAAATGCCAAGCCTGCATTAGATTGCCCGACAATTTTCCCATTTGCTCCTAACGCTGTTATCATCGGCTTCCTCTTTAGCTTTTTAGCTGGTTTATTATCTATGTTTGCACTCCCTCTTATTGGGCTAAAAGTTATTATCCCAGGTCTCGTGCCTCATTTCTTCACAGGTGCAGCCGCAGGCGTTTTTGGAAATGCAACAGGTGGTCGAATCGGCTCAATGGCAGGTGCTTTTGCCAACGGTTTAATCATCAGCTTCATTCCTGCTATACTACTTATTTTCATGGGTGACATCGGCTATGAAGGAACAACATTTGGTGATTCTGACTTTGGCATTGTCGGTATTGTCATTATCAATATTTTAAAATTATTTGGTGCAGTGTAATAGCATCTCTCTATACTAAAAGCCTCGTTCTAAATATAAGAACGAGGCTTTTTTAACTATTTAATTGTCAGAATTATTTGCGTGCCTGGCACACACGATCCAACCCCTTTTTTATATACAAAAAAACCCGCCCATAAAATAGTTGCGCACTAACAACGCAAGCTATTTTATGGCGGGCTAATATCCTAGCAGTAATACCTACTAATTTATCCATCTCACCATATATCGCAAAATGATTTTTATCATAAACTCAATATTAACTTTTATGATAGCGTTTCATACATAACTTGCCCCATTTGAGAGACGTCATAATCTCCTAACGCAGCCACTTCAGATTGGAAAGCAGGTGCATTTAAAATCTCTTTCACCGCATCAATTAGTGGTCGGTTTTCAGGCGTTTTTAATAACACAATATCATAACGCTCTTTAACAACTGGAATAAAATCGACATCAATGAGCTTGGCGATTTTTTCAATTCCTATCCCAACATCAGCGTGTCCATTGGCGACAGCAGAAGCAACATCAAGATGGCTCATTCCTTCACGGGAATAGCCTTCAATAGTGGTCGGTACAATATTATGAATACGCAATTGCTCATCTAACAAAGTGCGTGCACCTGAGCCTTTCTCACGGTTGATGAAGTTAAATGACTTTGTTTGAAAATCTTCAAATGTGTGGATTTGCAATGGATTTCCTTTTTGAACATAGAAACCTGCTCTACGTGATACTACATTCATGAGGATAAACGGATGGCTCACAAAGATTTTCTTTACATAAGGCGTATTATAATCTTCTGTATCCCCATCAAACATATGTAAACTCGCAATATCACAGTCTCCATTATACAATGCCATCACACCATTAAAACTACCTTCATGTGAACGCAATACTTTCGTAGACTGCCTTTTCTCAATATATTTGGCTAAAATATCTAATACTAAATCTTGTCCACTTATAATTATTTTTGAATAATTTTTAGTCGGAGTAGCCACGGATGTCAATGACGCACTACCTGTTTTTCGTTTTTGTATATAGGCTTGCAAGTCAGCACGATCTACCCGCATTTGCCTTCCTACACGGAAGACTGGCAATTCTTCCTTTTTCACTAAATCATAAATCGTCAATTTCGAAACTTTTAATAATTGTGCAACCTCTTCAATCGTATAGGATTGTTCTTGTGACATAAAAATTCTCCTCCTATATGCCTCTATTTACATGGTAACGTATTTATAGCTTTATGAACATCTTGAAATTTTCTACCAATTCTATCTTTCTTTTTCACTTATCACTGTTTATAATTTGTTATGTCTTGTTATAACGAGTTATAAAAGGAGTATTATCATAGTGAAAAAATTTTATAGTTTATTTGCGACACTAGCATTACTAGTTGGGCTACTTGCAGCCTGTGGTAACCAAGAAAAAGAGTTGACAGCAAACGAACCTGTTGAATTAACGATTTCTGCGGCAGCTAGTTTACAGGATGCCTTAGAAGAACTTAAAACAACTTATGAAAAACAACACGATACAATCAAAATCCTCTATAACTTTGGTGGTTCTGGTGCATTACAGCAACAAATTTTACAGGGTGCTCCTGCAGATCTTTTCTTTTCAGCCGCGGAAGATAAATTCGATGCGCTTGTAGAAAAAGAAATGATTGATCAAAAGCAAGGAACGGATCTTTTAGCCAACGAATTAGTATTAATTGTTCCTAAAAATAATGAAAAACAAATCAAATCCTTTGAAGATTTACAGCAAGCAGGAAAAATCGCGCTTGGTACACCCGAAACGGTTCCTGCTGGGCAGTATGGCGTCGACACATTAAAAAATATGCAACTTTGGGATTCACTTGAATCGAAAGTGGTGTATACAAAAGATGTGCGTCAAGTACTTACTTACACAGAAACAGAAAACGTAGATGCTGGAATGGTTTATAAAACAGATGCTCTTGTCTCCGATAAAGTTGATATCGTTGCGACTGCTGATGAAGCTATGCATGCACCGATTATTTATCCTGTAGGTGTCTTAAAAGCGAGTAAGCATGCTCAAGAAGCGGAAGATTTTTATCAATTTTTACAGAGTGACGAAGCAATGAATATTTTTAAAAAGTATGGGTTTAAAGGAGCTCACTAAAAATGAGTACCGATTTTTGGTCTCCACTTAAACTTTCAATTGAAATTGCCTTTGTTGCGGGGATTCTCGCTATTATAGCAGGAATTTTACTTGGTAAATGGATGGCAAGCCATCATTTTAAAGGGAAGCTCTTGCTAGAAACCGTGTTGCTCTTACCTTTAGTATTACCTCCTACTGTAGTAGGTTTCCTGCTCATCGTTATTTTTGGGAAAAATAGTTTTTTTGGAAATCTAATTGTGTGGCTTTTCGATCAGCCAGTCATGTTCACATGGTGGGCGGCTGTTATCGCTTCTACGATTGTTGCCTTTCCTTTAATGTATCAATCAGCTAAAACGGGCTTTGCCTCTGTTGATCGTGATATTGAAAATGCAGCACGTGTAGATGGGGCTAACGAATGGCAAGTCTTTCTTTATGTGTCCATACCCCTTGCTTTAAAAGCACTTGTATCTGGCGGGATTTTAAGCTTCACACGAGCTTTAGGCGAGTTTGGAGCGACATTAATGTTCGCGGGGAATATTCCAGGGAAAACACAAACAACACCGCTAGCTATTTATATGGCGATTGATTCGGGAAACATGACCCTTGCCTGGACATGGGTTTTGTGTATGATTGCTATTTCCTTTCTTTTGCTTCTTAGTATCCATATCCTCAAAGTATAAGAGAAAAAGTGTTAGATTGACCGCGATCAATCTAACACTTTTTTGTTGTGCCGTTGTTGTTTGTTACAGTGGGTGCTTTCCTCACTTGCTCGCGGAGTGCACACGTCTTATGTGCTGTGCGTAACTGCATAGCTTCTTTCATGTTACATAGCAAAATTTATAACATCTTTTAAACTTAACGTTGTATGCCGCTCTTTTGTCTTCATCCCCCACTGATGGGTGGGATAAAGGCGATAGTGTCGCCCGATTTGACGATTGTAGTATCCGTTGCAAATTCCTCATTTACTGCCGTCATTATTTGTTGTAATGATAGCTGTGGATAGTGCTCTTCCATCCACTCTTTCAAGTGAGCAACCGTCACATTTGACAGCTCTACAGTTAGCTTTGTTTCACCAACCATTTCCTGTAGGTGTGCAAATAATAAGATGTTAATCACACTTTTCCTCCCCCTCCTGAATAACTGGCTCCCCTTTCGGATAAGGGATATTTTCTAATTGATCACCAATCCATTCTGTCCCGTCTTCCCAATGTTCTTTTTTCCATATAGGAACAATTTGCTTAATACGGTCAATCGCATATTCATTTGCCAAATATGCGATTTTACGATGTGGTGATGACACCGCAATGACGACCGCAATATCAGAAATAGCTAAATGCCCTACACGGTGGGAAATGGCTATTTTTACTTCAGGCCATTGCTCTTGTATTTCCTTCGCAATCTGTTCAAACATTTTTATCGCCATCGCTGGATAGGCTTGATATTCCAAATGCAATGTTTTTTTACCATTTGTCATTTCACGCACTGTCCCAATAAATAGTGTAATAGCTCCTGCATTTCGATTAAGTACTTTTTGTCTTACTTGCTCTACATCAATCGGTTTATCAATTATTTCAAACAACGTTGCAGTCATCATTTTCCCCTCATTTCTTTCAACAAAAATTCCATATATTGTGTTTCATCATGTATCGAAAAAGCTGGAATCGTTAGGGACGAATCGAGTGGATAGCTTGGCCAATAAATTACACAAATAATATTGGTTACTCGCTGTAGTAGCACATGATCCTGTGCTGTTCGTAGAAGCACAGCCTTTGGATAATGTTCGCGTTTATACCCTTCAATCAAAATGATATCCATTGGAAAGGAAGCATAAATCGCTAGTATATCAGCCAGTTGCCAGCTTTTTTGGTGAATACTCATCCGTAAAGTACCCTCCCCCTCCACTGCTGTAATCATCGCACCCGCCTGCTCATGCCGACTACTATCTTTCGAAGTTTCAACCATTGGCACACCACCATGTCCGTGATGCTTAATCGTTCCTACTCGTAACCCTTCCTTTGTAGCTTGTTTAATCAATTGCTCCATCAGCGTCGTTTTTCCACTATCTTGATAACCAACTATCTGTAAGATTTTTCGATGTTGTCCCAAGGCCACTCACTTCCTTGCAAATCTTCTAACAATAAAACTGCTACTGACATGTCCTTTTCATAGCCTCGTGAACCACCAGGTAAGACGATGAAAGCATTGGCTGACGCCAACGAAGAAACTGCGCTCGATTTGTCAAAGCCAGATGGTACTGCAACTAGCTTACCTTCTTGATAATAGGCTTGTGCGCGTACAAAACGTGTAAAAGGATTTGGCTTTGTAAAATCCGCCCCTAAAATCGCTTGCGCTCTACGTAAATGGGGTTGAGCATTACTATATGCAGTGCGAATAATCGGGCGTACAAAAAGTTCAAAGCCAACGTAGCAAGCTGAAGGATTACCAGAAAGCCCAAACAATAATTTGCCGTCGCGAGCAGCCACCGTTGTCACACTACCTGGACGCATCGCCACTTTATTAAACAGTACGTTTGCATGAATCGCTTCGTAAATGGCTGGTAAATAATCATAATCACCTACAGAAACGCCTCCTGTTGTAATTAGAATATCTACTTCCTGTAAGGCGTTTTCAACATTTTTAATACATAACTCAAGGTCATCGCTAAACTTGCCGTAATATTTTACTTGTGCTCCAGCCCGCTCAATTTGCGCCATCATCATATAGGCATTACTATTTCGAATTTTACCAGGTTGTAAAGATTCGCCTGGCTCTAGTAATTCGCTACCAGTTGCAATGACACCAATAACCGTTTTTCGATAAACAGGTACTTGCTCATAGCCAAAAGTAGCGAGTAATGCCATTACACCTGGGTTAATATATTGACCTTTTTCAATGAGAACAGTGCCTTGCTGTACATCTTCCCCTTTATAGGAAATGTTTGTCCCTGCTTCAAAAGATCGTTTAATTGACATATACTTTTGATGATTTTCTTCAAAAGTATGGGTTAATTCTAGCATGACCACTGCATCACAGCCTTGTGGTATAGGAGCCCCTGTCATAATGCGGACAGCTTGTCGTTCGCCTACTACTTCGTTATATATATAGCCTGCGCCAATTTCCCCAACAACCTGAAATGGGACTGGATGCTGCGAAGAAGCTTCTTTGCTATCGACGGAGCGAATAGCATAGCCATCATATGGTGAACGGTCAAAAGCTGGTACATCATGATCGGCCCTAATTGCTTCTGCAATAAAGCGACCATGGGCTTGCGTTAATGACACAAGCTCTTTTTTTGCTTGAAAAGCATGGTCCATAACACGATGAACAGCTTCTGCTACTGGAATTGGTTGTCTTTTTTCTAGCATTTTACACACTCCTTTAACCTAATAAACGATAGTAAATGGTTTTTGCTTTTTGTATATCTTGTACACCATGAATTACAACTCGCCCATCTTGGAAAATGACGATTCGGTAATCGTCAACCTGGCAAGAAAGCAAATAAGGATTCATCTGAATTTCACCATAGGCGCGAAGTTGGTTTGCCAGCTGCTCGAATTGATAGTGAATCGGCTTTGGCGGTCGAATTTGGATTGCATCCCGTCCACAAAGTATCTGTAATTTAGTTTGATTTTCATAGGATAAATAAGGATAAGTTGGGTGATTACCACAAGATGGACAATCGGACTGCCTTATTTTATCTACATTGATTTCATAGTGTTGATTTTGCCAAACATCAAACGTTAAGTAGCTTTTTCTTAATGCTTTCTCATCACCAACAAGCAATTTTAAAACTTCTGCCACTTGATAGGCAGCAACAATTTGGACCGTTGGGCTAATAATTCCTACCGTATCGCAAGTCATCCCTGTATGGGGCATTACTTTTAATAAGCAATGCAAACAAGGTGTTTTGCCAGGTACAATCGTATAAGTTGCACCATAACTTCCAACACAAGAGCCGTAAACCCAAGGAATACCATATTTTTGAGCAAGGTCATTCATAAAAAAACGAACATCAAAATTATCAGTCGCATCGACCAACACATCTACATCTTTTAACAATGGTAGCAGCGATTGTGTACAAGCATCCATAATGACCGCATTGATTTCTACTTCTGCATTAATTTGTTGGAGACGATTTTTAGCTGCAATGACTTTCGGCATTTTCTCTTGTGCATCTAGCTCTGTATACAATTGTTGTCGTTGTAAATTACTCCACTCTACATAATCACGATCAATGAGTGTCAGTTTGCCAATACCCGCACGCACAAGCGCTTCAGCACTAGCACTCCCTAATGCACCCGCACCTATTATTAAGACATGTTTTTGTTGGATGGAGGCTTGCCCTGTTTGTCCGATAGGATTAAATAATTGTTGTCTAGAATATCTATTTTGCATAAGTATATGGCCTTTCTTTCTATGAATTTTCGTTTGACCTTTTCATTTATAGCATTATAATAAAGGCAATGTTTTTAAGTAAAACATGTTCGAAGGAGGTCTTTACTGTGCATCCCACACATCATCAGCAACCAATACAAGTTGCTATTTTAACGGTCAGTGACACACGCACAAAGGCAGATGATCATGCTGGACAGCGTATTCAATCATTACTTCAAGAAGCTACATTTGACGTTGTCGACTATCAACTAACAAAGGATGAGCCACTGGATATCGCTAGTCATGTAAAAAAATGGTGCAGTGATTCAACAATTAATACCATTATCGTTACGGGTGGAACAGGTTTTACACCAAGAGATCAAACTTACGACACCATTTTGCCTCTTTTTGAAAAAGAAATGATGGGGTTTGGTGAATTATTTCGAACACTCAGCTATGAAGAAATTGGCCCAAAAGCGATGTTTAGTCGTGCTACTGCTGGGAGTCTTCAACAAACAGCCATTTACGTTTTACCAGGCTCCACAAATGCGGTGACACTGGCTATGACGAAGCTCATATTACCTACTGTCAAACATTTTGTTGGTGAGTTGCATCGCTTATGAAAATGAAAATTGCTGGTATTGTATTAGCTGGCGGTCAATCCTCTCGGTATGGTAAACCTAAAATGTTCGAGATGTTTGCTGGGCAACCTTTATATAAGCATAGTCTCATAGCGTTGCAAAAAAATCAGCTATCCCCTCTCATCATTGCTACAAATGCGCACTTACACTATCAGTTTGAAGAGGAAAACGTCCACTGGGTCATCGAAAAGCAGCTACATCAAGGGCCCCTTTTTGCCTTGCATTATATTATGACAACCTATCCTGATGTGGAATGGTTTTTTGTCGTAGCAAGCGATATGCCTTATATGAATGCTGATTTTATCCAAAAAATGGTCACCTTCATTCATGACGATTATGATGCGATTGTTCCTTTACAAACGCTACGCGATCAACCATTAGCTGCATTATATCGCCGTACAGCTATATCCAAGGCACAACAATTAATGGAACAAAACAAACGAAGTATGAAAGTGCTGTTAGCGCAACTGCGGGTTTGTTATGTCCCTTTTGATGATGATAACTCAACATTTATCAATATTAATGCACAGCAAGATTGGTCAAAAACAAATAAAAAGGAGTCTAACAATGAATAATTTTACACACTGGAACGACGAAGGTCGTCCTAAAATGGTTGATATTTCAGAAAAGGAAATTACGACACGTACTGCAATTGCTCGTAGTATCATAACTTTATCTGATGTTGTCTATGAAGCCATCCAACAAGGTGACATTAAAAAAGGTGATCCAACGCAAGTTGCTCAAATTGCAGGGATTATGGGTGCAAAAAAAACCGCAGATATCATTCCCATGTGCCATCCCATCATGCTACAAGGCACAGATTTTCAATTTAATTACGAAAAGGCAGAGAATGGCTATGAGCTCCATATCCAAGCTACGGTCAAATGTAGTGGGAAAACTGGTGTTGAAATGGAAGCCCTTACTGCTGTGTCTATTGCTGCATTAACTTTTTATGATATGTGTAAAGCAGTTGATAAAACAATGGTCATTAAAGAAACCTATCTTGTTGAAAAAACTGGTGGGAAAAGTGGCACTTTTGTGCATAAATAAACAGAAAAATTCGGCATTATTTTGCCGATTTTTTCTGTTTTTTTATACACTACCCTCCAATATGAGACATTTCAATTTTTGAATTTTTCCTTTTTGCCATTGTTTGCTCATTACGTTCATCTGAATAACGATCATCTCTTGTTTCCCATACCTTTGTAATACATTTGATGATGGCAGCATCATCTTGCCCTGACCGTAACAGCTCTCTTAAATCCGTTCCTTCTGTTGCAAATAAACAAGTGTATAATGTTCCTTCTGCCGAGAGACGAGCACGTGAGCAACTGGAACAGAAAGAATCCGTAACAGACGAAATTACTCCAATCTCACCTTGTGCGTCTTGATATTGATAACGTGTTGCCACTTCCCCTTTGTAATTTGGCGCTGCTGGCTGTAACGGTGAAAATTGATGAATTTGCTTAATAATGTCCTTTTTGGACACAACATCATCTAAGCGCCAACCATTTGAATTGCCTACATCCATATATTCAATAAAGCGTAAAATATGCTGTTTTTCTTTAAAAAATTGTGCCATTGTAACGATATCTTGATCATTCTTTCCTTTTTGCACAACCATATTAATTTTCACTTTTAAACCCGCTTCTGCAGCCTTTTCAATTCCTTCTAACACTGTTAAGACTTTGCCACGACGACCATTCATCTCAGAAAAACGCTCATCATCCAGTGAATCGAGACTAATGGAAACGCGAGATAAGCCAGCTTGTGCCAATGGTTGTGCAAATTTTTTTAATAAAGAACCATTTGTTGTTAATGCAATATCTTCTACACCTTCTATGCGATGAATGCGCGCAATTAATTCAGGCAAATTACGACGAAGTAAGGGCTCTCCGCCTGTAATACGCACCTTTTTTACATTTAAAGAAACAAAGATTTTTACTAATCGTTCAATCTCATCAAAAGTTAATATTTTATTAGACGGTAAAAATGCGTAATCTGGACCAAATACTTCAGCTGGCATACAATAGCGGCAACGAAAATTACAACGATCTGTTACGGATATTCTTAAATCTCTTAAAGGTCTATTTAATTGGTCTTGTAGATCATGCATTTAATCTCCTTCTTTCAGTGAATTCTGAGCAGGTAATAGGATGCGTTTTGGATGTGTATAAATATTCAGTGTATGTTGTCGGATAAATCCTACCGTCGTAATGCCAAGTTGCTCTGCTAATTGCAATGCTAATTCAGTTGGTGCTGATTTAGACAGCACAATTTCACAGCCTATTTTGGAGACTTTTAGTAAAATTTCAGACGAGATCCGTCCGCTAAAGACGATGATTTTATCTTGCATACTAATATTGTTACGGAGGCAATAGCCGTAAATTTTATCTAACGCATTATGACGTCCTATATCCATGCGGCTTAAGACAATGCCATTGACATTACATAATGCGGCATTATGCACACCACCCGTTTTCTTAAAAATGTTTGCACCGTCCTGCATCTCATGCATTAAACGAAAACAATCCTCGGTCGTCATTTGCACATGAACATCATCCATTTTTTTCGCTACTAATGCATCATTGGTAAAAACAAATCCTTGCCGACTCATGCCACAACAAGAGGTAATATAACGTTTATTTTGCGTCTGTTGGTAATAGGGATTGACATGTTTTGTTTTAATATGCACAAAGCCCTCTTTCTCTTGGTGCCAAATTTCCTCAATATCCTCAAAGCTACGTATCACTCGTTCAGAAGCTAAGTAGCCGATAACCATATCTTCCACATACTCTGGTGTACAAACCATCGTAACAAACTCTTGCTGATTAATTTTTACAGTCACAGCGTATTCTGAGACGATTAAATCATCTATTTCTTTTACTTGCTGGCCTTCTACACGCGTAATTTTCCTTGTTATTGCTCGATCCATAAGGCATCCCCTTTACACACTAATATTTTTTTCAAAAACAAAGACGGAAATCGCAAAATCCTCTTCAATTTTTATATCTGAAAATAAGTGCAGTAATTTGCTGCCTATCAATTCCTCCATCCCCTCGGGTGGTGATTGTGTATATAAATCCTGAATCATACTCGTCCTTGCAGCATGTACCATCTTTAGCCCTTCGGGTGTACTGGCAATAAATTTTTCCGTCGGTGTGATATTTCCGTATAATGTTGATACAGCCATATTCTCGACAAAAACAGTATGAATACGCTCTGGCCCTTTTCCAAATACTTCTTTTCTTAACTTTCGAATCATATCATTAAATTCATGGATTTTTTTTGACATAGCAACGATTCTCCCATCGTAAATAAACTTTTTTAGGCAAATTGATATGAGGTCACCCTTACAGTTTGTTAATGATATAGCAACTTGAAAAAAATTAAAAGTGATAATATTTTTTGATAATCATTCTCATTTAATAAATTTTATGATTAATATTGTTCATTTTGAAGGATAAGTCTATAATAATACATATCACAAATGGAATTGATTTATTTTAATCCCTATCTCACGATGTTGCATAGTGTTTTTAATATTTGAATTCTATTGTTATTAAAAATAAAAGTAGATTGAGTTTTTAGCAAGACCTGCTAAGAATTTTATCCACCATGAATGATTAGCATGTTTTGGACATGTAATTTCATGGTGGATTTTTTTATTTTAAAAAAACGAGACATGGATAATTTGTTATAATCTAGAATTTACACCTATTTCGAGGTAGATTAAAGAACAAGAGGGAATTACAATAATAACAAGACAATCGCTTCAAAAATAACTAACTCGATTTGTTATTCCCTTTTGTCTTTAGCCGTAACAAGTTGTCCTATAAGTCTCAAAGTGAATAGGAGGAAGTTACCTTGACTCAAATTAAAATTAATGGCGCTCCATATAATGTAAAAGAAGGAGCAACAATCCTTGATACCATTAATCAACATGGCATTCCTCATCCTCAGATTTGTCATGTGCCAGCTGTAGACCCAATTGAAACATGTGATACTTGTATTGTGGAGGTGAATGGCCAATTAGTTCGTTCCTGCTCCACAAAGGCAGTAGACGGCATGAATATTTTATTAACTTCTGACAAAGCAAAAGCTGCACAAACAGAAGCAATGGACCGTCTACTCGAAAACCATTTATTGTACTGTACAGTATGTGATAATAACAATGGAAATTGTACATTACACAATACAGCCGAATTAATGGAAATCGAGCATCAAAAATATCCGTACACGCCCAAAGTTGAACCACATGAAGTGGACATGTCGCATCCATTTTACCGATATGATCCTAACCAATGCATTGCATGTGGGCAATGTGTAGAAGTTTGCCAAAATTTACAGGTTAACGAAACATTATCACTCGATTGGGAAGCAGAACGACCACGTGTAATTTGGGATAAAGGTGCTGCCATTAACGATTCTTCCTGTGTAAGTTGTGGTCAATGTGTAACCGTTTGCCCATGTAACGCCTTAATGGAAAAATCCATGCTTGGGGAGGCTGGATTTATGACTGGTTTAAAACAGGATATGTTAGATCCAATGATCAGTTTGATTAAGGAAGTGGAACCAGGATATAGCGGTATTTTTGCCGTTTCTGAAGTGGAAGCAGCCATGCGTAGTAAACGCACTAAAAAAACGAAAACAGTTTGTACTTTCTGTGGTGTAGGCTGTTCATTCGAAGTATGGACAAAAGACCGAAAAATTTTAAAAGTACAGCCTTCCGATGGTCCAGTAAATGCGATTTCGACTTGTGTCAAAGGGAAATTCGGCTGGGATTTCGTCAATTCAGAAGAACGAATTACAAAACCACTTATACGTAAAAATGATGAGTTTGTTGAATCATCATGGGATGAAGCACTGGATCTAATTGCAACAAAACTTGGTGGTATTCAACAACAATATGGTCCTGGTTCTATCGGCTTTATTTCTTCTTCTAAAATTACAAATGAAGAAAATTACTTAATTCAAAAAATGGCTCGTCAGTTATTTGAAACAAATGACGTCGATAATTGTTCTCGTTATTGTCAATCTCCTGCTACTGATGGTTTATTACGAACAGTAGGTTTAGGCGGTGACGCTGGGACAATAAAAGATATTGCCAAAGCTGGTCTTGTCATTATTGTTGGTGCTAACCCAGCTGAAGGTCATCCCGTTTTAGCAACACGTGTGAAACGTGCTCATAAATTACATGGTCAGAAATTAATCGTTGCCGATATACGTAAACATGAAATGGCTGAGCGTTCCGATATCTTTATGCGTCCGAAACAAGGTACTGACCAAGTTTGGTTAATGGCAGTTACTAAATATATCATTGATCAAGGATGGCATGATGAAGCCTTTATTCAAGAAAATGTCCTTCATTTTGATGATTTCAAACAAGTGCTTGAAACATATACACTTGATTATGCACAAGAAATGACTGGTATTGCGAAAGAAACATTGATTGAAGTTGCTGAGATGATTCGTGATGCAGACGGTACATGCGTTCTTTGGGGCATGGGTGTAACACAAAATACTGGCGGTTCATACACATCAGCAGCTATTTCAAATTTACTATTATCAACTGGTAACTATCGCCGTCCTGGTGCTGGGGCCTACCCTCTCCGCGGTCATAACAATGTTCAAGGTGCTTGTGATATGGGAACATTACCAAATCTATTACCAGGCTATCAAAAAGTAACTGATGATGCGGCACGTGCAAAATTCGAAAAAGCTTATGGTGTTCCTATTCAGTCCCAACCAGGTCGTACTAATATGCAGATGTTAGATGCCATTATGGAAGGTAAAATGAAAGCGATGTATTTAGTGGGTGAAGATATGGCACTTGTTGACTGTAATGCCAACCATGTAGATGAGGTCCTTTCACAAATAGAATTTTTTGTAGTACAGGATTGTTTCCTATCACGTACTGCACAATATGCAGATGTTATTTTACCAGCTGCCCCTTCCCTTGAAAAAGAAGGTACATTTACAAATACTGAACGTCGCGTTCAGCGCCTGTATCAAGTTTTACCAACACTTGGTGAATCAAAAGCAGATTGGGAAATCCTTCAAGCTGTAGCACGTCGATTAGGAGCAGATTGGCATTATGAACATCCAAGTGATATTTTTGATGAAATGGCGAGCCTGTCTCCTCTATTTTCACAAGCCAACTATGATGTCTTAGAAGGCTGGGGTAGTTTCTGTTGGGGTAGCCACGATGGTAAAGATACACCGTTATTGTATGAAGACGGCTTTAACTTCCCTGACAAAAAAGCCCGTTTTGCTTTAAATGATTGGGTACAACCAGTTGAATTTGAGGCACAATACGATTGTCATATTAACAATGGTCGTATGCTTGAACACTTCCACGAAGGAAATTTAACAAATAAATCGAAAGGTATTCAATCAAAGGTACCTGAGATTTTCGTTGAAGTCTCACCAGAATTGGCAAAAGAACGAGGCATTGAAGATGGGGCCCTACTCCGTTTAGTATCTCCATATGGCGCATTAAAGCTAAATGCCCTTGTTACAGATCGTGTACAAGGAAATGAATTATTTTTACCAATGAACTCTGTTAGCAAAGATTCAGCTATCAACTTCTTAACTGGTCCTGCAGCAGATGTTAATACATCAACACCAGCTTATAAACAAACAAAAGTACGAGTAGAAGTGCTAAAAGCTAAAGGCAAAACACCACTTCCTCGCACTAACCCTCGCTATAAAAAGCGTCATCCTCAAAATGGTGTTGAGGTACAACGAAAATGGAATCGTCCTGGCTACGTTCACTTAACAACCATAAACGAAAGAGAGTGAGAGCATGGCTGCACCCATTACAAATATAAAAAAACAACAAGTAACAGAAGAACAGCTAAAGGAACAAAAATTAGATAATCTCAAACAACTGCTTTCTGATCAAGAAGATGCAGTCAATCAAGTGTTGCTTATTATGGCTGAATTAAATGATATCGGTGCATTAGAAGCAGCAATGAAGCTACTAGAAGCTAAAGAAGAAGTCGCCCATGTTGCACTTGGACAATTAACACGAAAACCTGTAACTAATATTATTAATAATTTAATGGGTGTTGCGGGAGCATTGACTGAGCTAAGTCCTGAAACAACGACTAAGCTGATTGATGGCTTAAATTCAGGTGTAGAGGAAGCCAACAAAGCACTTGAATCCGATGAAAAAGTAAGTGCCTTTAAGCTTGTAAAAATGTTAAATGATCCAGATGTCAATCGTGCCCTCAATTTTGGGGTCCATTTCTTAAAGGGACTTGGCAAAGGTTTAAAAGAATAAGGTGGTTCTGTTATGTTAGGACAAGAAGATGTAATCAACGCATTACAACAAGTTCAAGATCCTGAGCTTCATCAGAGTATCGTCACATTGAATATGGTCCGCAATATTCATATAAATGACACCCATCTATCACTGGATATTATTTTAACGATTCCTGGATGTCCGTTAAAAGCGAAAATCAAGCAAGATGTGGAGGAAGCATTACAAGCGATTGGTGCCTCAAGTGTTGCCATTACCTTTGGCGCTATGACTGATCAGGAACGTCGTGCATTAACTGCCTCTTTACAAGAGAAAAATGTTGATGCACAAGGCATGCCTCACATGTTGCAGCTTAATTCTGGCGTGCAATTCATTGCTATCACAAGTGGCAAAGGCGGTGTTGGGAAATCGACTGTTACGATTAATTTGGCGGTCGCTCTTGCCCGTCTTGGTAAACGTGTAGGCATACTTGATGCTGATATTTATGGTTTTAGTATTCCTGCCATGATGAACATTGAGCAAAAACCTACCATGATTGACCAAACAGCGATTCCAGTTGAAAGTCATGGGGTTAAATTGATGTCGATGGGCTTTTTCACAAATGGAAACCAGCCTGTTATGTGGCGTGGGCCTATGCTTAACAAATGGATTCGCAATTTCCTTGTCAATACGTTATGGGGCGATTTGGACTATCTCCTGATTGATTTACCTCCAGGTACTGGGGATGTAGCCATTGATATGGCAGCGATGATTCCACAAGCACAAGAAATCATCGTTACAACACCGCATCTTGCCGCGTCTCATGTCGCATCCCGTGCAGGCTTGATGGCACAACATACGAAGCATACTATACTTGGTGTAGTAGAAAACATGGCTTATTTTGCTGGGGCAGATGGTCAAAAAAACTATCTGTTTGGACAAGGTGGAGCCGAACATTTGGCAGATTTACTGCAAACGCAAGTAATAGCTCATATTCCTTTCGCCCAGCCTGAAGAAAATACAGGCTCCTCGGTATATGATGAAGAAACAATTATCGGCGAAATATTTACTCAGCTAGCAGAAGATTTACTACATCAATAAAACAGAAATCCCTTGATTTGCTTTTACACAAATCAAGGGATTTTTTCTGTTACAAATAACCCGCCTTTTTTAGTACTTGCATGAAATAAAAACGATACGTATTTTGGACGAATGAATCTAAAGGTAGCCCTACATTCACCTGATATTTTGTAAAAATAAAATAAAACCGTTTATCCCATTTTAAACGTAATAACTCTCCTGCATCTTCACCATACTTCGCTGTAAATTCCACAATTAAAGGCTCAATCATCTCATAACAATAGTCTTTTAAATTCGCTAGTGCTTCAATATCTTTATCCCTTTGAAAGCGAATAATCCAATCCACTAATTGCTCATTCATGTCCGAACGTCATCCTTTTATATAGAGTTTCTTCCTATTTAATAATACTCTTTTTTTATGAAGCCGAAAAGTGAACAAAACATGCCTATTGAATTATCAGAATTGTTTCGGTGCCTGTCACTCTATTGGAGTGGCGAAAATTTGTTTTTCTGCTGGGTCCCATAAAATAATTCCAACATCTTGTTTTTGATCGATAATACGAATTGTTACAGGAACATAGTCAAATAAAATGGCATTTAATTTTGTACTAATAAACTGCAAAAGAGCAATCAATTCCGTATCATTTATTAGAGGTGCATGTACTTCTATCTTAATATCTGCTAATTTTCCATCTTCATATCGTAGCTTTCCAAATGCTTTTGGATTTAAATGTTTGAAATTCTTTTGTATTTCTTCCTTAAAACTTAATAATTTATTATATGTATCTTGATCTAAACTATATAATGCATCAGAAGGAAATGTATAATCTTTTTTATCAATCTCCGTCCATTTATCTATTCTATCCTTACTCTCCCCAATAAAGGTTTCAGCTAAAAAAATACCTGGAAGTATATCATTTTTATTGGATTCCTGATACAACGTTAAATAGATTGGAACATTCGGCATTGCTTCATGATTTCTTATATTTTTTACTATTGTTTCTGCTATTTTTTTACCGTAATTCTTTACATCATTGACATCATCATCGGTATTATCAACTTTCACTTGGTCTGTATAAATTAATCCTTTATCATCAGATACTCGTATGTCATAATATTCATTCAACGATATAGCTAATGACATCCCTTCTATTTTTCCACTTTTTTTGTTAATGTAATTTTGTTCTAATATATGAGATAAAAAAAGTGGATTCTGTTTTTCATCCTCTAACACATTTCCAGTACTATTTTTTATCGGTGGATTTAAACCTAACCCTTCTTCCGTTTTTCTTGCCAACCATTGATTAATCATATTTTTATCTAAATATTGGCCTTCTTGCATATAAAAACTATTAGGTGAAAAATAATTAACTGATAAATTCATTAACCCTTTTTCTATTTCATTGATATTTATCGTATTATTCATATTACTAACAATTAATCCTCTTGCTACATTCATTTTAGCGGGTTGTTGAATTTCGAATGTTTCCTTTTTCTGAATTGAAGATATATACATTTTCTCATTATTATTTTTACTTTCTTCCTCATCACTACAAGCTACTAAAAAGAATAAAGGTGATATTAATAAAAGCACACTTTTTCTTATAACCATGACTATAATGCTCCTTTCTTATTGTGATATTATGAAAATCTTACCCTACTATCGTCATACCTTATATTACCATAAGTTCTATTAATATTTATATTAAAGACTTTATATATTACAACCGCTATTTGTTATTTAAGAAGGTGCAAAACGTCTAGTTGCTAGCAAATAAAACAATCGTTTTACTGTTATTTAAAGTGCATTTTTCATTCAAAATGGAGTTTAATATACATACAAAAAACCCTATAAAAAATACAGGGTCTTTGTAAATGATTTATATCAATAATTAACTCTCACTCATAAAGGCTTTTGAATAATTTACTGTTCCTTGAACATTAGTCAAAGAATCTTTCGTCAATTCAATTGCCATAAATACTTCATCCGGCACATCAAAAGGAGCTTTTATATTCCATAAACTTGCCTTTTTAAATCCGAATTTCGGGTAATAATCTTTGTGTCCTAAAACGATTACTGACTGAAAACCAAGCTCTTTTGCACGTTTTAAAGCTGCATTAATGAGTTGACTACCTACACCTTTCTTGTGGTGTTCAGGTGCGACTGCAACAGGAGCAAGTGCTAAAGAATCTACAGTTAAATTAGAAGCGACAATTGTTATTTTAGATAAAAGAATATGACCAACAATTTCATTCGTTTCCTGATCTATCGCTACTAGTGACAAGTCAGAAATAAAAGCATCTGATTGTCTAATTTTATTCACAAGAAAATGCTCTTGTTTGTCACTTTGTTCTACATTTAAAAATGCCATTTTGATAACATCTTCAATTTTTTTGCAATCTGAAGGGTGCTCTTGCCTAATTTTAATATACATATACTCTCCTATTTTAAAAAAATTTCGAAATTACCCAACATACTTTCTTAATAATAATTATTAAGAAAGTTTCCATCCCAGTAAGAAACATAAGTTAATCAAACAAAAACCTCCAATTTAATATGAGCCTATTTTATTTCAAATTTATATGGCAAGTCAAACATGTTATTTTTTCGAACTAAATAAATAATCGTGAAATTGTGTGTAAATTGTATGGGTGACTGGCACTCCTACAAAAAAATTAAGTTCGGTACAGTACCGAACTTAATTCTTACGAACTTATTTTGTGCCGCTTGCTCCAAATCCAGAAGCTCCACGAACCGTTTCTGATAATTCATTTACTTCTTGCAATTGAATAGAAGGAACCATCTGGATTACCATTTGGGCGATGCGCATTGATTTCTCCACGATAAATGTTTCTTTACCATGATTAATTAAAATAACACCAATTTCCCCTCTGTAGCCTTCATCAATTGTTCCAGGACTATTGAGAACAGTTACACTATGTTTTAATGCTAGTCCACTTCTTGGACGAACTTGCGCTTCTGTCCCTTTTGGTAATTCAATTTGTAAGCCTGTTTTTATTAATTTTGCTTCTCCCGAAGGAATTTCTACTGCTTCAATTGAATAAAGATCCATTCCCGCATCACCTGGATTTGCTTGCAAAGGTAGCAATGCATCAGCATGAATTCTTTTGATTTTTACGTCTAAGTTCATTTTTTTCATCCTTAACGATTAAATTTAAATGTGTCATCTGTAATTGGCGCTACTTTTGCTTTTGCGTAAGTAGAACCCTTTTGTGAAAAGAAGTCATATGTTGAACCTTCATTACGAATACCATTCATTACGATTGGATTCACTTCTTCTTCAGGGAACATTGGATCAAAACCAACATTCATTAACGCTTTATTGGCATTATAGCGAACATATGCTTTTACTTCAGGTGATAACCCTGTTTCTGCATAAATATCTTCTGTATAATTCATTTCATTTTGATATAAATCCAGCAATAATTCATATCCCCATAAAGTCAACTCTTCTTGCTTTTCCTTCGAAAATTGCTTATATAAATTTTGTGCGAAAAAGCCTACTGCCACACCGTGGATGGATTCGTCACGTAAAATAAGGGAAATAATTTCTGCACTATTGCGAAGAAAGCCTTGTCCGCCTAAGTACAATGGATAGAAGAAACCAGAGTAGAATAGGAACGATTCTAGCATTACGGACGAGAACATCGCTTTCCATAAACTTTCTGAATCCCCTTCTTCAATGCCATTATAAATATCCGCAATTTTATTTGCCTTATATTGTAGGTATTCGTTTTTCTTAACCCATTCAAATAGCGCGTCAATTTCTTCATTTGTACAAAGCGTTGTGAAAATATAAGAATAAGATTTTGCATGGATTGCTTCAAAAGCATCAAATACAGTAAGAACAGCCTTTTCTTGAAGGTCCGATGTATATGCAGCAACACGGTTCATCCCAATATTCGTTTGAACTGTATCAAGTAATGTTAAGCCTGCAAATACTTTCTTATACGTATCTTGGTGTTCGAAGTTTTTCCACTGCTGAATATCCTTACTTACCGCAATTTCCTCTGGAAACCAAATTTGTTTCCATTGTTGGTCCCAAAATACTTGTGCGAGTTCACTCGTTGACTTATTCCAATTGACCGCTTCGTAAATTATATTTGACATGCGACACACTCCTCTAAGCTTTGCAAACGTTGACGGACATAATAAACTGATTTAATTCCCTTTACCCAAGCGTAAATGTAAATTTTCGCTAACTGTTCCGTTGTCCAGTTATCCGTGACATACAGCGTCATCGAAATCCCTTGGTCTACGTGTTTTTGAGATGCTGCGTATAAATCGATTAAATCATATGGATTCACATCATATGCTTCCACATATAAATGACTGTTGTCATTTGTTAAATGTGGCATTGGATAAATTGTTCGACTATCCGCATAATCACGCACCTCTACACGCTCCGTACTTGGTGCAATTGAAGCTGTACAGCTACGAATATATGAAATACTACCAGTTGGTGCAATAGCTAGACGATAAGAATGGAATAAACCATATTCCATAACATCCTGCTTTAATGTTTCCCACATTTTCGATGTCACGATTGGAATATTTCCTAATGCTTTTAATACAACTGGTGAAAGCTCTTCTTCAATTTTATTAACATATTGATCAAAATAAACGCCTGACGCATAATCACTATCCTCAAAACGGTAGAACGTTTCGCCTCGTTCCTTAGCAATCTCCATCGATGATTTAAGTGAATAATAGTTCATCGCTTCCATAAAGCTATCCATAAAAGCAATTGAATCTTTAGAGCCATACATAATCCCTTCTGTAACAAGATGACCATGCAGATTCATACATCCAAGCCCTACAGAATGCATTAACTTATTGGCTTTAGCTACAGGCGGTACATTCGTGATGTTCGTCATTTGCGACACATTCGTTAAAAGATGCATTGCTGTATCTACTAATGTACCAAAATCACTTACTTTACTTGCGGCATGTATATCAATTGAGCCTAAGTTACACGATACATCTAGTCCGTATTCATTTGATTCATTTTGGTCAGTAATGATACTTGTTTCTTGTACTTGTAAAATTTCTGTACATAGGTTCGACATTTTTACACGACCTATATTTTTGAGTGGATGTACATCGTTGACATTATCATCAAAGATTTCGAAAGGATAGCCTGATTCAAATTGCGCTTTTTTCACTTCTGTATATAATCTGCGCGCATTCAAGCGTTTAATCTTACGGATATTAGGATTATCTAGTAGCTCATAATACATCTCTGTAATGGAAATTTCAGACATTCGTTTCCCGTATTCTTTATAAATATCATATGGACTGAACAACACAATATCTTTATCACGTTTCATCAGTTCAAAGAAAATACTTGGAATAATAATACCTGTTGATAGCGTTGCAAGTCGGATTTTATCATCAGCATTTGGCTTTTTCGATGAAATAAAATTCTCAATATCAGCATGGAAAATATTTAGGTAGACAACGCCAGAGCCGTTACGTTGTCCAAGCTGATTGGAATAGCTGAAGGAATTTTCTAAAAGTTTAGCAACTGGAATCACACCACTTGCACGATTTAAAATTTCTTTAATTGGATCTCCTAATGGACGTAAATCTGTTAAGTTTACCCCTACTCCACCGCCAAGGCGTGATAGCTCTAAACAATAACCAATATTTTCAGCAATACTATTCATTGAATCATCCATTGAAAGTTTAAAGCAGCTTACTAATTCGCCACGCGCTTTTTTTCCACTATTTAATGCGGTTGGCGTTGCTGGTTGATACGCCTCCATCATTGCTTCAACGGAACGTTCTGCTAAAACCGTGTTCCCTTGTGCTAAATATAAAGCGATGATAACAATACGATCCTCATATTTTTCTAAAATTTCTTCCCCGTCACGACTTTTCATTGCGTAACTATCGTAAAATTTACTTGCACTCATAAAAGATGGGAAGCGGAAATTGTAATCGTATGCTTTTTTGTATAAGTGTTTAATAAAATCTATCTCATACATGTCGATAAACTCTTTCTCGTAATAACCTTCATCGACTAAATAGCGTATTTTCTCCTCAATATCAATAAAATAACGTAGACGCACATTTACATATTCTAAAAAATAACGGCGTGTTGCTTCACGGTCCTTTTCAAGCTCTAATTGACCCGTCGTGCTATAGCGATTAAGCACCTCATTATTAAGCTTTAAGTATGTTTTCATCCCTTCACCCTCGTTTCATAAAACGTTTGTATTACTTCATAATCAGCCTGATATCCACGTAAATCTAATTTACGCACTAGCGGGACCTGGTAGGTTTCTGCAATTTTTTCGCCAGCTCCACCAAACACATGGTGCCCAAAATTACTATTACCACTTACAGCTACTCCCTTGCAATATTCCTTGTTTTGCTCTAAAAAGCGAGCTACTTTTGCAGGAATATCACCTAAGCCGTCCGTGTATGTAATTAATAGAAAGGGCTCAGTCAGCAACAATCCATCATAAATTTCAATAGATTCCCCATCTAATTTCGTCACAATACTTCGCACATTACCTGTACGACTAGCATAAACGATCATATTGCAATCATCTCAATTTGAGAAACAATTTCTTTGACATCTCCTATAAATGTGTCATTTACTTCAAGAACAGGCACACTTAAAAAACCTGCGTCCATAATTTTTTGTTTTGCTTGCTCATCGTGATCAATATTCACAATTTCTGCTTCAAGTCCTGCACGTTGTAATTCCGATTTGACCCAAAGACATTTTGGGCATATAGTTTTCGTATAAAGTTTCATTTTAAATTCCCTCTTTTCATAATATAAAAAGGCTATCTCTTGGGAGAGACAGCCTAAGTTAGAAACGTAAAAAAACAAAAAAATCGTCACGTCCCCATTTCTTATTCCCCGAAGAAAGGTTGAATTGTTTTATTATAGGCAGGTCTCCTGGCTTTGCTTCATTCTCTGATATCCTTCCCATACGAATGCACAGTGGATTAAATCATCGTCAGCTTAACAGTTGCGGGGACAGCGTCGGATATACCGAACTTCCCTATTAAACTACATATAGTAGTACCTATATAAAACTAACACAATATATTGTTGTTGAACACAATTAAGTGTACCATCCTTCAAGTAAAAAGTAAATCAAGAAAAGCGAATTCTTTATAGTGTAACTTTTCACTATTTTCTTTAGGAACAACAAACGGTTAATAAATGAAAAATGACTAGCTAGGTTAGTATAATTAATAATATCGTCAATAGTTCTAAAGAATGATAGACGGTTTTCCATGATAAGCTTTATCAAATGTTAAGCAATTATTATTCTACCTACTGAAGCCTAAATTAAACTGCGTATTATATTTAATATGTACTTATATAATTTTATAGCTGTTATCATATTTTAGCCACTATCGTAAGCCCTATAACTTCTATTCAATTTTTCATTATACACACAAAAAAATATTAAAATAGATTTGCCGTTTGTTAGATATCATTTATGCTAGTTCAGATTAGAATGAAGTGTATTTATTCGTGGCTATTCTGTTCGCTATATTGATATAAAACAAATAACCATCTGACATCAATGGAATATCGACATCAGATGGCAATATAGACTTTACAATAGTTAATCGTAATTTATTAACCTGTTCAGTTATTGTGCGGGAATAAATGATTCGACAATGGCAGCTAAAGCTTGAATGGTATCATAGCTATCACCTGGAAACTCCGATTGTGCAAATTCAACTTGCAGTTCCTCACATAATCGATGACATTCATATCCGACTTCAAAATAGGACTCAATATCCGCTGAAAGTGAAAGAAGCTCACATGTGACGATACCTTGAGCACCCTCGCCTTGCAATGAATTAATTTTATCTTTTACATTTGGACCTAGCCAGTCACCTTTCCCATGACCACTTCGATATGTAACATGCCAGTTCGCAATTTGTGCTTCTTTAGAAATGGCTTCGGCTAATTCGGAAAACTGGCGCACATAGTGCTCGTTTCTTTCAGGGTCAATAGGCTGACTATGGACTGTATATAAAACATGCGTCTGTGCTCGTTTTTCAGCAGGAATCCATTCAAATGCACGTTGAACACGGTCTTTATAAACAGCAAGTAAATCATGATTTAAATGCCAATTTTTCGCATGGATAACTTTAACGTCATGAGAAGCTAATAACGTACTAACTTCATCATGAAACGCTGATGCCCCTGTAGACATAATCGGATTTACAGGTAGTGTTATAAAAGTTGTAATACCATCTCTAAGCATTGTGTTAACAACATCTGGAATATAAGGTTCTGTATGTTTGTATGCGTTATATACTTTTACAGGCTCTGTTACACGTTGCTGTAAAGCATGTTCCAGCCCTTTAGCAATACGTCCCGTATTTGCTGCTAATGGATCAATACCACCTAATTTTTTAAATTGTGCCGTCACATTTTCAATTACATGAGGTGGTGGTGTTTTACCTTTCATTATATGTGTAAAATAAGGTGTTACATCGTCTAAAGATTTCGGTGCGCCATATGCGTAATAAATTATACCAATCATTTTTTAGTCTCCTTTTCTTCAATAGATTAATGTATATAGTGTTGTAGTTTTAGTTCTAATTTCTTTTTAAAAATAGCCTACGATTTTTCACAAGAACTTGAGCACAATTTTATCGGCGTAAAGATTGGATTTCCGTCTTGCATATAAATTTCCGCATCTATTTCAAAAATTGATTGAAACATTTCTTTACATAATACACAATGTGGTGAATCATCGTAATAGATTTTGCCTTTCTTTAATACAATCAGACGTTCGCTATTTTGTGCCGCTTGGTTAATATCATGTAACACCATTATAACGGTCATATTGTATTTTTGATTTAACTCTTTTACAAGCTCCATCACTTCTAATTGGTGTGCAATATCTAGATATGTTGTTGGTTCATCTAGAAGCAACACTTTGGGATGCTGTGCTACAGTCATTGCGATCCAAGCACGTTGACGCTCACCCCCAGACATCGAAGGTAGTACCCGATTTTGTAAGTCTTTCAGTCTAGTTACGTCAATCGCCCAATCAACAATTTCTTTATCCTCTTTAGACAGGACCGTCTTTCCTCCGCTATGTGGATGACGCCCAAACTCTACTAACTCACGCACTGTTAAATCTAATTGATGATTATTCATTTGCGGGAGCATCGTTAGTGTTTTAGCTACTTCTTTAGACTTCATTTCATGAATGTTACGCTCATTTAAAAAAACTGTCCCACTATTTGGTTTTAAAAGACGTGATATTACACGTAATAATGTTGATTTCCCCGAGCCATTCGGACCTATTAAACTTACAACTTCCCCTTCATTAATTTTCAGGTTAATATCATTTAATCGAAATTGAGTGAACTCATGTTGATACTGTATGTGCTCAGTTCGTAGCAATGGAATTCCCCTTTCTATGAATTAAATAAAGGAAATACGGTCCACCAACGAATGCTAGCAAAATGCCTACAGGAAACTCAATAGGATCAAATACGGTTCTCGCTATTGTATCAGCAAACACAACAAGTAAGCCACCAGCCAACGCGGAAGTAGGTAGTAAATATTTATGATCTCCACCAATAATTAGTCGCAAAATATGTGGTACAACTAAACCTACAAACCCAATTAAACCAGCAACACTTACTGCAATTCCCGCCAATAACGTACTTAAGGCAATTAAAAAGAATCGACTGCGTTCTACATTGTGCCCTAAAAGGCTTGCCATTTCATCTCCTAAACGCATGATACGTATATGTTTAATTGCATAAATTGAAAATATAAGTGCTACAAGAACATAGTAAATAATCATTTTAAATTGCACCCAACCAACACCTGTCAAGCCACCCGACAACCATGGTAGGACAGATTGTACACGATCGCTATACAAAATCATAAGTGCATTTGTTCCTGCACCACAAAGTGCATTAATGGCTACACCCACTAAAATTATTCGCATTGGGGATGTACCACCCTTTTTCACCGATAAAGAATACACAATCATTGCGGCGACAAAAGCGCCTAAAAAGGCTGCAATAGGTAAATATATGATATAGCCAGGAAAAACAACCATTACAGCCACCGCCATAATGCCCGCGCCGGATGTAATTCCTATAACCCCTGGATCAGCTAATGGATTTTGCATAACACCTTGTAAAATCGAACCTGCAATAGCCAAACAAACGCCTACTATCATACCTGTTAGTATACGGGGCATACGGATTTCCCACACAATTCGCCGTGCCATTGTATCTTCTGAGCTAATAATTCCATTAAACACTTCACTTACTGAAAACGAAACTTGGCCAATCATAAGGCTACCGACACTCACTATGACCAAAAGTATTGGTAACAAAATTAACGCCATTCTTCGTTTTTTAGCAAGCGGGTGTGCATATTTTTCCTCTTCTATTATCATCGTTATACCCCGCTATAAAAGAATTATTTCACAGCTTCTTCAGCTGTCTTTAAAACTTCTCGCATATAATCAATGGCTTCAACAACCTGTGTACCGGGATTGTCAAACAGCTCTGCTGGTAAAATGATAATCTGATTATTTTTTACTGCATCTAAATTTTTCCACGCTGCATTTTCTTTCAATTGTTTTTCAAACCCTTCTTTTACTGTCGCTGGATTTGCATGCGTAATCAGCATAATTACTTTTGGGTTACGTTCCACAATTTTTTCAACACTTAAAGTCGCGTAGCTGGGAAACTTTTCTGTAGCTGGTAAATCGGCTGCGATATTTTTACCTCCAGCTTTCTTTAAGATATCCCCGTATAACGAATTATCTAGTGCTGCTAAATATGTACCTGGTGCTCCATAAACAATGAGGGCATCTAACGTTGATTCTGTAGCGCCTTGTGCAATTTTCTCATCAATTTGTGCAACTAACTCATTGGCTTTTGCCGTGTTATTAAATAATTCACCATACTGAGTAATTGTTTTTTTAATATCATCTACTGAATTCATGTTCAAGTAGACAATTTTCGTACCAGTAGCCTCTACCGTTGTAGCGAACTGCTGGAAGCTTGGTGGGACAATAAGTATTTCCGCATTCAATGCAGCAATCTGCTCAAATGACGGTTCATGTGGGTTACCTATTTCTTGAATAGCTTTTACGTCCTCCTTCATTTCTGTTGTAATCGTAGGTCGTCCAGTAACATTTGCTCCTAATGCAAGCAAAATGTCCATCATTCCTGGATTTAACGTTGCGACTGATCTCGGTGTTGCTTCAAACTCAAGCTTATTTCCAAGGTCATCTATGAATGTTACTGCCTCTCCTGATTCAACTTGTTGTTCCATTTCTACTTTATCTTTGGAAGAATCCGTCTCCGCTTGTTTACTTTCTTCTCCACATGCAGCTAATGATAATGCCAACGCACCTACTAATAGAAATTTAAACTTCTTCATGTTAACTACCAACCTTTTCTTTTTATTTAAAAATTGAAATGAAATTGATAATCATTCTCATACCATTGTTTATGATTCTATTTTAAATAAAAAAAATTGTCAACAAACGTTTTTAATGTTGTTTTTTTAAATTTTTTATTGCATAGCCAATTAATGTATGTTTTAATTGATAATGAAAATCAATATCAATTAAAACTGTTATAAAGGGGTCATGAATATGATTACAGTTACTAACCGCTTTTTAGTAAAAAAAGGCTTTGCAAATAAAATGGCACCATTGTTTATATCTGATAAAAACTTATTGAACTGGGAAGGTTTTAATAAAGTTGAAGTGAACATTTGCTCAGAACCAGAAGATCATGATGAAATGAACGTTATGATGTTCTGGGATACAGTTGAGCAATTCAAGGCTTGGCGTGATTCTGATGACTTTAAAAATTTACACCGACGTGAAGCTATCGGGAACAAAGAAAACAGTGAGGCATCCCCAATAATAGGTAATCGGGTTGTGATTTCTGAAATTGCTGCTACATTAATAAAGTAATTTCATATAGGAATCTTAAAAGGCTCTACTAATCTTAGTAATTAACAGTACGCTATTCGTAAAAATACAAGAATATAAACTTTACGTTCTCAGACGCTTTTTCATTGAGTTACAGGTTAAACTTCTAACTCAATCCGTTTAAGAACGCTTTTAAATTTCTCTTTTCTAACAACCCACAATTAACTATTGTGGGTTCTTCTTCAAAGTCATTAGTTTTAATAGCCATGTAAAGTAGGTATTTTTTACTTTTGATAGCATCCTTTTGGCCAAATTTTATATTTAGAACGCTCCCCCTTCTCAGTTAAACATATACAATTAATAACTCATAAATTAC
The DNA here is from genome assembly GCF_015999545.1 of Lysinibacillus sp. JNUCC-52. Lineage (NCBI taxonomy): Bacteria > Bacillati > Bacillota > Bacilli > Caryophanales > Bacillaceae > Lysinibacillus > Lysinibacillus sp. JNUCC-52. The sequence goes on from NZ_CP065546.1 coordinate 1,241,284, forward strand.
TAAAAAACGACGAGCTTGCATTAATAATAGTTGGCTGTTTAATAGTTTAAAAAATGCAATTCAAGTTAAATTTGAATTGCATTTTTTTATTAGAGAAGGATTCTATAGCGATAGCGGAACTACTTAACTGCTAAGAAGCGTAGTCACCACATCCAACTTTAGAAAAAGCTTAAGGGATAGTAATAGTACCTTACTTACTTAAATTATTAATCAATTAAATTGACGTATTCTAATGAGCGTTTTAAAATTTTTGCCATTTGAGCACGTGTTAAATTACTTTGTGGGTTTAAATAACCATTAGATCCCGTCATAATATCTAGTGCTTGCAGTTCTGAAACTGCTTGTTTAGCGTAGTCAAATACTTTATTAGCATCTTTATACGTTAAAGCACTTTCATCAACTGTTACTTTATATCCTTTATATTCCAGCATACGTAATATCATTGCAGCTGCTTGCTGACGTGTAATATTTGCTGTTGGGTTAAATGTCGTTGCATTGACACCTGTTACAATACCGACCTCTGCCAGTGCTTGTACCTCATGTTCATACCACTGACCTTTAACGTCCTTAAAAGCAGTAGCTTTAGCTGATTGAATATTTAAAGCTCTAGCAATCATCACTGCAAATTGTGCACGTGAGATATTTTTATTTGGGCTAAATGTTGTGGCTGTTGTACCTGTTGTAATGCCAGCTGCATATAAAGCTAAAATTTCATCCTTACTGAATACATTATCGATATCTACAAAAGGATTTTTGATAGTAGTATTAGGGTTATTAGGGTTATTTGTTTCTTCATCTAAAGCTGGCACATCAAAAGTAAAGAATAATGTGTACGCCCCATAACCTAAACTGCCTGAATCAATAAATATTTTCGTAATTCCATTGCTATCTTGAACTAATGGTAAACGAACAACTCGTACTTGATCCATTTTCTCACCAGTAGAACTAACCACTTCGATATTTTGTTGTTTACCATTTTCATCAATATATGCAAGTGTTTCAAAACCATACGCTTTACCAACTAGCGTCATTTCAATATAACGTTTACCGTCTATCGTCACTAGTTCAGCTTTCGTAAAGTATGGTGCTAAATAGTTTGTAATAAAATCAGCCATATTTCCGTTTGGATCAGCCACCATTTTATACGTAATTGACTGTCGATTATTCTTTTCAATTGTATTTGTATTTGTCGTCGTTGCTGTGACATTTGAAGAAATTGTCTTATCCTTCGTTACGGCCTCAAAAACAAGATTATCCAGTGTATCCGCTTCAAATGAAAGTGTTGTTGTTTTTGCAATTGCAACTGGTACTAATGAAGCTACTTGATTTGACCATTTCGCAAGTTCTTTACCATTCTGTTTAACAATAAAATTTTGTAAGTTATTTTCAATATTTAATGAAAGCGTAACCTTATATTTGTTATTTTCAAATACTGTTTTTGCTTTTTGTAGGAATACAGCTATCTCTTTTGCATTGTTAGCAAATTCAAATTTAGCTATCCCCTCTTGACTAAAGTTCCCAGTAGTACCTGTGTTTGTTCCGTTATTAGTCGAACTACCATTTGTAGAATTACCATTTGTTGAACCACTATTAGATGAACCACCTGTACTTGGGAATGATGTACTATCATTAATCTTTGAAAGTGACGCTTCATCAAATTTCAAAAGAACATTATAGTCATGATGATAGTTAAGATCGGCAATATCTACTTTTACCCACGCATTTTGAAGCGCAGTTAGACTTGATACTGTAAATTGCACTACGCGTATATCATTTGAATCGCTAATCGTACTAGGTGTTGCACCATTCACTGAAAATCCAGTAATCCATGAACTATTTTTTAATGTTAATTGAACCTGGTAAGAGGAACCATTTTTCACGACATATGCTTGATTATCTACATATGTGTTCATAATAGAACTACCAGTACCTGATTCATTTAAAAACGTAAAGTTTACTGTATACAGCCCATTAGTTGATTGTTCATTGTTTTCAGTGTTAGAATTGTTATTGCCACCGGTATTTGAATTATTATTGTTCTCCCCAGAACCTGATTCACTGCCGTTGGTATTTTCTTCTGAACTATTATCCTCTTGTTTAGCAATTTCACCTGTTAATAGTACTTTTTCAACTGTCGTACCCATTGTCGAAGCAGACCCATTTCGCTCAGTTGTTAACGTGAATGCTAAATTCTCTAACGAATCAACTGTAAATTTAATTACACTTTTCGTGCTTCCTGCTGCCCATTCTGCAACTGTTTTATTTCCTTGTTTTACAGAAAAGCCCTTCGTCGTATCATTTACAACTAAATTCATTGTTACAGCAATTTTATTGTCTGTTGTTTTTGTTGCATATGCTTGACCTAAAAGTGATGCGATTATTGTATGAGCTGGTGCACCAGCGCTGACAGGCGTTAGTCCAAAATCAATCACTTGATTGTTCGAGTTAAAATGCTCTGGTAAATAAACAATAGTTTCTTTTACGGATTTAAAATCAAATGTAAAAGGCGTTGCTGGATATTTGTCACCTGACATAATGACTGTTGCTTTTAAATCAGCATCTAACTTTACTTTGATAACACGTACTAATGAGTTACCTTCTCCTTCAGAGCTTGCGATTTCTACGTCTTCCCCATTTTCACTGCCTACTTTTAGTGTCGTAAATGCATATGTGTGACCTGTTAGTTTAATATATGCATATTTTTCTAACCCAGCAGTAGCTAAATCAGCATAGTTAATATAGCTTTTAAAATAAGTATCGTATGTCTTATTATTTGTTAAAAATGTGAAAGGAACGTTCTTTGTGATAACTTCTTCTGTGTTATCCCCTGGTTGTTCTGGTTGTCCTGGTTGTTCTGGTTGTTCTGGTTGTTCTGGTTGTTCTGGTTGTTCTGGTTGTTCTGGTTGTTCTGGTTGTTCTGGTTGTTCTGGTTGTTCTGGTGCTTCTTCACACACACGATTAACTTCCGTAACATCGGCAACTTTTAAATATACAATATAGTCATGATCATAATTTATCATCGGAATGTAAACATCGACCCATGCTTTTATTGTTTGCTCAAATTGGTCAACTACGAATGTGTAAATATCGTTACCATTACTATCTGTTGTTTTATTGATCGCTGCTTTTAATTCGCCACCTGATTCAACTTTAAAGTCCTGATACCAAGTTGTATTTGCTTGTGGCACCGTAATGTCTATTGTATATAGACCATTTTCTTGTTTAACAGTAGCTTCTTTTTGAACATAGCTATTCATCATTGAATCTGCTGTTTGTTGTTCATTAAGAATTTTGATATTTGCTGAATAGTTAACTGCACAACTTGGTACGGTATTTTCTTCCGCCCTTACTTCCATTCCAAAGCTCGGTAATATTGCACCTAACATCAGCACTACCATAGCTACATATTGCAAAAATTTCTTCAATACACTGACCTCCTGATTTTTCCAAATATTTTGACCTACCTTTGTTGTTTCTACCTCCTTTGTATTAAAAGATTTTTCTAATACTATCCCTTAACTCGAATAATTTTCATATCAATTAAAATTCATAAAAAAACATCTATTTATTACATGGATGTTTGATAGTATACTACTCTTTTAATTGATTATGATTCTCATTCTCATTCATTATAACCCACATACTATTATTGTCAAGAAAGTGCATATATGTTATGAGATAACTTTTTTGTTAATATTCTAAAAAAGTAAGGTCAAAGGAAAATATTAAGAGATGCACAATGTAGCTTATTAAGTAATTCATAATATGATATGTCTAAAAAACCCCTAAATTCTTACTGGCATCATATACGTACCAACACTTTCATGCTTTTGAATAATGACTTCTACACCATATACTTCTTTCATACGTTCCGCTGTTACTGTTTCTATAGGTGTGCCTTCATATAAAATTTTTCCGTCTTTCATCAAAATTATATGGTCACTATATTTTATTGCTTGATTAATATCATGCAACACCATGACAATTGTTAACGAATTTTCTTTGTTTAATTTCTTCACTAGCTCCATTAATTCGATTTGATAAAAAATATCTAAATATGTTGTTGGCTCATCTAAACATAGAATGGATGATTTTTGAGCAAGTGCCATTGCAATCCAAACACGCTGACGTTCACCACCTGACAAGGCATCCAATTTACTCGTACGTTTTTGTGTTAAATTGGTTGCTCCCAATGCCCAATTTACTGCCGCCTCATCCTCTTCCACATTTTTTTTCATCATTTGTTGATGAGGTACACGTCCATAAGCAACTAGTTTTTCAATTGTAATATCTTGCGGCACGATGTTTTGTTGATAAACAATCGCTAGTTTTTTCGCAAATTCCTTTGCCTTGTACGTCATAATATCTTTCTGTTCTAACGTTACTGATCCTTTTTGTGGCATATTATTACGGGAGATAACACTTAGTAATGTGGATTTCCCACAACCATTCGGGCCAATAATCGTGGTAATTTTTCCTTTTTCAATTGTTGTTGTAACTCCATCTAAATGATTTTTCTTCTGATCATAAGATAGTTCGATTTGAGATACTTTCAATGCACTCACCTCCCTTTACTTATCTTTTCGGATTAAGAATATTAAGAACGGCCCACCGATTATGGCCATTATTGTTGATGCTGGTACTTCTAACGGTGCAACCACTATTCTCCCTAACGTATCAGCAGTCAAAATCAGTAATGCACCAGCTATTGCTGAAAAAGGAATTAACCATTTATGGTCGGAACCTACTAATCTTCTTGAAATATGCGGAATTAATAACCCAACAAATGCAATAACACCTGCTGTAGCAGTTGAAATTGCCGCTAGTAATACCGCTATTGCTGCAATAATTAATCGTGCACGTGTCACATTAAAGCCTAAGCTCTTTGCTGTTTTGTCTTGTAAAGCCAATAAATTACACCACGAAGCTATTAGTAGGGAGGCGAGTAAGCCGATAACACCATAAAATGAAATTAAACGTACATCACTCCAAGTTCGCATTGACAAATTAGAGCTCCCTGCTCCACCAACCATTATATTCATGTAGCTACATAGCGTAACAAACGCTTCTGTTAGACCAGTAAACATCGCATTAATCGCAATACCTACTAAAATAATTTTCAAAGGATTTAAGCCTGATTTCCACGACAACATAAATACTAAAAAGCAAGCAAATGCTCCACCAAAAAAAGCCAATATTGGTGTGAAGAAAAACGTCATTGGGAATAATGTAATGACTAATAATTGTACAAATGACGCCCCTGCCGAAATACCGATTACACCTGCATCAGCTAATGGATTACGCATCACTGCCTGCAATAATACCCCAGCAACTGATAAGCCTGCTCCTGCAAAAATTGCGACGATAATCCGTGGAAACCGTAAATCTTTAATAACTGCGTAATTTGAATTATCTTCACCAAATATGGCTCTAATAAATTCCGCAATCTCCATTTTAATAGAGCCTGTGATTGCAGAATATATAATTACAACTAAAAGCAATATGCTTACAACTATAAAACTACTAATTTTTTTATTCATCTGAGTCCTCTACATTTCTCATTATGGATACATAATGTTAATCAGTTCTTCAAGTGCTTGAGGTACTGCAAGCGTTGCTGTTGTTCCAAATAAAGGTTCCTCTAAATCATATACACGTCCGTTTTTCACTGCATCAAAATGCTTCCATATATCATTTGTAGCAAATTCCTCATTAAACATTTCCACAACTTGATCGGGCAATCCATGTGCCAGACGAATAATAATATCTGGATTACTTTGTTGTAAAAACTCCGTATTAGACGGTAAATACTCAGGTTCTTGCCCGCTCATGACATTTTGACCTCCAGCCATTCTCACTAGGTCCCCAATATACGAATTTTCTGTTGCCACCAAATAGCTACCTGGAATACCAAGTAAAATTAAAACTTTAGGGGATTCTTTTGATTCTATTTGCATTCGAAGGGCCGCAATCTTTCCTTCCAGCTCTGACACTAACTTTGTTGCCACATCACTCCGATTATACTTTTTCCCTATTTCTAAAATGGCAGCTTTCATATTATCAATGCTCTGTAAATTTACATAGGAAGCATTAATACCAACCTCATCAAATATCTTTTTTAAATCTGTCTCCAACGTGGTTACTGAAAAGACCTCTGTTGGATTCAAAGATTTTACAATTTCCATATCTGGTGACATCGGACTACCAACCTCGGGTAAACCTTCATATCGTTTAGGTAAATCATAAACAGTCGTAGGAACAGCAACGACGTCTAAATTTAGTGCATCTAAAATGTGAGCAACTGCAACTGTCGTTGGAATAATTCGATTTTCATCTTGAGTCGTTGTATTATTTTCTTCTTTATCTTTTTCTACCGTATTTTCTTTTTCCTTATTTGAACTAGTACATGCTGAAAGAACGACAAAAATAATACATAGCGCCACAATATGTAACTTATTAAAATTAACTTTTGTAGCTTTTATCATGGTCATTCACTCCTTTTAAAAAGCACCCTACTCCTACCTTAGCGAAGTAGATGAGGGTGCTTCCGAAATATTTCAATTGATTTCTTCCTTCATTCGTTTTTTAAAATTAAATAAGATAAATCCACTAACACCGAACAATAAAAGTATACCTATTGGAAAAGCATCGCTTGTTTGAGGATTTGCTTCTTTTTCTTTTACTGTCGAAGTATTTGTTACTCCAGTATTAGCTTCTTTTTTAGTCGTGTTAGTGTTATTTTGCACTGTTGTAGCTGTTACTGCACTACCATCTTCATTTTTTAAAGACGCTGCATCCCACACAAAATCTACTGTATATTCATGGTGATAATTTAAGTCATCAATATCCACCTTCATCGTAACAGCCGTTTTTGATGTATAAGAAGGTAATGCAAATTGGACAATACGAGTATCCTCTGCCTTATTCTCGCTTACGACTTTATTACCGCCTGTACTCGATGCAAATTTCGTTATCCACGCACTTTTTTTCATCTTCAGTTGTACGACCGAAGTGCCATTTTGAACTATAATTGTCGCAGGCTTTAAAAAATAATCATTTGCAATGGAAGCAGATGAAGAATCTGGTTTATTCACTTGATAATTAATTGTGTATTTCCCATCTGCAAGTGCGGCAGACGCATCTAAATAAGGTGTTACAAAAATTGCTAATAATGCGATTAACATTACTGAAACTAACCTTTTGATAGTAAAACCTCCTTTCAATTGATAATCATTATCAACACTATGTAAATAAAAAGGGATATTAAATAATACCCCTTTTTATTCTGCGTGTTTGACATATTATTTAATGATAATGATAATCATTATCATTAAATAAATAATAATATGTATAAATTAAATTGTCAATACTAATATTAATTAACTTTTTATACATTATTTATTTCGAAGATGTATATTTCGAAGATGTAATGATTACGCGAAAAATATTGCAAGATAATAAGAAATACTCCTTTTAATCGACTTTTTATTTTCAAGTATTCATACTTCTAAAATGGAATCTGATTTTCGTTCAATGCAATTGTAAGTGATATAAAATAAAACGGTAGCCAAAGAAGTTCTCCCCAGCAACCGTTTATATTCTAAAACATTATTTTCTTTTTGATTTAACTACTATTATTAGCATAATCAATGCTAAAAAGATTGAAACTGGAACCAATTCATTATGTTTCTTCCAAATTACCAAATATACAATATATATATTTAATGAAAATATAATAATGAAAAAAACTATGAATAGATTTTGATTTTTCATTATAACACCCCGACTTATTTTATTAATCATTGAGGCGTAATATTATAAATTGTTGCCCAAGTCATATCTACAACAACACCACTACCTTTATTATTAGCATCTAAACGCTCTGAAAGAAGCCAGAAGTAACCCGAAGTCAAACCAGAAATAACTCCAGCAGCAACTAAAGGAGGGAACCAAAATCCAAGACCAGTAAGACCAGTAGCAGTTATAGTACCACCTGCTGCTATTGTACCTGCATCAGAACTCACTTTAGCAGTATCACAACTATTTAACTTTGTTTTATATCCCCACCAGAAATATTCAGGTGATCTAGTTACACCTTTACACCCTGCAAATCGTAAAAGTGTATTGCTTCGATAGTCATTGTTATTATTTGATAAATTGTGAATAGTTAAATCTGGCGATACACTAATAACATTCATTTCGACCTGTCGATTTAAAAAAATAAAATACTCTTGTTGACCTTTAATTAATACATTATCAATTCCTGCTTCAATAGCTGCGGTTTCATTAAGTACTAATAAGCCATCTTCAACATGCACGTAAGGTTCTATCGATAGAATATCCTCGAAAGTATATTCTTTAAAATCCTTTACATTATTATCATTTTCAATTACAAAATCCATTACAGAAGGCTCATAACCTCGAGCCAATGCTGTTGTTACAGTAGGGAGCAAAAAAATTGTTAATAATACTAAAATGAATATTTTACGCAATTTCAATTCCTCCATTCATGTAATAAAATTTAGAAAATATATTTTCTATAATTATTATAAAATTATTTACAGCATGAGAAAAGTTTATTTTTTTAAATATTCCGTGAAATGAATATATTCTATTTTTAGAATTTTTTTACATTAAATCATTGTATCCCCCCTGCCCATTCTGTTGTCTTTTCAGGGTACTGAATCTTGCAATTTAAACTAGGTATTAAACAAATCACAACGTGTTTTACTTACAGCTCTTAATAATGCATATAGGGATTTCCATAAAATGTTGACACTTTACTAACCAATGGTTATTATATAACCATTGGTTAGTAAATGTAGAAAGTAGGTCCTATAATGAAAAGTAAACACGCGGAAAGGTCTGAAGAAACAAAAAAGCAGATAGTCGAATCAGCAGGCAGGTTATTTTCCGAAAAAGGATACGATTCAGTGACAATACGAGCAATTGCGAAGGATGCAGGGTGTTCTCATACAACCATTTATCTTTACTTTAAAGATAAGGAAGAGTTATTACATCAGCTCTCTATGCCTCCTTTGCAAGAGCTACACAAACAATTTCTGTATCTTTCGGACGTAAGTACTTTATCTTCAGAAAGCAAATTAAAACAAATCAGTCTTAAATATATTCACTTTTGCCTACAGAATCGAAATTTGTATGATATTTTCTTCAATGCAAAGTCTACAAGAGTAGATCAAGAGGATCCAAAACTTGAGATTAATAGATTGCGAATTGAAATTTTTGAAATAATGAAAAAAATAATTCAGGAATGTCTTGCTATTTCAAATGAAGAACAATTATTAGCTTTTTCACGTATTTATTACTTCAACCTCAATGGCATTTTAAGCACTTATTCGTATCAACACGAAACGCTTAACGTTCTAATGGAAAGATTAACACCAACTTTTGATCTTGCAATTGAAATTCTTCTTTTAGGCTTTAAAGAAAAATTACAAAGGGGAAATGAAAATGAAAGCTGAAAAAATCTCTGAGCATATTTGGAGCCTAAAATCGTGGATGATTGTTCCGATTCATGTGTGGATAGTCATTGAGGAAGATGGGGTCACTTTAGTAGATGCAGGAATGCCGATGATGGCAAAAGGAATTATCAAATTTATAAAGCAATTGAATGCTGGGCCTTTACGTAGGATTCTGTTAACACATGGCCATTCAGATCATGTAGGTGCAATACAGAAAATATTATTGACTCAAAATAATGTACCTGTATACGCACACGATCTAGAAATACCTTATATGGAAGGTACAGTTCTTTATCCAAAAAGAAAGAAACTTGAATACAACTTGCCTAAACAATTAGCCCAACCTCTCACAAAGAGTGCAAATGGAAAGTTACAAACCATTGCGGGGCTAACACCATATTTAACACCTGGTCATTCTCCAGGACACGTTGTTTACTACCATGAAAACGATAAAGTACTGCTAGCAGGTGACCTTTTCAACTCCAAAAAAGGAAAGCTTCATCCACCAATGTTCACCCCCTATATGGATGAAGTATTACAGAGTAGTTTAATTGTAAAAGAATTAAAACCTGAGCGATTAGAAGTGTGTCATGGAAACACGGTATTTCGCCCTGCAGAACAACTAGCAGAATATATTCAAAAGGCGACAAAAAATTAGAGAGCTAGTATTGGAGAGAAGGAAAATGCCTCGAATTAGAGGCATTTTCCTTCTCTTTGTAGCTAATATTTTGCAGCTTCAGAAGATGGATTTAAAATGTCTTTTATTTGTTCTTCTGTCACATTATAATTGTAAAATTTAGTATAGTAATTTTTTATTTCTTCGGTCATATTATAGTCAAATATTTCTGGATGGTTATGCTGAGCCATCCATTTTAACATTAGTGGTGCATCTCCATTTGGTGGATACCAGCGATAAATACCTAGCGGCACTTTATATACTTGTTTATTTTTTACTGCTTTTAGCTGACTCCAATCTTGGCCATCAATCGTATTATTGAATAAGTCTTCTGGCTGTGTTTCAGTAAAGTTCGTTATATAGATAATATCTGGATCCCAGTTATATATTTGTTCCATATTGACTGCCTTAATACCTTGAACATCCGCTTCTGCAACATCTATACCACCCGTAGCTTTAATCCATCGATTGCCATGCATATTCGAGCCTGCTACCGATATTTCTTTATCGTTATGGTATTGAAGAATCATTACTCGAGGCATATCCTCTTTTTGTACATTGGCTAGTTTATCGTTAATTTCTTGTTGATTCTTTTTGCCTTCTTGAATGATTTGGTCGGGGCGATCTGTTGTCCCTGTGATTTCACCCGTTAATGTTAACCAACGATTTAAAATTTCTAATGGATCATCAGAATCTGCTGTTGCTTGAAGGGCAACTGTCGGAACCCCTGCTTCTTCTAATTTATTAATTGATTTTTCATCCGATGCAATCTCAAAATAGACTTCAGGATTCACTTTCATCAATTCTTCAATATTCACTTCCCCATTTTGAATAAAGGATGTATCTGCTTTCAATATATCAGGTGAAATATCTTTTAATATTGAATGAGACGCTGCATTATAAGAGTTTGGATGCATACCAACGATTTCTTGTGTAGAATTCGTTGCAATATACCATGTTGAGAAATATGGTAGGATGCCCCCTACTACAACACGGTCAGGATTCATTGGGATTGTTACTTTTCGATTTAGCTCGTCCTTAATAATTGCCTCTTCTTTCGTTTCCATTGTTTCATTTGATGCAGATTTATTTGCATTTTCTGACTGATTACAGCCGACTAATAACGCAGAAAGGGCTATAGCTGATAATGGGTATTTCCAATTCATTTGTTTACACTCCTAAAATCTTATATTAGACTTAATTGATAATGATTATCAATATCATTCTATACTCTACAGGATAGTAGTTCTAAGAGTCAACACCTTCTACTAATATTATATTTTTCTATTAATGCCCTCACCTAAAATTTTTTCAACATACCTTTAAAAGGAATATAATGGAGTGAAACATTAGTTGGAAAGAGTAAAAGCCCTCCTGTATGATGCATACATGTCAAAATAATTGACTCTACATCAAACAGAAGGACCCTATTTTTAATTTGTCCTATAGACGACTTAAAAGCTCAAAATCCACTGAGTGAAAAGTAGTTCGCAAATGACAATCCCTGTGCACAATCTGCTACTGCCCATTCGGTTTTCATTTCGATGTAGCTGCTTGAATTTCAAAGAAAGCCCAATGTTCTTTAGGAATATCGATAAAGATTTGTTCCTTTTCTTCAGTTGGTATTGGTCGGTTAAAAATTCGATTTAGTACCTTTACTGCCTGCGCACGTGTTAGATTCTCTTCCGGTCTAAATTGACCGTCGCCTGAGCCAACCATAATGCCCGTTGCGCTTATGCGGTCGATTTCTTTTACTGCCCAATGCGTAGACGCGACATCACTGTACGTTTCGCCATTCGCCGCTAGCTGACAGTACGGGTTATCTTTAGGTTCTTCTGCACATTGCTTATCGATCCACCTTACAGCAATAACCGCCATTTGGGCTCTCGTCATCATATCATTCGGTGCAAATGTACGATTCGAACGTCCTTGCATAATTCCTTGTGTCCGAATATACTCAATTTCGTTTTTTGCCCAAGTAGCAGCCGTATCCACATAAATGAGTTGAGATGCTACTGGTACATCATTATCACTCAAATTTCTTGCTAGCATTGCTGCCATTTGCGCACGTGTGACAAATGCATTCGGACGGAAAGTACCATCTGTGTAGCCTTGTATATATGAAGTAAATGTCCTATCTACCTCTTCTGGTTGTTGTTCTTCTTCCTGCCCTTGTTCTACATATAGTAAAGAGAAAGTTGAAAAATGCTGTACATCGAAGACAATACCTGTTTGTCCTTTCGAAAATTCTACAATACGCCCACGAATTAATTCGACTGTTCCGTTGCTATGCTCTACATATACCATAATTCGTTCTTGTTGAGCTGATGTTAGGTTTGCGGGTAGAGGCAATAACAATGTCACTGTACGATTTTGAAGGTTTGTGTCAATCGTTACTGGTTGACCGATGAGCTTTACATTCGCCCCATGACTTTGTTGTAAAACTAATTCTGCTTGTTTAGCCCGATCTTCGATAGCTTTTTGAAGTAGTGCATTCTTAATCGGCACAATTCGGAAATAAATATCGTCATTGAAATCATTCATTGACGCAAGCGGAACATCTATGTTGATTATTCCCATATCTATACCAAAATTAGATTTGCCTTCTACTAATCGTTTCGCAGCTTCTCGATCAAGTATGACCTTTGTTTCACTAGCTGGTTGTTCCATATCGGGAATTATAAGTCGAGTTCTCTTTTGTTCTTTGTTCGCTAATTTGCGAAGAAACTCGTTTGCGTTGGCAACAGTAAAATTCACTCTGTCTTGGAAACTACCGTTAATATTTACACGTGTTAATACTGTTTGTATAAGTACCTCATCTGGCATACTTGGGTCTATTACATTCACCATGAATTGATTATTTGGTTCAACAGGGTCTGGACTTGAGGTTGAGGTTCCTCCATCTGCTGGTACATCGTTTTTAGACCATATAGCATACAATAGTAGATTTCCTTTGGCCATTTGAAGCGTTTGTCCAGCTTTATACGTAACACCTTTGCCATCAGCCTTCGTATTCCATCCTACAAATGTATAGCCTGTTTTCCTTAAATTATCGGTATTTCCGAGTACTGTAATTGTTTCGTAACCTTTATACTGCTTAGAGTCTGTTGGCACTTTCCCTCCATCAGCTCCGTTACTGTCATACGTAACGGTGTATGTTGGTATTGCACTCGTCGTAAAACGCCAAGTAGTATTATTCGTAATTCCATCATACATATTTCCAGCTAAATCCTTAAATGCTCCTACATCAATTTGAATACTGTAAACGGTGTTATCGTCCAAATCCACTGTAGGATTTATTGTCACAGTTTCATTAGTGATCGAAACGTTTGCTTGTGAAATACCGATTGTTTCGATAATTTGATTAGTTGAAACATTTCGAATGAGAATGTTTTTACTAGCTACAGGTAAGATTTTTTCATTAAACTTTAACACGAGATTACCTGTAGGCAGCGCATTAGTTGCAAGGTGCGCTGGGTAATAGGTTGTTATTTCAGGAGCCTTTTTATCAAACTCCACCACTGCTCCTGTTGAAATCTCTGTAACCTGTGAGCTATCATTCCCCGCTAAATCTTGAACATCAATTGTAAAGTTAATAGGTCCATCTGTATCTACTGACTTTAGTGTATAGTTTGCTTGCCATGTTTTAGCATCGCCATCACCTTTATCACTTACATTTACTGTTTGTCCTAGAATCGTAACATTTGGTGATTGAATGTCCTCACTTGTCTCAATATCAATTGTAATAATATCGCCCACTTTAGCAACGGCATTGTTGGCATTGGTTGAAGTCATTGTCACCTTCTTTACAGTTGGCTTTATACTATCCACTATGACAAAGCTTCCATCCGTTACGTCCGTTACAGTTGTTGCCGAATTGCCTAGTAAATCTTTAAAGTTAATTGTAAAAGGTGCTGTACCTTCAATATCACCATTGGCTATAACATATGTCGCTTGCCAGTTCTTTGCATTTCCGCTTACAGTAGCTGTTTTTCCTGCAATGGTAACTGTTGGTGTTTGGATATTTTTATTTGTTTTTATTGCTAATATGATAGTGTCGCCTGCCTTAGCTTTTGTCGAATCGAAATTAGTCGATTTGATTGTCACCTCTATAGCTTGTGGCAGCGTTTTATCAATCACAAATGAAATCGTTGAGGTATTACCGGCCCTATCTGTTACAACCAACGTATAACTTCCAATTGACGATACAGTGCTGCCACTTGTAAATGAAGATCCATTCAAGGTAGCCGTTCCTTCATTAAAGCTAATGGTTACATCAGTGTTATAAATACCTCCATTTGTAACCCCTGATATGAATGGAGGCGTTGTATCTACCCCAATTGTATCTGAAAATGCATTCGATATATTACCTGCTGCATCTTTTAGTTGCATATATACGGTTTTACTACCATCCCCGCTTGATAATATCCAACTTTTCGTAGACACTTTTGACTCCCAACTGGACCAAGTAAAACCATCATTTGAAAAGCGCATATCTATCGCTTCTCCTTCTGTATCCGTTGCCGTCATGGTTAAAGTAACATTCGAAGAACTTGTATACGCTGCTCCATTATTAATTAGAATAGTACCTATAGGAGCGTGATTTTTAGTAATCTGGATAGTAAACTCCTTATCAGACGAGTTGCCTGCCTGATCCGTTACGCTTATCGTAATCCTATAACTATTTTTCGTATCATAAGTAAAAAGCGCATTTGTCTTTAATACATTGCCATCAATCGTAAAGAAATTTGTATCTCCAGACTTTAATGCATACCTGAATGTTTGTGCACTTCCTGAATCTGTTGCTGTCAATGTCCCTATAGGTGTCCCTATAGGCGCCTTTTCTTGGACTATCGTATTAGAAAGGTCAATATTAGTAGGCGGTGTAGCATCATAGAATATTTGTAAATCATTGGATGCTTTATTGAATGTACCACTACTGTTCGTCACAACCTTTTCAGGAATTTTAATTTTCACCGTTCCATCAGTAAGAGGTGATATTTGTGCCGTATATGTGGTACCACTTCCTGCCACAGACGTAACATTTCCATTTATTACATTTATATTGGAAGTTGTTAAGCCTGTCACTAGCTCACTGAAAACAATAGTTATAGAAATTGGATTGCTATTTGTTGGATTAGTTTGATTTGATGCTATTGTCACGGTTAGATGTGCATTAACGTTTAAAGTCATCGTATAGCTTGGACTAAAATTTAGACCATCACTTACCATAAATGTAAAAGATGATGCGGTGCTATTGTTGGTAATGTATTTTAATTTACCTGCATCTATGTCAACCTTACTAATCGTCATACCATTTGTAATTGCTTCGACAGCATCAAACTGTTCATTAAGATTGCTATCAACAAAGAGCTGCCCGCTATTTGGGATTGTAACGATTTGTATGGCTTGCATCGTATCTCCAGCATCTTCATCAGAAAATGCAAAAGAAGTACTATTAAATGTATACACTTGACCTTCATTTACATTTACGGTTCCATCACTCGATGTTGGAGGTTTATTTAATCCAACGGTTGTTACCTGTTGCATCGAATAAGCACTTTTATTGCCATCAGCATCTTTGACAATGACATTAAAATAATAGGTTGTATTGGCGGTAAGACCTATAACATTTATGGAAGTAATGTCTTTGGTATAACCGCTTCCTAAAACTGTACCATTCGATTCAATAGTACTAACCGTATCAATATTATTACTACTAGATTGATAGACACGGTACTGTAAATCCCCTTGAGTTGTTAGATCGTCAGATGCTTTAGCCCAGTCCAACTGTACGCCTGTTGCAGTAATATTTGAGGCTGTAATCGCATCATTTGTAACGATTGGTGGATTATTTGGGGTAGGAACATCAATTGTAAATTGAGTAAATGTTAAATCCCATATGCCCGCAGAAATAGTAGGTATATATAGTACATTCGCAGTAATGACAAATGAGTTAATGCCCTCTACATTTATCGGGATATCATAAATAGGGTCATGATTAGCAATTGTTTTAAAGGTTACGGGATTTCCCTTTGGATTTCCGGCTATATCATACCCTTGAATCGATAAGCCGAACACATCGTTTTCCGAATGTGTATATATCGTATCAATCGTTAATGATTTTAAATCGAAGATACCACCAGCAAAACCTTCTCCAGCAGAAATTTTAATTGATTTTGGTGGTGAATGTTCATCTGCATCAATATAATAACCTGCTGGATATGATGAACCATCACTATACTTTAATAAATCAAAACCATCATTACTAGGAATACCACTTACAATAAAGCCATTCGTTGTATCATTTAGCCAGGAAGCTTGCGTTAAATCTTGTGTACACTTTGGAAAATTCGGCGTATTGCAAGTTGCCGCCTCCACTTTTAACGGGGACATTAAGCTTATGCCCGTCAATTGGCTAAAAGTAATTAGCATTACACATAGTGTTATAATTAAAATCTTTTTCCCCATTTTTGTACTCCTTTATAGTTGTCTCACATCCTTCGGTCAATGCAGTCTTAGCTCCTAGAAGGCCACTCTCCAACTAAACAAATAATGAAATTTACTCCCAAATACGGTTGCATATTATTATGTGCTTGACTTCCACCTGCTTGCCCAACCGTTAACGCGTTCATTGTTGTATTCCCTGAAACAGAATAGACAGGGCGAGAACCTCTCCCTTGTTGTTCCGTCCATAATGCTCCTGCTGGCTCAATATTGGTTGTTTGGTCATTGTTGCAAGTAGCGCGATGATTATGACTAGGCATTTGTGTTGTTAATAATGTAACAGTTGCCAAACCTCCAGCTGCGCCTATATTCCTTGTCGTTAATCCTGCACCTGTTCCTTGATGAATCGCTGCCCGTCCATTTAAATTTGGTAAAGCAAAGGTTGTCTTTCCATCTCCTCCATATATGGTTCCTAAAATGGCAAATAAGGCGCTGTTCGACGCAATATTTACTAGCTGACCATTACAAAAAGCCCAGTTTTGAGGTGCAAAATTACCACTAAAAATTCTGATTTCTCCAATATACGCTTCTGACATTTTTTTCACTTCCTTTGTTATTAATTTCTTGGAGGATATATGCCTAATAAAGCAATGCAATAATTTGCCACAATAAAGGGCTGCATATTTTGATGTGATTGCCCATTTCCTGCTGGCGATAACGCTTGTGCATTCATAATCGTATTCAATTGATTAGATGCATACATATTAATATCGGTTGAGCCCCATACATTACCAGTAGCCACTTTCGACGTAGCACTTTCCGAGCTAGCAGTCACAATATGGGTATGTGCTGGCATCTCATTACTTGTTAATGCATGTGTCTCTTGTCCAGCTTTTTGTCCGAGTGCCACACTGTTCCCTACATGAACAGGAACCCTTCCTCGTAAATCAGGTAAGGCAAAAGTTGTCCTTCCATCCCCCCCATAAGTTGTGCCCAATAAGGAAAACAAAGCTTGGTTTGTATTAATTGACAATAATTGCCCGTTACATAATGCCCATCCTCTTGGAACGCGTCCAAAGCTAAATAATCTAATTTCACCTACAAATGGATCCATTTTACATTCCTCCTATTCAAATGATGGGTAATTACCGAAAAGCGCGATGATATAACTAATTGTTAAAAACGGCATCACATTGTCATGCGGTATATTTCCTCCAACACTTGAAACGATTGTTGTATCCAATGTGCCTGTTGGTGGTTGCGTCGAGTATTGCATATTTTTTGCCCATACCGCATTTTTTGGACTAGGTGTTGTGCCTTCTAGTGAAGAAGCATTTACTTGATGCGTATGAGCTGGAAGTTGTGATGCATTTAACGTCACAGACTCTACCCCTCCCATTTGACCTATTACGTAATTAGTGCCAGTTCCTGGATTCTGTCCTTGGTGTACGATGACCCTACTTTGAAAATTAGGCAAGGCAAACGTCGTCTGTCCATTGCCCCCATACGTAGTACCAATTAGTGTAAATAGCACTTCATTATTAGCAATAGATAATATTTGCCCATTGCACAAACTCCATCCTTCAGGAGCATAATCCCCTGCAAACATGCGAATTTCTCCGATGTATTGTTCCATTACTAACACCATCCTTTAAAATTTTTAACTTAAAACATTCCTTACTGTAAAGATAAATTTAGCTACTCATTAAGCGTGTTTTATACCAAAATACGCTAATATATGTAGCGTTGACATCAGCCACATTTCACAACTTCATTTTAACTAAAATAGTATCTCTTGACTTTGATTGATATGTTTGGGTACAGTCACTTCCTTAATAGAATCAATATATAAAATGTACCTATAAGTAAATGAGTGCTGTAAAATATGTGATTGTCATCATCAATACAAAAAGTATGATTAAATTTCCTTTCAAAAAGTACACTCAAATTAAAAATACTAAAGAAAGATACCGAATAATACTGACAAATGTTAATGGTTTGAGAATTAACAATTTTAAAAATACCCTTCATTATCTATAGGAGGTTCTATCTTCTTTCATTAATAAGAAAAATACAAAAAAGAAGGATTTCCCGCTTTGCCTGGGATTCCTACTAGTAGGTTTCTCGAAAAAATATCAGCAATAGATGTATCAAGTGAGATCAAAGTACCTTTGAAAATTTCAATACTACATAAAAAAAACCAAGTACCCATATTTCATGAGCACCTGGTTTTCAATGTGTATTCCTCCACATTATCTTGTTTTTCAATAATTAATTTCCTTATAAATCATCTCGATTTCTTGTGAAAAAGATTTGACTTGGAAGGCTTCTGAATATATTTTATTCTCAGATGTAGCCACTACTTGTTGCAGTTTTTCTTCATAGGTTTGTACAAAATGATCAAGCGTTGGCGTTTTCAATTTTAGTGCATTGGCAATTCCTTGGATGATTTTCACACGATAATAATCCTCTTTTGGCATTCTAGGAATATCCCATTCTCCGTCGTGATTAATAAAAATTTCTCTAAGAGGGACTGCTGAAAAATCAAAGTATTTTCCTTTTTCATTTGGTATAGAAAATGGGTCAATTAATAAGGATGCATAACGAATATAGAGCAAATATTCTTGATGGATGGGCTCAAGATGATTAAAATTCTCTATGTCTTGTCTAGCTATACTTTTTGGATGTAATGGATAATTATCATCTACCATAAACTGCAATAAATTAAGTGGTTCAATATTGAAGTGTTTGACAATTCCCATCATTTCTTTCCAATAATTTAACAAATGCCGAATTGTTGTATAAGTAATAGGACCTTCAGGATAAAGTTTATAAACATACTTTGTGATATTATTGCCGTCAAATATTGCTTTTAATGAAAAATCATTCATAAATAAGGGAGGATGCACGTACAAAGAAATATTTTTTGTCTCTGCTTCAAAAGGAGATGCTAATTTTTTTAATTGAATCCCTAAATGGCGAAACAGTTTAGATAATTTAGCCACGCTAACCGAGTTTGCGTAAGTTGATCCGATATAAACTTTTTTCTTTACGCCTGTGGTCAATACTTCATTTGATGGAATCCCATCTAACCATCTAGTATCTCCATAATAGGTTGAAAAGCTAATTATCTCAGCCTGAGGTGATATTTTTTTTAAGAAATGAGTTATTAAATGACTAGAGCCAAATGTAGGTGAAATTAATATAAAACAGCTAGCCCTCTTCAACACTGTCGTATCGATTTGTGCTAATACTGAAAAATATGAATCTGTTGTAATGCTAAGTACAATAGTATCCCAATTACCAGAAACTAAATGATAGCCTTTAAAAAGAGCATCGATAGTACATTCTCCTGCAACAGATTGATGTTGTTTATTTTGTACGTCTACCTTAAGTGCAAGCTGATGCTGCACGACAGTTTCAAAGAAAACTTTGGAGCGTAAAGATTCTCGACCAGCAATCGCTACTTGACTATTAAAATAATTTTTGAAGTTTACAGCTAGTTGTATTGCTGTTGGCCCGGTTCCTAACAGTAAAACATTATTAAATTCAGTCATTACCTTCTCCTTGTCTTCATTGTACTTTTTGATACAAAATAACATCAAACACACTTTGAGGGTGTCTAATTTCCTCTACTATATACCATTTGGTTTCGTCTACTTTCTGCATTGGATAATTAAAAATAGACTTTAACTCATTACCATAACGCATAGCAATGAGTACATCTTCGTTCGTTAAATCATACAATTGCTCTAATATGTCATATTTATTGCTAACAGTCGAACTAAATATTATATGGCTAATTTTTTTAATAACTGTTAGTTCCTCTACTGTCTTCTTCTCAATTTGAATTGATAAATGTCTTCCTAATTTATTTACTACATGTCTTCCCAACCGAATCGCTTCATCATCAATATCAATTCCAAAAACGTCTGCACCTGTTCGTTCCGCAACCATCAATAATGTTAAAGGGAAAGCCCCAGAACCTACCATGAGTACTTTCGACTGACTATTAATTTGAAAATCCCCGAATTCCTTTTCAATGCAGTCTTCTATATTACGAAAATAATCGGTTATCTCCTCGTTTTCTAATCCCAATACTAAAGCTCGATATTTTTCTATGATTTGGATACAAATAGAAGAGTTATTTCTAAGATTTTCGATTAATGTTATTATTTCAATCGATTGCTTTATATGATTCCAATGTTTTTCATTGTCACGGTTTGTAATAAACGAAGAATAATTATTGATTAAATCACTCAACTGTATATACTCGACTTTTCGTTGATTACTATGTTGATTGATTATTAACTTAAATGTTTTATCAAAGTAATGTAAGTTCTCTAAAAACAAATCTACATCCTTCACTTGCCCCACTCCTATGTTTGAGGATTAAAGTTCAATATATGCATTATCTTTTCATCCTATTTCATCGCTTCCTTGGAATATGTTTCCTTTCACGATAAAAACGAGCAATAAAATGTTTTCGCTTCGCCAAATGAAAGATGATATATTTTCTCAATATTAATCACTTACATATCTAGTGGAAGTTGCTAAAGCACAGTCTACTTTGAAACAACCATTAGATGTCCAGCCATTGAAATATACACGTTTTTTTAACGAATTGTCAGAAAGAAATAGAAAAGACTATCGATGGGCTACATAGAAAACTAGCATGTCTAAAAAAGATAAAAAATGCAATTCAAGTTAAACTTGAATTGCATTTTTTTCACGATTGCTGAGGCAATTTGCACAAGACTGCATTGCCCGAACAAAATTCTTATAGCACCACAAGCAAGCATGAAACATAATCACCTCACCCAACTGCTAGAAAGCGTTTCGGGATAGTAATAGTACCTAACTTAAAATTATTAATCTTTTAGATTAAATTTACTAACTCTAGTGAACGTTTTAATATTTTCGCCATTTGTGCACGTGTTAAATTACTTTGCGGGTTTAAATAGCCATTGGATCCCGTCATAATGTCTAGTGCTTGTAATTCTGATACTGCTTGCTTTGCGTAGTCAAATACTTTATTAGCATCTTTGTACGTTAAAGCATTTTTATCCACTGTTACTTTATAGCCTTTATATTCAAGCATACGCAATATAATCGCTGCTGCTTGTTGACGTGTAATATTTGCATTTGGATTAAATGTTGTGGCATTGACACCTTTAACAATACCAATCTCTGCAAGTGCTTGTACCTCTTTTTCATACCATTTGCCTTTCACATCCGTAAATGCAGTTTCTTTATTGGATGAAATATTTAAAGCACGAGCTATCATCACTGCAAATTGCGCACGCGTGATATTTCTATTTGGACTAAATGTTGTGGCTGATGTACCTGTTGTAATGCCAGCAGCATATAAAGCTAGAATTTCATCCTTACTAAATACATTGTCGATATCTGTAAATGGATTTTCAACAATAGTACTATTTACAATATTTGTATCTTCTTCTATGATTGTTGCTTCTTCCTCTAAAGCTGGGACATTAAACGTAAAGAATAATGTGTACGCCCCATAGCCTAAGCTTCCAGAATCGACAAATATTTTCGTTACGCCATTTTTATCTTGCACTAATGGTAAACGGACTACGCGCACTTGATCCAATTTTTCACCTTTAGAACTAATAATCTCGATATCTTGTTGCTTACCTTCTGCATCAATATAAGCAAGTGTTTCGAAACCATACGCCTTACCGATTAGTGTCATTTCGATATAACGTTTATCATCAATCGTCACTAATTCTGCTTTCGTGAAGTAAGGTGCTAGATAGTTCGTAATAAAATCAGGTATTTTACCATTTGGATCAGCTTCCATTTTATATGTGATTGGCTGGCGAGTAATCTTTTCATTTGTCATTGTCTTCGTTGCAGTTACATTTGAGGTAATTGTCTTATTAGCAGTTACCGCTTCAAAAACAAGGTTATCAAGTGTCTCCATTTCAAATGAAAGTGTAGCTGTTTTGTCATTTACTATAAGCACTCGTGATGCTGCTTTATTTGACCATTTTGCAATTTCTTTACCATTCTGTTTCACAATAAATTGTTGCAAATTGTTACCTGTATTCAATGTAAGCGTCACTTTATATTTGTTATCTTCAAATACAGTGTTCGCTTTTTGTAAGAATGCCATTAGTTCTTTTGCATTCTGTTGAATCTCAAATTTCACTGCGCCCTCTTGGATAAAGTTTCCTACAGCTTGGTCTATCTTTGTTTCTTTTTTAGGTAAATCTTTATTCATTGGTGGAGTATCAATTGGGCCACTTGTAATTGGGAAGGTTGAACTATCACTTATCTTTGAAAGGGAACCTTCGTTGAATTGTAAATAGATATTATAGTTATGGTGATATTTTATATCCTCAATATCTACTTTTACCCATGCATCATAACGATCTGCTAAATTTGGTAATGTAAATTGAACGACTCTTACATCATTGGCGTCGCTTATCGTAGTAGGTGTTGAACCGTTCACAGTAAACCCAGTAATCCATGAACTATTTTTTAATGTTAATTGAACTTGATAGGAAGAACCACTTTTCACCACATACGCTGGTTTAATCACATACTGGTCCATCATTGAAGTACCAGAACCTAATCCCTTTATAAACGTATAATCCACTGTATACAGCCCATTAGTTGATTGTGTAGAGCCACCCGTTACATCACCTGTAACCGGCACTGTTGTATTATTATTTTTTTTTGAAGCGGAAGCTTCATCTCTCACTATAGCTGTTACATTCGCAGATATTAATTTATTAGTCGTTACCGCTTCAAAAACAAGGTTATCTAGCGTGTCAGCTTCAAATGATAATGTTGCTGTGTTTGGCATTGCAACAGGTACTACTGATGCTACTTTGTTGGACCATTTTGCAATCTCTTTTTCATTTTGTTTTACAGTGAATTCCTGTAATTTATTTTGTGTATTTAACGAAAGAGTAACTTTATATTTGTTATCTTCAAATACTGTATTTGATGTTTGTAAGAATGTCGTTATTTCTCTTTCATGTTGTGGAAATTCAAATTGAACTACTCCTTCTTGTTTGAAGTTTGCTGTAGTGTTATTGTTCTCGCCAGAACCTGATTCACTGCCGTTGGTATTTCCTTTTTCATTATCTTTATTTTGCTCTAATGTTTCTGGTTGCTTTGGTGCTTCTTTACAAACGCGGTTAGTTTCCTTAACATTCGAGAGTACTAGGTAAACAGTATATCTATTATCGTAAAGAAAAGGTACAGGTTGCTCCAATTTAACGTATATATCAACCCATGCTCGGATTGGGTCATCATGTTGGTCTATTGCGAATGTGTAAACCTCATTCTCTTCCGAATCTTTTTCTTTTTTAATAGCTTCTTTTAACTCCCCACCTGACTCGACTTTAAACCCTCTGTACCAAGTAGAAAATTGTCCTGGCACCGTGATATCTACCGTATATTGACCATTCTCTTTTTGTAATGTAGCTTCTTTCTTTACATAGCCACTCTTAATCATTACTGAATCCTCTGATTTGTCCTCTTTTAAAACATTAAAACTTGCTGAATAGTCTATTGTACAGCTAGCTTCGGTATTCTCCGCCGCTTTTACTTCCATGCCAAAGTAAGGTAATACTGCACCAAAAATGAGCAATGTCATTGCTACATATTGTATAAATTTCTTCATACTACTCTGACCTCCTGAAAATTAAAATTATTTTAAATCACTAGGAATCCAGAATTTTTGATTAGTTTAACCTCTCTTGTGCGTTTCAGCCTCCTTTTAAAGCTTTTACTACTACTACCCCTAAATGATTACCATTCTCAATTAAGAACAAAATAAAGCATCTATGATTTATTACATAAATGTATCAAATTCTTTAATTGATAATGATTCTCACTATAATTTAATTATATATTTCTCATTATTGTTGTCAAGAAAGTTAAAATATTTGATTAAATATCATTTTGTATCAATAGTCCGACGCTTAATGTCCTCCTTAAAATTTAAAAAGATCGGACACTCACTTTTATGGGTGCCCAATCTTTTATATTTAGAGTATTAATGTAACGGAATTGCTAATACATCTTGGTTTGCGTTAGGAATTGGTTAAGGATAGATAACAACGCTTTCTCCAGCAGATTGATTTATATACTTTTCTGCTTCTTTGTATTGTTGTCTTAATCGTTGTTCAAATTCTTGTAGTGTCATATCTTGGACGCTATTTAAAAATTTATCTTTGTTTTTTTCTGGAATATACATTCTTACCCCCTATTCATTACTTAAGTTTTCTAATATTTTTTTGTAAGGTATGAGTAATAGGTCAGGATCGTTGTCATATGTTGACTCAGCACGATAATGAGTAGTTGAACAAAAAACAGAAACCATTAGACAAATCAGTGTGATATTTATTACCTTTTTCATTTCTGTTCTCTCCTTTGTGTTCCTCTCTTTAGTTTATCTGTCAAACTTAGTGAAGCCTATCACCTTTTCCATCTTCACTCGCAGAAACATAGGTAATTAATGATAAAGATATACTTAAACATAAAAAAGACGCAACCAATAACTTTGCAATATTTTTCATAGTATTCCCCTATTTTTAATTTTCCTATATTTAGATTTAACTAAATTAAAACATGAATTATCTAGTTTTCACCTTAAATATCTTACGTAAATTCTTGAATAAGTTATGATTTTTACCTACTTCTATTATGTTATATAGCTAAATACAGGGATATCCCATCTCATTTTCTTGCTACAAAAAAAGCTGCATTATGCAGCTTTCTTAATTTATATTATTTTTTTCTGTATGTGTAATAGATTCTCCTTCTACATCAATATTCGGTAGAATCCTATCTAACCATTTAGGAATATACCACGCAGTTTTCCCCATTAGAGACATGACAGCAGGAACTATGGTCATTCTTACTATAAATGCATCGAAGAATACTCCAAAAGCGAGGGCCATTCCTATTGATTTAATCATCGCATCAGGATTCATCATAAATCCGAAAAATACTGCCATCATGATGAGAGCTGCAGCAGTTACTACTCCGCCACTATCTCTCATGCCATATAAAATAGCTTTCCGACTATCTCCAGAATGGATATAAATTTCTCTCATTTTACTAACTAAGAATATTTCGTAGTCCATCGCTAATCCGAATAATATTCCGATTGTAATAACAGGTAAAAATGCTAGTATTGGAGATTGTGCTGGGAAGCCAAAGAAATTGACGAAATGTCCGTCCTGCACAACGAATACCATAAATCCTAATGTTGCTCCTAAAGAAAGCAAGAAACCTAAAACAGCTTTTAACGGTACTAATAGTGATCTAAAGACCATTACTAAAAGTATATAGGCTAGCCCGACTATCAAGGATGCAAACAAAGGTAGCGCATCATTCAATTGTTGTGATATATCAATGTTCATGGCCGTTGTTCCAGTTACCATTAGTTCAATACCATGTTCATTTTTGGTTTCTTTAGATTTGTCTCTTATAAGATTTACCAAATCCTTTGTCTTTATATCATCTGGTCCAGACTGTGGTGTAATTTGTATCATAAAGATTTTACCAGAAGGGCCTGGAATTGGCGGTGAAACCGTTTTTACATCTTTTAATTCACTTAATTCTTGAACTATCTCACCTGCAGCTAGTTGTGTTTCCTCTGTCAATGCATCTACTTTTGCAGCAACTATTAATTGTGCATTAAAGCCTTCTCCGTACGCCTCGGTAAGTAAATCATACGCTCTTCTTTCCGTCATCTCTGTTGATTTAGCTGTCCCATCAGATGGCAGACCCAAATTCATATGGAAGAAAGGAATTGTAAGAATGGCAAGGAATGCAATCGCTAATAACGATAAAACGACAGGGTGTTTAGTAACTAATCTCCCCCACAAGTCCGCTTTCGTTCCAGCCTTTTTCTTGCTATTACCAGTAATCTTGTTCGATAATAAATTTTTCTTCGCAGGTGACAAACGATGGCCAACCATTCCTAAAATGGCTGGTAAAGTGATAATAGAAATCAGAACTGCTGCAAATATACTGATAGCCGCTGAAACACCCATCAGCGTTAAAAATGGTATTTGGGCTACTGATAAACCTAAAAGACCAATTATAACAGTCAACCCAGCAAATACTACAGCACTCCCAGATGTTCCGATGGCTATAGCGATTGAATTGTTTACAGTATGCCCCTTTGCTAATTCTATTTTAAATCGTGTAATTATAAATAGGGAGTAGTCAATCCCTACTGCTAAACCTAGCATTGCTGCTAGAATGATAGAAATAGAATTTAAATCAATAAAATAAGCACCAAACATAATTCCTAATAAGCTAATACCTAAACCTAATACCGCTATAAGAATTGGTAGGCCTGCTGCAATAAAGGATCCAAATGTTATGGCTAAAACAATAAAGGCAACGACTACTCCAATAACTTCATAAATTCCCTCAAACTCTATATCAGAGAAAACTATATCTCCACCTTTTATTTCTGTTTGAATACCTGCATTTCTTGTGAGATTAATACTATCTAAAAGATGTTCTTTCGACTTCTCTGAAACTTTATCCGCTTCTACTGCAAATGTAACTTGTGCGTAACCAATCGTTTTATCTTCATTTAGATTGTTTAGTTCTAGCGGTGATAACACACTTGCTACTTTAGTATCTTCACTTATCTCCTTTAAAAGGTCCGAAATACTGCTTTGAGCATCTTCTGATTCTAATGTTTCATTATCGGGTGCCTTAAATACAATGTTTAGGGTAGATTGTTTGGCAGCACCTGCAAATTCCTCTTTAATTAGTTCAGCTGCTTTGTCAGCTGGCGTATTTGGAATAGTAAGTTCTCCATTAAATGATGGTTTAAAATACAATACTAACGATACTAGTATAATCAGTATCCCTAAAGTACTAAAAAGAACAGATTTTTTATGTGCCGTTGACCAATTTGCTAATTTATAAAGATACTTTGCTATTGTAATCTCCTCCTGTTGAATGTGCTAAAATACGTAAAATTACTATAATGAACAAACATGAACATATGTTCATTTTTGTTCTAAAAAAATACCCACATTAGTAAATGTGAGACATTTCTTCAAATCGTCTTTCAATACTGTGAAATGATAAAAATATTAGCTGGTCAATGAGCATACCAATTTTTTCACCATTTTCTTGTGTCTTCAAAATGGTATATATTCCTTCTATAAAGTTTGCTGAAAGGACATAGAAAATAAATGGTTCTTTCACAACGCTTTTATCTTCAAAACGAGAGAAGGTTTCTTTTTGAAGTATTTTATGTAGTACATCCACAAGTTCGTCCTTAAAATACTCATATTTAGAACCTTTACTTTTACCAAAAAGTATTAATAGATCTTTACTGTGCCCTTTGAAAATGTCTAAAATTTTATTTTTAATCTCAATCAATTTATCATCTGGGTTAACTTCAGTCATTATAATTTTATTAATGGCAGCAAACAAATCATTATAGACGGGCTCTACTATCGAATTAAATAAATCCTCCTTATTTTTAAAATATTTGTATACTGTACCTAATGCAATATCAGCGTTACTAGCTATATTTCTAATGGATGCACTTAAATAACCCTTTTCTTTAAATTCATCCAATGCAGCTAATAAGATTCGATTTTTTATTTCCTCTTTTAAATATTGCATACGTGAACCTCCGTTCATTTTAGGACTTTTTTAGCTTATCATGCGAAAATCTATTTGTAAATTATTTTAATTATTTTTTTCAGTATACTACACAAGCTCGCAATTGCCCTTCTTTCCCCTATCCAAAATGTCTTCCACAACGATTATTATGTAAATGTTAATCATAAATGAAATTTTTCAAATTCATAATATGTAGATTTTTCTATATACAACTACTATTAATAAAACTTTATACGAAGTGCAAATTCTCAACATGTAAAATATTCCCTGCTTGAAAGCTTGATTTTATTAACCTCTTAATATCATAAATTTACAAAACAACTCAATGAAACCATATTTTAATAATTGATATCGTTTACGAAATTAATAGATAATAAAGTGGATAAAATCTAATACAAAGGAAGAAAGAAATGAAGAATACATTAAAAAAATATTTGATAATACCAGCTATGCTCACTACATTATTAGCTACTTCATTTAGTGCTAACGCCTCAGCGAATGATATACATATGTCATATTTATATAGCGGGAATACTAGCTCTTTCATAAAAAATATAGATATGACTCATGGTGCGTTAAATACGGCGACACCCAGCTTTTTTGATTTAAATGCAGATGGTAGTTTAAGTGCTACGATTGATAAAAGTTTAGTCGATGCATTACATAATAGAGGTTTAAAAGTTGTACCATTCATTTCTAATCATTGGGACCGTAAATTGGCACAAATCGCAATGACAAATCGAGATATATTGTCTACTCAAATCGTCAATTCTGTTGTAAAAAATAATTTAGATGGCGTCGATATTGATATAGAAAATTTAAACTATACAAATAAAGATGAGTTTACAGATTTCATCCGATTATTACGTGAAAAAATGCCTAATAATAAAACAATTTCCATAGCAGTAGCTGCAAATCCATATGGGTGGACAACTGGGTGGCATGGTTCTTATGATTACATGAAACTAAGTGAGTATAGCGATTATTTAATGGTAATGGCGTATGATGAAAGCTATAATGGTGGTTCAGTTGGTCCTGTCGCAAGTTTATCATTTGTTGAAAATTCGATTAAATATTTATTAGATAAAGGAATTAATCCCAATAAAATAGTATTAGGCCTCCCTTTTTATGGACGAATTTGGAAGGATGATGTGGAAATAGGAGGCGACGGCATTGCTAATAATGAAGTAAAATCTATTGTGAATAACCATAATGGAAAATTTCTTTTTGATCATACTTCAAAATCAGCATTTGCCAAATTTACTGTAAAAAGCAGTGACTCTCCTACTTATATCGGTGGCAAAAAGCTAGTACCAGGAAATTACACGATATGGTACGAAAATGATTTATCTTTAAAATATAAGTTAAGACTTGTAGAGAAATATCATTTAAGAGGAACAGGTAGCTGGGAGTTACCTCAAGCGGATAATGGTATTTGGAAATTTTATTCTTCGTGGGCGAATGGTGAACATAACTTTATAGATACGGAAAATCATTGGGCAGAACAGGATATTATGGCCCTTTACCGAAAAGGCTGGATTAATGGCAAAAACGAATACACTTACGATCCAAATGGTAATTTAACAAGAGCTCAGGCTACTGCTATCGTTATTAGTGCCATCGGTTTAGACAAAACAAACGAAACTGTACCTAATAATTTCAAGGATGTGCCAGCAAATCATTGGGCAAAACGTGCTATTGAAATTGCCTATAAGTATCATATTGTGAATGGAACAAATGAACACATTTTTGATCCGAATGCCTATATCACAAGAGCACAATTAGCAGGTATTTTATCGAGAATATTAAATTATCCATTACCTACGGATGAGTCCAGTTATTATGATGTTTCAAAAGATTTTTGGGCATATGCAGATATTTTAAAATTAAGTAGTAAAGGTATTATTAACGGAAGAGAAGATGGAGGATTTTATCCATTTGATCATGTCACGAGAGGTCAAATGGCAGCGATGGTAAACCGGGCAAGTGCAGATTTAGAAAAGTATGCAGTAAAATAATAAATCCCTTCACCATAGTTAATAATAACTCAGCTAGAAGCAGCTATTCACCAAAAACGAGGCTGTTATTAAACGATTCCATCCTAAACCTTCAAACTAATCTGTAATATTAAAGACAAGAATTTGTACTTAATGGTTTCTTACATCATTACTTGTTTATAATGTTGCACATATTATCAAAATGTACATTGCTAAATTCAATTTTAATAGTGTACATTTTTTTATTTTGTAAACATAATTCTCATAAAATAAATCTACTGTGTATTTTTATCACATCGACTCTCACCTTTTATTTCCGAAACTGAGCACCATCTAAAATTCCTCTCATATTCTATAATTAGACCTATTTTGAGGGGGAAAAATTATGGGGATTGAATTGACTGCTCTCCATTGGATTTATGTTGTGTTTATTGTCTTAATCATTGGCTTTATGGTTAAACGTCGGGATACTACCCTCATTTGCATTCTAGGCATATTCCTACTTGCGATTGTCGCTACTGGTGATCTCACTTCTTCTATAAGTGGTGTTTTTAACAGCTTTATTTACGCGATTACCGAACTGTTATCTACCATATTAATTATTTCCATTATTGTTGCGATGAGTCGTGTATTAATGACTTCTGGTATTAATGAGGTCATGGTTGCACCTTTTACAAAATTCATTAAAACACCAACTCTTGCCTATTGGACAATTGGGATTTTAATGATGATTATTTCTTGGTTTTTCTGGCCCTCTCCTGCAGTTGCACTATTAGGAGCTGTTCTTTTACCAGTCGCTATTCGTGCAGGATTACCAGCATTAGGTGTAGCGATGGCAATGAATTTATTTGGTCACGGAATTGCGCTATCGAGTGATTTTGTCATTCAAGGGGCGCCGAAGCTGACTGCCGATGCTGCGGGAATTCCAGTTGGAGACGTTGTATCAGCCAGCATTCCACTTGTCATTACGATGGGGCTTGTTACAACAATTGTTGCTTTTTACTTTTTAAAACGTGATATGAAACGAGGCACACTTCATTTTCATACAGCACACGAAACGACTGATGGTATCGAGCAAGTGAAAGATGAACATTTGCTAACATCTGGACAAAAACGATTTTTTGCCATTCTAATTCCGATCACCTTTTTACTCGATGTTATCGCTATGTCCGTATTGAAATTACAAGGCGGTGATGCCACTGCCCTTATTGGTGGAACAGCTGTCTTTATTTTGTTAGTGCTCTGTCTTGTGGCACACAAAAAACAAGGATTTGAGAAATCGACAAGTTACTTAATTCAAGGATTCCAATTTGGATTTAAAGTATTTGGACCCGTTATCCCAATAGCAGCCTTCTTCTACCTTGGTGACTCAGGATTTACCAAAATTATCGGTGACTTTCTCCCTGCCGCTTCTCATGGTATTGTGAATGATTTAGGCGTCGGCTTAGCCGCTGTTGTACCCTTAACGAAGGAAATTGCAGTCATTACCCTTGCCGTTGTAGGTGCCATTACAGGTTTAGACGGCTCGGGCTTCTCTGGCATTTCGTTAGCTGGTTCTGTCGGTAGTTTATTCGGCAATGCTATTGGTGGAGGTACAGCAACCCTTACCGCACTCGGACAAATCACTGGAATTTGGGTGGGTGGCGGTACACTGTCACCAATGGAAGACATATGATAAAGAGGCTTCTAAAACAAGGCAACAATTTAAAGCAATACGGAAAGAATTCGAATAAAATAAAAAAACGGCTTGAAATGATCAAGCCGAAAATAAAAAGAGAGAGGTTAAATTATTAGTTAATTTATTATGCTACTTTGTATATTTATTATACTAATTTATCTTTTAAAGCATCCGTTAAAGTTTGGGAAAAGTTTATACCTTGTTTTATACCTAAATCGTTTAAATAGCTAGGAATAGTTAACGTTTTCTTTACTGGTGTTAAATCTAAAGCTTTCTTATGTGCCTCTATATCAACATCTACAAGTGTTACAATATCTTCTTCTTTTGCCTTGAAAGATACAGTATACGGTTTATTTATTGCTTCATCTGCAAACACTATGGCATTACCTATATAGTCCCTTGCATATTCAATTGCTTCAGCAATAGTTTCCCCTTGAGTAATCCCGTCAATATCAGGAATTGTCACTAAGTGAAAGCCGTCTGCTGATAATGGTGAAATAACCACAGGATAAACGACAACATTTTTCATTTTTACCCTTCTTTCGATTCTATTTTAATGGGCTTTAAACCACCCCTTTTACAGCTTGTGCTTCTTGATTAGCCCTTTTGCTAAATCTTCATTAACTTATCTATACCTTGGGATTTGTTCTTTCTTGCCAGTTGGTGACACCCATATGTCATGTTTGCCACCATGGGTTAAGAATTTCCACCCTTTAGCCGAGAAGCGTTTCTCTAACTCTCTCTTTTTCATTATTTTACCCCTTTCGACTATACGTATATTATACGTATCAATATAAAAGGAGTAAAGTGATTAATACGTATTTTCTACGTATAGATAAAATTTTATGCAGTAGATGATTGATATATGAAATGGATAATTTCACTTAATCCAACCTTTATAAATCAGATGCAACAAAACAAAGCCCAGGCTCAAAATCTCCGAGTACCTGGGCTTTACACAATATATACTTGTTTTTCCTACTAATTCAGCACGTTAATAAATCGGTTTTAAAATACCTATTGGAAGCCATTTGCATTGTTCGTCTTTTGCTTCTAGGTCTTCTTTTACACATAGAAAAGCATTAATGGAATCACTCACTGAATAAACTATGCTACCTTTTGGCATCGGTTTT
Source organism: Lysinibacillus sp. JNUCC-52 (assembly GCF_015999545.1). Lineage (NCBI taxonomy): Bacteria > Bacillati > Bacillota > Bacilli > Caryophanales > Bacillaceae > Lysinibacillus > Lysinibacillus sp. JNUCC-52. The sequence continues at coordinate 1,274,346 of NZ_CP065546.1, forward strand.
TCCGTTTTAGAACCTTCTAATGGATAGGTTTTCGCTTCAGAGTCTTCCGTTACTTCATAACGAACACCAGCTTTTTTAAATATTGTATCAAGAACTTTCATATCTGAACCAGGATAATGCTTTTCGCACTTTAAGCCATTTCCAGTGTCCCTGCAATATCTCAACATTTGATCACCATTCATATCTGAGATGTTAGTATCACGCCATTCCGTAAAGATTTTACCATATTCGCCGCTATTACGATTAATATTGATATACGTTACATTTGGATAGAAAGATGCGCGAATTTTCATCGGTATTTCTTTAAAAACTACTAGATTTGTTGCTTGTACACGATATGGCCCCATTTGATAAAATGTTTTACCATCATATTTTTCAATTTCATACGTTTTAAAATAATTATTGCGCTTCACCACTAACGAATCAAATGTGCCATCTTCATTTTTCTTATAAATCTTAATATCTTTCGTAAACGTCATTTTCCCCGTTTGGTCTTTATGCACCTCGGCTCCATCAAACCTAATAGCCTCTGATTTTGTTGGATTCACTATCGACAATACAAATGCTGCTAATAGTACAATAAATAATTTTTTCATTATGCTCCTCCTAATCATTTTGTAGCTCATTTCTTTGCCTACTAATATCGTATTATTTTATCAATAGAATACAATAATGTCAAAAATATAACAAAATTAACTCGTTTTCCCACAACTTTTTGTTGCCCATTCTTTAGCAAACATTTGAAAACTAATAATAATAATAGGCTTTAATAATATAAAATTGTTTATTTTTATATATACTTTTTCCAATTTTACCAATAAAATAGTCAATAAGGAGCGTGGATATATTCATGGATAATTTATTTTTAATTGTAGCAGTGTTAAGTTTTTTAGCTATTATAGTTTTTGCTATTATGGCTATTGTTCAATTTATTAAAAAGAATGTTTCAAAAGCTAAAAAACAAATTAAGTTTACTGGAATATCAGTAGCGGTAATGATTGTTTCCTTTATTGGTTTTGGCATGACAGCAGATCCAGCAGAAATTACAGAAAAAGAAGATACACAAAAACAAGTAGAAACTGTAGCAAAAGTGGAAGAAACGCCAGAAGAAAAAGCTACCCGTGAGGCGAAGGAAGCTGAAGAAAAAGCGTTAGCAGAACAAAAAGCTAAAGAGAAAGCAGAAGCACAAGCTAAGGCAGATGCAGAAGCTAAAGCTAAAGCAGAAGCGGAGGCTAAAGCGAAAGCAGAGGCCAAAGCTCAAGCAGAAGCGAAGGCAAAAGAGGCAAGTGTCCCACGTGAGCATAAGTCAGCGTTAAAAAAAGCAGAGCAATATGCTAAAACGATGCATATGTCAAAGGCAGGGATTTACGATCAATTAACATCGGAATATGGGGAAAATTTCCCTGCGGATGCTGCTCAATACGCTATAAATAATATTGTATTTGATTGGAAAGAAAATGCATTGAAAAAAGCAAAATCATACGCAGATATGATGAATATGTCAAATTCGGCTATTTACGAGCAATTAATATCTGAATACGGAGAAAAATTCACCAAAGAAGAAGCTCAATATGCTATTGATAATTTAGAATAAACTCGACCGCATTTAATGTGTAAGACACAATACAAGTCACTCACCCGAGTGGCTTTTTGTAATAAGGAGATGAATCATTGAGATATATTACTGGATTAATTGGACTTATTTTAGTCTTCTTCGGCAATTTATTAATGAGCATAACCGATAGTGACCTAACTACGAATATAACATTAAAGACATTTGGGTTTATTTATTTTATAATCGGATTAAAAATTTTATTTTCTAACATAAACTCTTTAAAGAAAAGCAATAACCAAGATGACGATTAAGCTATCTTGGTTATTTTAAAGCAACTCCTTAAGTTCTTTAAAAGAAAGCATTATTTATCTCCGACTAACTTTAAGACATTATCAGGTAGCCAAACATAATAGTCTTTTTCCGTTACAAAGACTAATACATACCCGTTAATAATCAACCCACCTGTGACAAAAATGCTTCCCTTTTCATACATGACATCTGGTTGCGATTCTTTTAATGGAGCGTGTTTTCCTATTGTATTTTCTATTAGCTTATAACGCTTTTCTTCTCCTAGTATCGTGTCAGCAATTTTAAGATCTGTACCAAGATAACGTCTACAAGAATCGTAAGTCCCATCATTAATGTCATCGCAATATTCCACTATTTGTCCATTTGGGGTATCCTTAAAATAAATAGAAAAGGATTCTTCTTTTCTGAAGTACCTTCCATAATTTCCATTCTCGCGATTTATATTAATATACGATGGATTTTGATAGAAGGAAGCACGAATTTTTAATGGGACTTCTTTGAACACTACTAAATCTGTTGCTTGTACCCGATATTGCCCCATCTGATAAAATGTTTTACCATCATATTTTTCAATATCATATGTTCTAAAGAAGTTATTTCGCTTTACTACTAACGAATCAAATGTGCCGTTTGGATTTTTCTTATATACCTTGATATCCTTTGTAAAAGTCATTTTCCCTGTTTGACCTTTGACTACTTCTGCTCCATCATGCATTACTTTTGCTTCTGTTATGGTCGGATGAATTACTGCTACTATTAATGCAGCTAAAAACACCATAATTAATTTTTTCATTATTCTCCTCCTTCACAGCTTTATATTAATTTCTTTATATACGAATATTGTAGTATTTTATCAATAGCAATGAATTACGTCAAAAAAATAACAAATTTAACGTGTTTTTCCACAACTTATTTTCATCCAGCTACCCATTCACTCAAGTTTTTAAACAAAACGGTTCATCCAATCTCAATATCTCGTTTGACATACTAATTTTTATAAGTTACTATTTCCTCATTAAACGTGAGAGGTTGAGGACGATGATACGTCGTTTAAGAAAACTTAAAAACGTCGCTGTGCGTTTAAGCTTCTAAGTAGATACATGAAAACTAATTACTTAGAAGCGAGGTACGCATAATGAACAATCAAAAATATAATCATTGGTCAGAAATTAAATATATTAAGGATTTAGTGACAAATCCGCTCATTGAAGTTGGCGACTATTCATACTACTCAGGTTATTATGGAAATCAAAATTTTGAGGACGGGTGTGTCAGATATCTTTGGGGTGACCATAAATCTCGTGAGTTATTTAATCCTATTAATGATTTTGGTTGGCATTTAGATAAACTGATTATCGGAAACTACGTTTGTATTGCCAGTGGTGTCATCATTTTAATGGGTGGTAATCATAATCACCATTCAGAATGGATAACAGTGTATCCGTTTACGGAACAGATTGAACGTTCTTATGAGCCAAAAGGAAATACGGTTATTAAAAGTGATGCCTGGATTGGTATGAATGCAATGATTATGCCTGGGGTTACTATCGGTGAAGGTGCGATTATTGCTGCAGGATCTGTTGTATTAAAAGATGTTCCGCCTTATACGATTGTCGGTGGGAATCCAGCCAAAGAAATACGAAAACGATTTTCAGATTTACAAATAGATAAATTATTAGAAATGCGTTGGTTTGATTGGGAACGTGAGAAAATTGAAAAGGCTATTCCTTTGTTATCAAACGATTCTATCGATCAATTGTATGATTTCTATTTACATGAAATAAAAATATAATAAATATAGAGAACTACTACGAGTTAATTTAAGTATGTGGGAACGCTTTCCACTTGGTACGTTCTGAGCAAAATTGCCGCGCTTATGTAATCAACTGAATAAAATGCATTTCAGTTAACAACATCTTGCTGCCTTATGGTGATACATGAAACTACATCTAATTTAGATGTAGTTTTTTTAATGCCCTCTCACACGTGCTTTGTTCGAGTTTGTCCTTAAAATTATTAGACTGCGCTATTTCGCGCAATCGTCTTTATAAACCGTAATGCCCCCCACGGTTAAGTCCTTTAGTGTTACCTGTCTGCCATATTCCCGTGACAGAATACTTTCAATGATTGGCAACAACTTACGTACCTTTTCTTCTGTCATTTTTACAGCCTTCATACGCACACTCCTTTTTATCAGAATATGTCGAATAGGCTTGTCACTTTCGTTAAGACATATTTCAAATTAAATCCTTGGCAAACGTTCCTTCTTTCTTACTCATTTCAGGCTGTTTTTCACAACATACCATTCCCCCAAATACAAATACTGCCCATGGATGCTGCATACCAACTAAATCCAATTTACTATCTCCATTTGGGCCATTTTCTGTTAAAATGATTTTAGAAAGGAAGGTGATTGAAAATAACGACAGTGGAAAAGGAGAAATTGTCTGTCGGTTTAACACAATTCATTGATTTCACAGTTAGGCAAACAATGTTGGCAAAGATGAACAAAATTACTGAAATTAAAAATCAAGGTGATTATCACCCAGTAAAAGATCATTGGAAACAATTAAGAGAACGGATTAAATTTTGCTATGAGAAAAATCAATCTCTAGAAAATTTAGATGCTTTACTGTCTGAAGTTCATGAAAGAAAAATTAATTCCTATACCCAAGCAATAAAGGCATTTAAAAAATTTACTCGTAACAAAGAAATCGAATGGTTTGATCCACCAAAATCGTTATGGACATCTAATAATGGGTTAATTGTTCGTTCGTCTCCCGAATTAGGTTTAGTTATTGATGGCATTCCTCACTTAATAAAATTGTTTTTTAAAGGAAACACTGAAAAAATCAACGAACGAAACATTCAACCAATCCTCACTTTAATGTTAGAAGCACGATGTAACGACCCTATCCCAGAAAACATTATATATGCTGTATTAAACGTCAAAACAGCTAAATTACATGTAGCTTCTCAAACAAATTCGAAAATCCTTCAAGCACTTCAACTTGAGGCACAAACATACGAAAATATTTGGCGAAATTAAGCGTCCAATTCATTTCCATTTTAAATTTTGTGCACATTGCTCATACGTCCCTCATTACACTCATGACTTCATTTGAACAAATGCAAAATCCACCCTTTTTTCGTGCTTGCTAAAGCTGGCATCCTTACCATACATGTTGATTAATTAACTAAAGGCTAGAGCCTGAACATACAACAGGCTCTTCCCATCATCAAAAATAATACCCAGTTATTGAAAAACGGCTCGTTCTTTTTTAATCAAATTTTTTAATCAACATCCAAATCCATCTACATATAAAAGTATTATTTTTATAGTTAGTAAAATATATAAAAGAAAGGAAGTTTAGAAGGAGTGAAATACTGATGAAGTGCGTCATCTATGTTCGAGTCAGCACAGATGAACAGGCTAAACATGGATTTTCGATTGCTGCACAAATCGAAAAATTAGAGGCTTATTGTGTTTCACAAGGATGGGAAATTGTTGAGGAGCCCTACATTGATGATGGGTATTCTGCTAAAGATTTAAATAGACCCCATTTCCAAGCAATGCTACAGCGCATTCAGCAAGGAGGAATCGATGTCCTTCTTGTGTATAAGCTAGATCGCTTAACTCGCTCTGTCCCTGATCTCCACACAATTTTAGCTGAGTTAGATCAATATGAATGTAAATTTAAATCCGCTACAGAAGTTTACGATACGACAAATGCGATGGGTCGTTTATTTATAACACTTGTTGCTGCGATTGCCCAGTGGGAGCGAGAAAATACAGCAGAACGGGTACGTTTAGGAATGGAAAAGAAAGTGAAGTTGGGTTACTGGAAAGGTGGCACGCCCCCCTATGGCTATCACGTAGTGGATGGTGAATTAGCTATCAATAAAGAAGAAGCTCAAATTGTGAAAGACATCTTTACATTAGCCAAGACATTAGGTTTTTTCTCACTTGCCCGCCAATTAACAAATAAAGGAACCCCCACGCGAAAAGGCGGACAATGGCATGTCGATACTGTGCGAGATATTGCTAATAATCCGACATACGCAGGTTACTTAATGTTTAGCTCTAATCCGAAAGACATTAAAAAGCCTCCTCGGGAACGTGTGCTGTTTGAAGGCATTCATGAACGTATTATAGATCGTGATGAATTTTGGGAGCTACAAGATTTGTTAGAAAAACGCAGAACATTTGGAGGAAAGCGCGAATCGAGTAATTACTATTTTTCCTCACTTTTAAAATGTGCTCGATGCGGGCATGCAATGTCTGGTCATAAAGCTGGCAAGAAAAAAACATATCGATGTTCTGGCAAGAAAGCTGGAAAAGCTTGTACTAGTCATATGATTTTAGAAAGCAATTTAGTGCAAACCATCTTTGCAAAATGGGATGACTTGGTCGGTGGCCATTTTCAAAGTAACGAAGGCGACGCAATATTCCCAATGGCACAACTGTCGTCATTACAACAGGAATTAGCTGTTGTGCAAAAGCTTTCACATAAGAAGAAAACCATGTTCGAGCATGATATTATCGGCATCGACGAGTTAATAGAAGAAAGTGAAAAGCTTCGTCATCAAGAAAACGAGTTATACGCAAAGCTAAAAACGTTACAGCAGCAGGATCAGCGTCAACATGTGGAAATCCGAACTGTTATCCGCAATATTGATACACTATGGTTGAATGCCGATGATTACGAACGCAAGCAATTAATGACCACCATCTTCGAGCAAATTATCGTTGATACAAAGGATGATTATACGAGCAGTAAACAAGCCAGGGAAATTATAATTGTTGCAGCTAAATAATATGTCTTTTATTGGTGGCGGTACACTTATACCATGGGCACTCATTCCCGCTGCTGCTATTTGTAACGTCAGTCCATTTGAACTTGCACGGCGCAATTTATTGCCTGTAGCGATAGGACTTATTGTTACGACAATTGTTGCGTTATTTTTAATTTAAAAACATCTGCTTGTTTATATTTTTTTACACTAGGCATCAAGAAGTTCATCTTGATGTCTTTTCATCTGTTAAATGAGAGCTTTGACCTTTAAGAGAAGTAGCCCCAAGTTCCGCATCCAAAACAAAAATGGCAGCGTGGGAAGCACCGATACTGAATATCAACAACAATTGTCCCTACACATTACACCCTAATAAAATGCAAAGTTTTTTAACAAACGAATAATATTATCATATTCATATAATAATTTCATTAGCTTTTTACTGTACATCTGTTTAAAAATATATTATATTTTTTGATAATGTTCTCACATTGATAACATTTGCGTTTTCCATTAATACCATCTCTTTTCTACAGATAGGGGGCTCATAATGCTTAATAAAGCGGAGGTTTTAATGCATCCAGTGAGAATGAAGATTTTGCAGGCACTGATGCATAATACAGAAGACGGTTTAAGTACGTTAGAGATGATTTCTTTAATTAAAGATGTACCGCAAGCTACATTATATCGCCATATTCAAATATTAATGGATGAAAACATTATTAAAATTGTGAAAGAACGCAAAGTACGTTCTGTCACGGAAAAATTTTATGCTTTAAATGAGGGAGCAGCAAAAATAGATGCGGAGGAGTGGTCCAAGCTTACGAAAAAGCAAAAGCTAAACTATATTTCTTATTATCAATTAGCACTACTGTCTCAATATCAAAATTACTTAAACTTATTTGAAGAAGATTGCGTCGAGGATCAAGCTACTTTTTCATTACTTGACTTATCTTTAACAAAGGAACAGTTTAACAACTTTCAAAATGATTTAAATGATTTATTAACGAGATACTATAATATGTCCGATTCAAGCAATAAAACGGAAACAAAAACGATCGCATTAAATATTATTCCAAAATCTTAAGTAACAATATGTAGGTACGATCACTGGATTTAAATTGTAAAGAAATGGAGAAGATTTATGAAAAAAGGCAAGTCAGTTGAAAATATAAGAAAATTTATTATGATTATTATAGGCGCAGTCATCGCAGCATATGGACTTGAAGCGGTATTAATACCGAACAATGTCATTGATGGTGGCGTAACAGGTATTAGTATTATGGGTGCCCATTTATTCGGAATTCCGTTAGGGGTGCTACTCTTTGTACTTAATATCCCATTTATTTATATTGGCTACAAACAAGTAGGAAAAACTTTTGCATTAATGAGTAGTACTGGGATAGCGGCTTTATCGATTTCCACAGTTCTATTACATGATGTTAAAACAATTTTAGGTCCAAACGATCCTTTATTAATTGTCTTATCAGGTGGTATGTTACTTGGAATTGGAATAGGAATTGTCTTACGTAACGGTGGTGCATTAGATGGCTCTGAAGTGTTAGCCGTACTATTATCACGTAAAATTCCGTTTTCAGTCGGAGATATTATATTATTTATTAATGCCTTTATTTTCTTAGGGGCAAGCTTTATTTTCGGATTAGAAAGCGCATTATATTCAGCTTTAACGTACTATATTGCGAAAAACGTTATTGATATTATTCAAGTAGGTTTAGAAAAATCAAAAGATGTTCGTGTTGTCAGTGCAAAATCTGAGGAAATTGGTGACGCCATTCAAGCTCGTTTAGGACGTGGTGTTACTTATACACAAGGGCGTGGCGGATTTTCAAACGAACCAACTGAAATTTTGAACTGTGTCATTAACCGTATGGAAGAAAATAAGCTTGTGACAATCATTAAAGATATTGATAGCGGTGCTTTTGTTGTTATTTCTGATGTTTCAGAAGTTCGTGGTGGTAATTTCAAAAAACGTGATATTCACTAATATTAGAAGTAAGCAAGTATCATTACTTGCTTACTTCTTTTTATTTACCGTATTTGTTGGAGTTCACTATTATTTTTTTCATATTTTATTCCGTTTATTAGACAGATTGCTCCTACTAGGACAACAGCAGATGCACCTATTAGCGCATATTGATAACTGTTTGTATAGTTGGCCAATATTCCTGCTAGTGAAGGTCCAAGCAATTGCCCTAGTGCATAGCCTGCTGTTAAAACTCCTAATATTTTATGACTATTTAAAGGGACAATTTGCTTTGCTAAAGTAGTTGCAACCGTTGTAATCCCCATAAATGTCGCACCGAATATAAAAGCACTTGTGTAAATGGTAAAAGTGTTTGTGGACAATGCTGGTAACACAATCCCTAATGACTGCAATAACATAGCTATAAATAATGTCATTACATAACCCCAACGCTGTGCAAGTTTTGACCAAATAAAACAAGATGGAATGGCTGCAATGCCAACGACAAACCATACAAAGACTGCATCCCCCTGAAAGCTTGTTGATTCATTTGCAATGGATACGATGAAAGTTCCAGTAATAATATAGCCAAGTCCTTCTAGACTATAGGCAAGTACTAGCCATTTAATCCACCTTGTCGGTAGAGCTTTACGCAATATTGGTGTTTCACTAGTTTGCTGTTGTGTTTTAAGTGTGTTTGGCTTTATTAAAATGACAATAAATATTAGTAAGATACTGCTAAATAATGCTAAGGCAAACCATGTGCCATACCAGTTAAATAAAGCATGTATTGGTGAAACAATTAAAGCACTTAATGCAATTCCTATCCCTACACCACTATAAAAAATCCCTGACAAGTGTGATTTCCTGCTCGTAGCTAATTGATCGAGCACTAGACTTGCAGCAATGACAAAAATAAAAGCACTCATTACGCCAGAAATAAACCGAAGCACATACCAAACAAAAATCACCTTAGTGCACCCCATTAAACCAGTAGTTACAATACTTATAACTAATGCTAGTTGTAAGAAGGGAATCCGTTTTTCTTTGAATTGTAGACGTCCAACAATAATGGCACCTACAAAATAGCCTAAATAATTGCTCGTAGCTAAAAAGCCTGCAGTTGCTCGACTAAACGCAAAAGCTTCTTGCATGTAAGGTAAAATGACTGTATAGGCAAAACGACTAATGCCCATTGCAACGATGAATGCAAAAACGCCTCCAATTAAATAATGAACTGTTTGCTTATTCATAGTTCCCCTCCCCTTCACATTTACTATAACTAATATTTAGGTATCACAAATAGAGCCGATTATTTATAATAGATATCAAATAAATTGATAGCAGGAGGGAATATCTTGAATTTTAATGATTTGCTTATTTTTCGGACGGTCGTACAAGCAGGAAGTTTTTCTAAAGCAGCCGCAGAACTTAATTACTCACAATCTAATATTTCAATGAAAATACAAAATATTGAAGAATTATATAATGTAACCTTTTTTCATCGAGGACATCGCGGAATCCGTTTAACAGCTAAAGGAGAACAATTTTATGAAATCGTATTAAAAATGCTATATTTGCATGAAAAATCCTTTGAAATGCTCCATGATACGAGAGAAAAAAAGGGTGTTCTGCGTATTGGTTCAATGGAAACTACCGCTGCGCTCCATTTACCAACGCTCTTAACTAATTTTCATAAGTCGTATGCACAGATAGAGTTAACAATTTCAACGAGTACATCGACGGAAAATATTGAACGATTAGAAAATTATGAGTTAGATGGTGCTTTTGTTGTAGGGCCTGTTTATAAAGAGCATGTAATAGCAAAGGAATTTATCAATGAGGAGCTAGTAATCATTTCGTCAATCCAGCATAAACCAATTGAAAACTTGCAAGATATAGAAAATTGCACCCTTATTACTTTCCGTCATGGCTGCTCTTATCGGGCAATTTTTGAACACTGGTTACATGAAGACGGTGTGCAACCAAAGAAAAGAATGGAGTTTGGAACACTTGATGGCATTATCGGCTGTGTAGCAGCAGGACTTGGAGTAACGCTCCTGCCACGTGCAATCGCAGAAAAATATATCGCTTCGCAACCACTCGCTATTCATGTATTGGCTACAAAGCAAACGCATATCCCTACTTGGTTCATATATCGTCAAGATGATTTTCAACCACCTGCACTAACATATTTCATTGATTCGATTTTAGCGTACCAACAGCTTCAGAAGTGAACGTCTGTTTTCAATAGGCAAAAGACATACGATGGTTGCAAGCAACACGATATCAACACCTAAGGCTCTTTCACGACATTCTAAGCAGAAAAAGCTATACTTAAAATAGTTATGAGACATCTTGAATTTACAAAATGAAGGAGATCTAAATGGACTTATTTATAGCGAGTGATCGACAATTGCCAATCCGATATTATGTAAATGAAGCGATTTGGATTCGCCGTGGCTGTTTCTCACCACCACAATTAACATTGCCTTTTTTTGTGGAAGTAGAAATTAAAAACAACGACAATTTATCAATTATCACGCAATATATTCGTGAATTCCAATGTCAATATAAGTCCACTGAAATGCAGATTCTCGTTAAGGACAACGTTATATATACTGAAATGGAAGTCATGCTCAACGACCAGCTTTTGAGCAATCATACGATTACTATCCATCCACTATCAAAGTAGTTATTTTTAAAAGTTATTTGGAATTCTCGGCTAACTTTTTCAATTTAACTTATAGTTAATATGAATAATCGTACTACCGTTAGCTATTTTTCAAGCTTGAGTAATGGATTATTTCTCCTGTTCTCTACTATTTTTAGGTGTCCACCTTAGTCATTACATCTATTTCATCTGTATAATCATTACAGGAGTACTAGTCGATTTATCATTTCATTCATTAATCACCACATACAAATTAGTTCTACATCTCCACAAATTCGGTAGCAGGATAACGATTAATGTAAAAGAGCAGTTTTTGATATTTCAAACTACTTTCTTTAAAGAAACATTAAAATATTAAATTATCCTTGTCTAAATATGCATACAATTGGGTTAAAAAGAATAGAAACCTAATAGAGAGATAATGCAAAATTTAGCAAATGAAAAATAAAGTGGGGGTGTAGAAGGAATGCTTGAAATAAGTGATGCAAAAGAATTAGTACTCGGAATTGTGCAGCATGATCCATTGTTTGTCGTTCTACAACATACACCATTAGAAGAAACACTTTATGGTGATGCCTATTTAACACATATCCATGAAAAAAAATATTATAGTATTTCAGAAGTTGCAGGTTGGTTTGAAATAACGGATGCTATGCTCCGTTACTACATTAAACCTTTTGACCAGTATATTTTTGATAGTGCCTCTAATCATCAAATCACAAATATTCGGTTGGACCTCCCTGCCATTTTACGACTTCGTATGATACTACTTCTAAAGGACGAATACCGTGTAAAGGGCTTAAAACTTCTTCTAGGAATTGATGATAGCAGTCAGCAAATTAAACACCAAATTACTGCTACCACTCTTGCTTCATCTGATGATTTAGCCAATAAAGTCGATGTTTTAGGTAGTGTCCTACAGCAAATGATACAAACAGGGTTATTTCATATGGAACCTAATGAAAAGCAAGGGACATTGCACATAACGATTAACGAAGATTTTTTAGCTCAAAATGCGCTATCTTCCGAATCGAGTCGCAAAATCGAAGACATCCAAAATGAAACAAATGAACTGAGACATATAAATGAAAATCTCCAAAAGCAAATGCTAGAGTTACAAGAAGGTAGCGTAAAGGATATTGTAAAAAAAATCCGTGAACGCCATATTGAAAATGAAATCGTTTCAACATTACGCACCGAAGCACTGCAACAATTTTCACTCGAAAATAAGTCAGGGTTTTTCGCAAAAATTTTTAGGTCCTCACAAATTGAGATGGAAAAGGAACAGTTTGTTTTTGGCTATATTTCACAACATTTAGAACAACGCTTGGAAGCAGCACTCAATACGTATTACGGTGCCTGACACGCAAACAATTCTGAATTGTTTGCGTGTCAGGCACCTCATAAGGAGTTGTTTTTTTGGGAGAGCAGGCAATTACATTAAATGCTGTCGAAAAACGTTTTCATCATAAACAAGTTATTGCCCCCCTTTCCTTGGGCATTCCAACTGGTCAGTTAATTGGTTTACTTGGCCCATCTGGTTGTGGGAAAACAACATTAATTAAGCTAATCATGGGCATGTTGAAGCCAGATAGTGGCACTATCCATGTATTCAATTACGTGGTTCCTCACAAGCAATTGTTAATGGATATTGGATACATGGCACAATCCGATGCGCTATATACAGATTTAACAGGTGCAGAAAATCTCCATTTTTTTGCAAAGCTTTATCAATTATCAAAAAAAGAACGAATGGAGCGCGTCGCGTACGCTGCACATCTTGTTCGTTTAACAGACGAATTAAATAATAAAGTAATGAATTATTCTGGAGGGATGAAAAGAAGATTGTCCCTCGCAATTGCTCTGATTCAAAATCCAAAACTTTTGATTTTGGATGAACCAACAGTAGGGATAGATCCTGTATTGAAACAAGAAATTTGGCAGGAGCTTATTCGGCTTAAAGAACAAGAGAACAAAACAATTTTAGTGACGACACACGCAATGGATGAAGCAGAGCGATGTGATCAATTAGCAATACTTCGTAGCGGCCACGTTCTTGCACAAGGTACACCGAACGAGTTGAAAACAAAATATCAAGCTAAAGATTTTGATGAAGTGTTTTTAAAAGCTGGAGGAACAATACTATGAGAATTGGCGCCCTAGTTTTAAGAATTATTCAGCAAATGCGACGCGATAAGCGTACACTTGCATTGCTATTTCTTGCCCCCCTCCTCGTGCTTTCATTAATGTATTTTATTTTTAATAGTAATGAGCCTGTAGTAACGCTAGTTGTATCACATAGCCCGGCAGAGCTTATTGAAAAACTAGACGCTGCCGATTTTGATGTAATTGAAAAAAATGATTTTACTATTACCAAACTAAAAGAACAACAATATGACGGTTGGTTAGCACTTCACAACAATCAAGTGAAGCTTACCTTATTAAATGACGATCCTACTACTGCTAGAGCTGTTATGATGAAGTTGTCACAAGTATTACAACCAGAGCAAGTTTCTAATATGGCGATAATGACCGACTATGTATACGGTGACAAAGATACGGCTATTTTTGATACTTTCAGCCCAATGCTTATCGGTTTCTTTGTTTTCTTTTTTGTTTTCTTAATTACTGGTATTGCCTTATTAAAGGAACGTATGTCTGGAACATTAGAGCGATTACTAGCAACACCTATTAAACGTGCCGAAATTGTAGCAGGTTATCTGATTGGTTACGGTTTTTTTGCCCTTATTCAAACCATTATAATTGTTCTATTCGGAATTTATGTTCTTGATATCGTCCATATAGGTTCCATTTGGCTCGTGTTTCTTATTAATATTTTGATTGCACTTGTATCTTTATCATTAGGTGCACTTTTATCTAGCTTCGCCGCTTCAGAGTTTCAAATGATGCAATTTATCCCCATTGTTATTGTGCCACAAGTATTCTTTTCGGGTATTTTCCCACTGGATCATATGGCGGAATGGTTACAATATATTGGTCGTATCATGCCATTATACTATGCGGCGGATGCCTTAAATGGCGTGATGTATAAAGGATTTTCCTTTAATGAAATTCTAGTAAATTTAGTAATTCTAGCTTGCTTTGCTATTGTCTTTATTATGTTAAATATCATTAGCTTAAAAAAATATCGTTCATTGTGACTTTTTAAAAGGTTCTGCTCTTTAGTATGAGCAGAGCCTTTTATTTTTGCTAAATTAGAAAATAAAACCATTTTAAGAGGTATTTTGTGTAGGATTAATTTATAATAGAATCATTAGAATTATCACTCACAAAAAGGTGTGTCCTTATGAATACGATAATGGAAGTAAAAAATATTTCTAAACAATATAAAGCCACAAAAGTTTTAGACAACATTTCATTCTCCATTTATAACGCGGAAATTATAGCATTCGTCGGAAAGAATGGCTCAGGAAAGAGTACGCTACTCAAAATTATTGGTGGTATAGTGGATACAGATAGCGGGACAGTGACCAAACATCGACAATCTTTAAAAATCGGCTACGTACCCGAAGTCACTCCATCGCATCTATTATTTTCCCCTGAAGAGTATCTTTTTTATATGGGTAAAATTAGTGGTATCCCCAAAAAACATTTACAGCAAAAAATAGATCAATTACTAAAGATATTTAATATGGAGGCGTCTCGTACGACAAGAATTACTCATCTTTCAAAAGGCATGAAGCAAAAAATTATGATTATGCAGGCAATGCTTGAAGAAACACATCTTCTCATCTTGGATGAACCTTTATCTGGACTTGATCCTCGCGCCCAAATTGATTTAGAACAAATTCTTTTGTCATTAAAGGAAAATGGATATAGTATCATTTTAACTTGCCATGAAACAAAATTATTAGAAAATCTTGTAGACCGAGTTTTATTAATTCAAGAGGGCCAAGTGTTATAACTGGAATCATTTAAAGAAAACCATATTCCATACAATCAAATAATTTTTGAGTTATCAAGTCAAAAATCCCTTGATGCACTTTCTTCTCTTATGCAAATCAAAGAAATGCGTACATTAACGAATGGCAATCAAGAGGTAACCGTAAAAGTTAGTAGTTCAGATACTGATAAAATCCTTCTGACATTACTTCAGCACCAAGCGTCCATTAAACAGCTCATACCTCTAAATCCAAAGAAAGATCAATTCCATAGCCATTTCTAGGAGGTTTACAAGGGAAATGATGAGTTTATTGCACTATCAAATAGTTAACTATATAAGAACGTATAAATATATTCCGCCTTTTTTCATTTTCATTTTATGTATGGTAGTCAATTATGCATTTGTGCCAAATCCAATATTAGATAGTTACTCGTTTACTTCGACATTTCTTTTTATGTTAATGGGATGGTTTACCGTTACAATATTTCATGGGGAGGATGAAGGACAAAAAGTAATTACTATACTCCATTCTAAGGGAGAAAAAGCTTATTTTAGGGCACTTTATTTGATTTGTATAATGATCGGCTTTAGTTTAAGCTGTGTTGCAGTATTCTATCCGATAATGATTGATGCATTTGGTGAAAGACCAAGGGCCTTACATATAATATTAGGCTTTCTAGCTCACTTTAGCCTTTCGATCCTTAGTATTGCACTCTCTTCCCTTTTTACAAGGGAACTAGTCCAAAACAGACAAAATTCTTGGTGGGGGGTACTTAGTGTCCTAATCATTTCTTTAGCTATCGTTTCGTTGAAAAATGTCATCGTGCAAGTACAAGGTCTTATATGGCTTCTACCTCCTGTACATCTTTCTTTAAAAATGATGAGTGCAGATGATAGTATCCAAACAATACCTGCTGTTTTTTATTGGCAATATATATGGATTTTTATTTATAGCATGCTAGTAATTAGTTTGTACTTCTTTATTTCAAATCGTAAAAAGAAAATGTAATAAGTGCCAGGCACCCAAACAATTCTGAAAATTACGAGTGTCTGGCACCTAAAGAATTAATCAAGTAATTCTTTTAGCTGTTCAATTTCAGTAACTGTTAGTCCGGTTAATTCAGCAATTGTTTCAACATCTGTATTTCTTTTTAATAGTTTCAATACGATTTCCTTTTGCATCTTATTTTCTCCCTGTTTGATACCTTGCTCAATACCTTGTTCAATTCCTTGTTCAATTCCTTGTTGAATACCTTGCTGAATACCTTGCTGAATACCTTGCTCCATTCCCCGTTCTATTCCTTTTAATAGCCCTTCCTGCTCAGCTATATATTTTGTATCTTCAAGCTTCGCCGCCTCATCAAGAATATATTTCAAACGAGATTGGTAAGCATAATAATCTTCAGGGGATTGACTTAAATCTTGCCAAACATTGAAAGCATTTAATAACTCCTCATCTTTCATGGCGAGCTCCTCCAATTCCAAATAGATTTCTTCATAGACTTTACCTTTACGACCATCAACCATTGCCAGCAACATTAACCATCTAGCAAGTACATTTTCCCAAGAATTTAATTGCTTTGCGTACCATTGCTTTATAAATTTATTTATTTCGATAAAATGAATTTCAAGTACATCGTCCATTTTAAACTTCTCATCAAAGTCATATAGTTGGAAAAGGGAATGGTAATTATTTGTTTGTTCAAATAAACTAAAATTACAAATATTGATAGTTATTGTAGGTCGAAGTTTATAATAACCCATTCCTTTTCGAAGCTGAGAGGTATAAATTCGAGACCAATAATACAGTGTTCGTTTCATCATGTCGTATTTATTTGTCAGTTGGATTTCAACATTAATAAATAAATCATCTTGTGTTTTCACTAAAATATCCAAGCGTGACTGCTTATCATCTACATGCTCGCTACCGAATTCTTGCCGCATAAAAGAAATCTCTTTTATAGTATTACGGCCAGTACGTTTTAAAATAGCATTTAGAAAAACCACAGTAATATTTTTATTCTGCTCTGTACCAAAAAATTGTTTAAAAACATAATCTACCTTTAAATCGACAAAACTCTCAAGTGGGATTTTACGTAAAGTCTTTACACTCATTCGCATCACTCCAATTGATTGATTTACTATCTATAATTATAACATTTTGTCGATTTAGGGAAAAATGAAAAGAGTGCCTGACACCCGAACAATTCAGAATCTTTCGAGTGTCAGGCACTTTCACTACCACTAAGGTGTGGACTGCATGTTTAGATTGGCTGCCTTTTCCTGTTGTTTTATGACGATCCATTTACCGCATAACATCACTATTAACGCTAAAAATACGATGACTCCAGCAAAGATGAGTGCTGCTTTATAGCTGCTGTATACTACTACAAGTTGTCCAGCAATTATTGGTCCGATTATTTGGCCAAATGCATAAAATGTCGTTAATACTGAAACGATTGGACCACTTTGGGTTGGAAAGAGCTGTCTGGCATATGCGGTTGTCAATGTTACAATGCCAACGAATGTTAAGCCAAATAAAAATGAAGACAATAAAACACTCCACACTGTTTGTGAAAATACCGGCAACAAAATCCCTAGCACTTGTAATATGTATGCCACAAACAATATTTTAATTGCTGAAAACTTTTCTAATAAAACTGTCCAAACTGGGGCAGATGGGATTGCCGCCACTCCAACAATGACCCAGCTATAGGAAGAGTATGCTTGGAGAGATGGAATGTTATGAATAATATCTACTAAAAATGTCCCTGTAATAATATAGCCAAGCCCCTCAAGCCCATACGCAGCAATAAGCCAAGGCATAAAACCTCGCGACATTTTTGTATCAGACGATTTAGTAACCTTTACGCTATCGTGAACTTGTAAATTTCTCCATAAGATCAATGTAATAATTAATAAAAGTGCTGATAAAATTCCTAAGCCAATCCAAGTACCTTGCCAAGCAAAACGTACTTCAATGAAAGGTACGAACAAGCCAGATATGGCAATACCAAGTCCTATACCGCTAAATAAATAACCTGACCACTTTGTCAGTGATTGTTTAGCTAAATAATCCATAATAATACTGGATGTTAAAACAAATATTAGCCCTCCTGTAATCCCCGCAACTAAGCGCAGGACAAGCCAAACACTATAAATTTCAATTAGCCCCATAAGAACTACAGAAATAACATTTAACACAACACTCAACAGTAAAAAATTTTTCTTTTGGCGATAAATAAATCCAGCCCATAATGCACCAATAAAATAACCAATATAATTACTGGATGCTAAAAAGCCGGCCACATTAAACGAAAAGCCGACATCCTCCCGCATAAATGGCAAAATGGGCGTAAAAGCAAAACGGCTAATCCCCATTGCTACTACGAGCAACAATACTCCTCCAAATAATACCCCTATATGTTGACGATTCATCGCATCCCCTCCCCTTTTTGTTAATAAAAGGATACTTAATACACATTCAGAAAGCAATTATATTTATAAAATTTTACCAATATTCTAAAAACAAGCGTATTACAAGCTACAAAAAAGACTCAAGCAATTATACTTGAGTCTTCTAAATTTTATTTAGCTTCTAAATTCATAATAATAAATAAAATGAGCAAAAAAACGAGCAAACATATTCCTGTTATGACGACAGCCTTTCTACCAAGCATGCCCATTCACATTCCCTCTATAATCAGAATTTAACTCGATGTTAAAGGTTCTTGGACGCACCCCAATAACATTATCTCCTATTTTTGCACCTACAAAAGCTGTAAATGCAGCACTCGCATAAAATTTACCATCACTAACATATGCATCTAACGAAGTTCTTTCAAAACCACTTAAAGGAACAAAGTTCTGAACAATGTAAGCATTTTTATACTGTACAGAGGTTACTCTTTGATTACTATATTCAAATCTACCTTCTAACCTAATTTTCACAAAGGTTATCCCGAATAATCTAAAATCTGCATCAAATGATACTGGTCTAGTTTGTACGGTTGCTCTAGTATATCTATGTTTTTCATTGCTTTGTATACTGTTTTCAGTAAGCTCTACGTCAAAATTACCACCATTTTGTAAAACATCTAAAATTACTTCTTGCTTTTCTTTCGATAATTCACTATATTGCTGAATGAATTCATCGTACGTATCACCAAATGACTTTAGATAGGAAACATATTTTTCTGGGGTTTCAAATGGATTATCTTGCTCATTCTCACTTGCTGCCAAAGCAAAATTAGGGATTACTAATCCTATAACTACTACAAATAAAATGAATACACTACTTATTTTTTTCATAGTATGCTCCTTTCTCTGTTTAGTAAGTATAGAGATTCTAGCAGTGAACGTTAGAATAACCTAATTACCATTTTTATACCTTGCTAGATTCAAAAGGCCATACTGCCACCTCCCTTTTTTGCGCGAGATTTTTAATTGAAAATAATTCTCAATTATATTTTATTCAAAAATTTTTAAGTTGCCAACCCCCTTTTTTCATTTTTCATTCCTTCAACCACATATTCCCATTGCGTTAAATTGTTGTAAAAAACTTTTCATTTTATGTTAATTCCTCTTATATCTCTATCAAATCCAGCAGCAATTTATTCGTTTTTTTATAGACTTCACAGTTTTTTTGTCCTATAATATTCCCTACCGATACTAAAATACGAACATTGAGGTGCGAAACGTGTTAGAATATACGCAAATTTTCAAAGGTACTGCTTTTTCGAGTCAGTCTCCAAAAGAAGTACAAATTTTAAAAGATTATCTATTTTGCATTAACGCTGACGGTATGATTGAAAAGGCTGTTGCGCCAGAACATCCTGATTATCAAACATTACTAACTACATACGAAGGAAAAGAAAATTTCCACCAATTATCTGATGGACAGTATTTCTTACCCGGCTTTGTCGATTTGCATGTACATGCACCGCAATGGGCGCAGGCTGGAACTGCTTTAGACATTCCTCTTAATGACTGGCTGAACACATATACCTTCCCTATTGAATCGAAGTTCTCGGATTTAGCATTTGCCAAAGAAGTGTATGAAGATTTAGTTAGTACCCTCCTTGCGAATGGCACAACTACATCGCTATATTTCGCAACTGTCCATAAAGAAGCGAGCCTACTATTAGCAGAAATCTGCGCTACAAAAGGACAACGTGGTCTAGTTGGGAAAGTTGTCATGGATGACCCTGAACAAAACTCTGAATTTTATCGAGATGCAAACACAGATGCAGCATTAGCTGACACAGAGGAGTTTATTTTAGCTGTAAAAGAATTAGCGAAAACTACTAAACAAGGTGTCTATCCTGTTGTAACACCTCGCTTTATTCCAAGTTGTACAGATGGTGCTTTAAAAGGTTTAGGAGAATTAGCTGCTAAATACGATACGCACATTCAATCTCACTGTAGCGAAAGCGATTGGGAGCACGACTACGTACAAGACCGCTTCAACAAAAACGATGCCTATGCGTTACATGATTTCGGTCTATTAGGTGATAAGTCTGTTATGGCGCATTGCAATTTCTTAAACGATGATGATGCAGCATTATTTGCTGAAACAGGGACAGCAATCGGTCATTGCCCAATCTCAAATGCTTATTTTGCTAACAGTGTCATTCCAATTGCCCGTTTCCATTCAAAAGGGGTGGATATTGGTTTAGGATCAGATATTTCAGGTGGCTTCTCTCCAAGTCTTTTTGATAACGCAAGACAAGCTGTTATGTCATCTAGAATGTTAGAAGATGGTGTTGATACGGCGCTTCCTGCAGACAAACGTGGTGTACCAAATTCACGTATTACGATTAATGAAGCATTCTACTTAGCAACAGCAGGTGGTGGCGAAAGTTTAAGCCTTCCAGTAGGTCGCTTACAGGAAAACTATACGTGGGATGTTCAAGTAATCGATACAAAAATAGTCTCTGCCAAACTTCCAATCTATGATAACAATGAAGCATTGATTGATATTTTCCAAAAAATCATGTATCTTGTTCGTCCTGAAAATATTCGTGAAGTGTGGGTGCAAGGCACTAAAGTTCATGAAAGAGCTTAATAATTTAACGCAAACAATGCCCTCCCCTTTGCTGTAGCAGTTGGAGGACACGAACCAATGTAAGATTCAACCTAATCATCATATAAAAACTTAAACTTTGAGGTGTACATCTTAGTGGAAACGCAAAAAAACAATCTAGCAAACGATAAAAGTAATACCACGCATTTAACTGTTTTACCCGATGAAAAAGTGCCATTTAGCCAATCAGTTCTTCTAGGTTTACAGCATGTTATGGCAATGGACGTCTATGTAGTTCCCTTCCTTATTGCGATGTTAATTGGTTTGCAATCAGGTCAATCAAGCGCATTGATACAATCGACTTTTATTGCAGCAGGGATTGCGACAATTGTTCAAACACATTTCTGCATGAAGCTACCAATCGCACAAGGGCCGTCTTATGTACCACTAGGTGCGATTGTAGGTATTTATGCCGCTAGTGGCAGTGGCGAACTTGGTTGGAGCTCTGTGTTAGGAGCAAGCTTAATTGGTGCCATTTTTGTCATTATTTTAGGCTATACAGGTATTTTCAATAAAATTGTTAAAACTTTTATTCCTCCAATTGTAGGAGGTACAATTATTTTCGTTGTTGGATTATCGCTAATGCCTGTTGGTATAAGTAGTAATATTTTTGAAGGCGCTGGTGCGACGATTAACCAAAATATTTATTTAGCGCTTATTTCAGCTATCGTTTTAATTGTTTGTGTAATGCTAGGCTCTGTGTTCCGTCAAAAAGGTCGTGCATTTCGTATTGCATCTGTTATTATCGCGTTACTTATAGGTTGTATCGCTGCTAATATAATGGGTGTATTAGATTTATCAGCAGTTGGAAAAGCAAAGTGGTTTAGCTTACCACAAATTCCTTTTGCAGACTTTGGCTTTACATTTAACTTCTCAGCAATTTTAACAATGATTATTATTTATATTGTTTTACTGGCTGAAACAACAGGTACATGGTTTGCAGTTAGTAATGTTATTGAAAAACCATTGACAGATAAGCAAATTAATCGTGGGGTTATCGGAGAAGGTATCGGCTGCTTCATCGCCTCATTATTAGGTTCTACTCCAGTAACTGGCTATTCAACCAATGCAGGTGTGATTTCCATTACAGGTATTGCAAGTCGTCGTGTCTTTATTGCTGCAGGTGCTTGGTTTATTTTGTTCGGTTTTTCTGGTAAATTAGCTGCATTAATTTCTGCCATTCCTTCTGCAGTTATCGGCGGTGTTTTCGTTATCGTTTGTGGCATCATTGCAATTAGTGGGTTACAAGTAATGAAAAATGAACGTATCGGTGAAAAAGAAATGTACGTTATCGCTGTGCCAATTATTTTAACATTAGCACTAACGTTATTACCGAAAGATTTCTTATATTCTTTACCAACAACGGTTCAATATTTATTTGGTTCTCCAGTAGCGACCGCTGCAATAGTTGCCATTCTTCTAAATAAAATTTTACCGACTGTTAAATAGATTAATAATAATGCGAGAGACTGTAGATAAACTCAATGTGAGTTTGCCTACAGTCTCTTTTTTTTGTTCTACTGGTATATAGTAAAATTTTACAAAAAAGGTATAATAGTATTGCCTAATTCATAAAAAGGAGAATAGTCAAATGAATAAAGTAATTATACCAATACTAATTGTCATTATTATGACCGGATGCAATGCATTTCCTAAGGGTGTTTTTAAACAACCAGTGGGCCAAGTTATTTTGGATGGTGCGCAATATAATATGCTTCCAAGTAAATTTGAATGGAAAGAAGACGATGTTGAAATGAGGCTGAAAGGGTCCCCTGATATTAATGAAATAGCAGATAACTTTGAAACATTAGATGTCAAAAAAGGAGAGATACTAAAATTTAATATTGAACAAAGTCCAATCGCCATTACTGCAACTAAAATGAATGAAGATGGCACAATTGAAAATGTTGAAATTAAAGAGGAAAAAATAACGATGCCTTCTAAAGAAGGATATTATATTTATGAACTGGATGCCTTATGGAATAACGGAAAAGAATCATTTATTTTTGATGTTTATGTAGAATAAATAGGATCGCTTCTTACGATTTATAGACAAAAAGACAAAATACCTTAAGAGAGTGGTACTCTCGAGGTACTTTGTCTTTTTTTAGATTGACTCTTTCGTAGTTTGTTCAAAATCACATAAATCAATCCATTTTTGAATAGACAGGATGACTTCCTGAAACGCTAAGCCGTTCGGTGTTAACGCATATTCTACTTTTTTTATCGATGAATCAATATATTTTTTCTCGATTAGTCCTGCTTGAACAAGCTCATTTAGACGTTCTGTTAGCAAACGATCAGAAATGCCAGGGATAGTGGCATGTATTTCATGATACCTTTTTGGACCAGGCAATAACGTATAGATGATCATGCCCATCCAACGTTTTCCTATAAATTCAATTGCCTGATGGTAGCTACTACATATATGTGAACAATTAGATTTAGTCATATAATAACCTCCCATTTTTAAATTCCGTATTTCTATTGTAACACACAAATTTTTTTATTTGACGTATAAACTTACTAATGGTAAGATTCTAATTATCAACTTACCATTAGTAAGTTTTAAGGAGGACATTATGTCAATAACAAATAACAAAGCGAATCTATATACAATTATGGAGGATCGAAAATCAGTGCGTGTTTATGATCCTACTTTTAAAATACCTCAAGCAGAGCTTGAAAAAATCATTCAAGAAGCAACAAGTGCACCGTCATCTAGCAATCTACAAGCATGGAGATTTCTTGTTATTCAAGATGAAGCAGTGAAAACAGAGCTCCGTGCGATTGCCAATAACCAAGAACAAGTTGAAACATCATCAGCAGTTATTGCGGTGTTAGGAAATGCCGAAATGTATCAACAAGTAGAACAAATTTATACACAAAATGTCGCAGAAGGTCATATGGGTGATGCACAGAAGGATTTAATGATTGCGAATACCCTACGCACTTACCCATCTGCCCCATTAGAAGTACGAAAAAATATTGCTACATTTGATGCAGGTCTTATTTCAATGCAACTTATGCTTATCGCCAAAGAAAAAGGCTATGATACTGTGACAATGGGCGGTTTTGATAAAGCGAAATTTGCTGAACGATTTGAATTACCAGAGCATATTTTCCCTGTAGTCCTTATTGCTATCGGTAAAGGTGCTGCACCTGCTTATGGCTCGTCTCGTTTACCGTTAAAAGATATTGCTCGTTTTATTTAATAGGTAAATACTTGACCACCATCGCACATGTATCCCTGTGCCGCTTAGCCGCTGCTTAAATAATAACAACCAAGAGAACATATTGTCTCTTGGTTGTTTTCGTTACACGATAAGATTAAAAACATTACTCTCAGTATGCTAAAGTCCGATTGTTCATGGACTCAAAATTCATTGGATAAATCGTTATAAACTTTCCAGATGAAGCACGATTCGCATTTTTTGAATTTAACGCTAACATACTATATTTGTCTTTAAGATGCTTAAACTCAATATTTTTAGCTATGCATAATCGCGCTACCTTTTCTAATATAATATTTGAATCCTCTAATAAGGACGTTACATGAATTTTCCAACCCTGTTCTGGAAGTATTGCGTCTTTCACATGATAAAATTTCCAAATCGAGTCACTATCTGATATAACAGAATAATTATCTGGAATATCACTCAATTGGTATGTATCTTCCTTTTCTTTTATCTCCATTTCACCGTAGTATTCAGAATTGGGCTTCAAATACTTGAAATAGTGCAATAACCCTTCCATTTAAATCCCCTCCATTTAGTTTAATACTACATTGATACATACTCACTATTTAGATTTTTTCATATAAAGTAGATTATGGTGTATTTTTCAATGTGCTAGGATAGAATTTAGGACTATAATTCCTCTGCATAGCACTTTATTATCCATATATAAGGAGCGCAATAAACCCTAAATATTATGTTAAGTAGCTTAAAATTCTTTCTTACGATAGATACAGAGTGATATAAGAGAAGATAGTATAAATAACAAAATACCTACTAGGAGCAATAAAAATGGCAGATATATTGATAGATTTAAATTAAGATTTGACAACGGTGGCCGTTCCAGCAAGTAATGTATCTCGCTTACATTATTTATAGAAATAAACGATCCAAATACCCCTGCTATTATAATAACGTCAGACTTTTCTACTCCATAGTTATAAAGAAGGGGGAATACTATTGCTCCCGCTAAGAGCAAAGCAACAGCATCAACAGCAATCAACTCAACAACGTTATTACTATTAAAGGGAAGCTGGAACAATAGTGTATATATATATACTACGCCATAGGATAGTATGACTCCGATAGTGATGAATAAAAAGTAGAATAGATAATAACTTTGTACAATAGTACTTCTACGCACTGGTAAAGTAAGCACATACTTATCATAACCGGACTTAGCCTCAATTTTTGACAATTCTAATATTGGTAACATCATAAGCAGCATTATAAACCGAATGGCTAACCACTTACCGCCCTCACCCAATACGAAAGACTCTGAGACATCTGAAATCCACAAAGAAATACCAGATAATACTATACTTGTTGCTGCGTACATCAACACACTTCGATAAACCATAAAAAAGTTTGTATATTGAAGACCTAGCATACGCATAATCTCTATTCACACTTCCTTTTTTAAAAGTATGACTTAAAATTCTTTCTTTTTATTGATAGTTACAGAACAATAATAAGAAAGAATATAGATTAATAAACCAATTAAAATAAATATTACTGAAAAACCAATAAGTATATTAAATTTATGTAAATTTATATTCATTAAACCAGCTATATACTGCATTGCCTTACTTATTAAACCAACAACATAATACGAAGCAAAGAAAGTTAACAAAACAAAAATATCTGACTTTGCTGTACCAAACAGATAGATAAGTGGAAATGTTACCGAACCAGTTAAAATAAATATAGTAAACATAGATATCACCTCTTGATATAAAATAATATCCAGCGATATCCAAGAAAGTAGACTGAATATATAAAGAGCACCCAGAGCCACCATTATCCCTACAACTGTAATAAAAGCAAGAAAAATATATTGACTTTTCACAATAGTACCTATTCGAACTGGAAAGGTAAGTACATACTTATCATAACCAGACTTGGCTGCAACTTTTAACACTTCAAATGCAGGAAGTATACTTAACAGAAATATAATCCTAGGAACAAAGAACTCTGCATCAATTCCAAAAAATGTATCATCTCCAATATACATAAAAAGAATAGCGCCTGTTACTATTGCTCCAACCATGTATATTATCAAACTTCGATAAACCATATAAAAGTTTGTCAATACCAAATACCAAACCTGTCATTTTCATTACTTAAATCACCTCTAATTTAAATAGCATAAGTCAAAATTCTTTTTTACTATAAATAAAGAAAGAAATAAAAAAAGATATAAGAAAAATTAAAATACCTATTAATAAGAATATGAACGGAACTTGTTTTAATGGATTGAGATTAAACTTTAACAACGGTAGTTGATCTAATAGGTAGCCCACTCCCAAGCGGAGTGAATTTACTACTAAACCCATAAATAATAGACTCAGCAGTAGAATAAAATCTGACTTCTCTTCTCCCAGAATAAAAATTAATGGGAATATTATTCCCCCAAGTGTTAACATCGAGAGAATAGTAAAAGCAATAGTTTGAAATAAGCTAAGTTCAATTGAAACCTCTGAAAATAAACCATAGATATAAAGGATACCAACAAATAGTATTACACCTATAACTACTACTAAGAAATAGACTAAATAATAACTTTGTATTATATTTTTTCTACTAACCGGTAAAGTGAGTGAATACTTGTTATACCCGGACTGAGCCTCAACTTTTAGGATTTCCCATACAGGCATTGTTATTACTATACACAACGTAATAGCACTAAAAACTGCGTATGCCCCTCCAGTTAGCTTTAAATAAAAAGCAGTGAGCCCTATTCCTATCAATGTGTACACAAAAATACTTCGATGAACTAAATATAAGTTTGTAAACAATAACCCTTTCATTATTTCGCACTTCCTGTTAAAAATACACTGATTTCTTCCATAGAAATTTTTCGGGCAATCAAGCCACTTGGCAATTTTTTCTTATCTGATATAAGTAACGTGAAAGAAGCACCATGTTTTCTTCGAGCGACAATAATATCCTTATTTATTAGTGTTAGTTGTTCACTATCATTTAAATCTACAAAAGCATATTTCTCAAATACTATGTCTTTCTCTTCATTTAAAGTTATTTTACCTTCACTAATAAAGACAAGATGACTTGCTATTCTCTCAATATCACTCATAATATGAGATGAAAGTACGATACCATGATCCGCTTCTTTCGCAAAATTTTCCAATTCATCTAATACCACTTCTCTTGAAGAAGGATCAAGACCGCCGGTTGCTTCATCTAGGATTAATAATTGCGCATTATGAGATAATGCCACAGCTATTGAAATTTTCATTGACATTCCACGTGAGAATGAACTGACTTTTTTATTTCTAGGTAAAGCGAAAATATCTACTAAGCGATTAAATTCATTTTGATTCCAAGAAGAAAATAACTTAGAAAAAGCTTTTCCTAATTGCTTTATTGTAAGATTAGACGGCAGATTAATCGCGTCAAATACCACCCCTATCTTTTCTTTAAGTTTGACTTCTTTATTTAGATTTTCTTTACCAAATAGCTTTACTGTACCACTCTCTTTATGAACTAATTCCAATACCGCTTTAAATGTTGTCGATTTACCAGCCCCATTATTTCCGATAAATCCAACGATTGCGCCTGGTGGCACATTAAAAGAAACATCGTCTAAAACAACTTTGTCACCATATGACTTTCTAAGATTATTAATTTCTAAAAGATTTGACATTATTTCGTCCTCCTTTATTAATATTAAAATTAGTATGTCAACAGTTATCTACACCTAATAAGTTATACCACCCCATTATTTTCTATATAAATAGAAATAAATCTTAGGTGTTGCACAGAATTACACATTGCTAACATTTTAATCGTTGTCGTCGTTTGATGAATGGTGTTTATTTCCGAATGGGGGTGACGGTGCTGAATAATATAATTGTAATTGCTAAAAAGACTTCAGCTTTATTAAGTGAATTGAGGTATTATTTCATGGAATAAAAGACCTTGACGTTTCCTCCTATTTAGAAAACTATTTAGCCCTTTTTTTCTGCCTAGAAGTATTTTGCAAAAATGCGACGTATGTCGAATCTCGTTCTATTTGTCATTGCGTGGATGTTTATATGATGTGGGAGAATCGACTTCTGATATGTAACGGAATAATCGTTGCGTTAACGATTTCTAGAACAGAATCACAGTATTCAAGTCCGTCAGTTTTACAATATTTCAATAAATTATTTTACAAGTGCTCTCGTTTATAGAGAAATATAGCTATTTTGTTTGTATCATAATGATAGGAAACCGCTATATCTCCACTTACTATTTAAAGTTATTACTAGTTTATCATCCCCATAACCGCCATTTCAACCGACATTTTTTCTGTCGGTAACCGTCATTTTGCTGTCGGTTGATGTGTAATTTTTCTCTTCTTGACTGAAAAAAAACTTAGAATAAACGTCTCTTATATTGAAATAGAAAATGACGGTACATCAAAAAAATGTCATACTTTGCAATTAAATAGGGTAGGAAAGCTTTTCTTTAAAAGTTTGTGGGGACAGAATTGATATCTTAAGTCAGAAGTACACAGCTTTGACACCTTTATAAAATAGCTTCATTAAATCTTGCAATCAACAATACATCCAATTAGAAAAGCACTACTAAAAATGATACTCGAATAGTAACTAACAATGAATCCACCTTATCCTGAGCTAACTTCATATTTAAAGCCACTTAAACTAACTATCAAACATTTATTTATAACTAGTCTTTAAATTCATACAATTACATTACGAAAATAATCAAAAAAGATTGGTACAACGAAACTCGTTATACCAATCCTTTCAGTCATTGATTATTCTTAAAAACTCATGCCAATGATTTAAACGTGGCAATGCTACAAGCTGATTATACGATTGATTTTTTAATATCACTTTCGTCTTAATACCTTGTAGCGTTTCTAACACTGCTGGTTTGTCATCAACGTAAACATCTAAATCAAGTTCTTTAATAATAGCCACTTTCTCCACATCTTGCATACCACAATAGAAATGCCCTTCTTCCACTGGGAAACCTTGCGCTTTCATCCATTGTTGCGTTTGTTGACAATGTTGTTTTGGACGTGACGTAATATAATAAATTTCATGCCCTTGCTGATGTAATGTTTGCAATGTTTCAAGAGCAGCTTCAAAAATTGGACAATCCGTAAAATAGATTTCATCTAAAGAACTGTTCCACATGGCAGAGCCTTCTGCGTCCGTTAAGCCAAATGGTTCGTGAATCTCTACTCTATTCAATGCATGAAATGCTTCGATTGTAATATTTTTGCCTAGTTTTTTATTATAAAGTGAAAAGGCATGTGCACGTAAATCGATCAGCGTATCATCTATATCAAAGCCAAATTTCATCTATATCTTCTTCCTTTCAAGATGCCTGGTCTATAAAGTGAAAGGCAAAAGTTTGTTCTTTTTCAATTTGCTGCGCTAATACATCTTCAATGGCCTGTTCTCGCAGTTGCTGAAAATCTCTCACATTAAATTGTTGTATAGCGTCCTTATTGAGTAATGACGCAAGACAATCAGCATCCTTTAGCGCGCTATTTAAGCCGAATGCGCCAGTAGGTGTCATCGTATGAACGGCATCGCCTAAAAGGACAAGTCCTTGTGTCCCCCAACAGTCACAATGACTACTAAACACATCAAGTAAGACAAAATCTTGCCATGAACGAATATGGTGAGGAACGGTTTCCTCTAATTCAGGAAAAGCCTTTATAAGCTGGCTAATAAACGGAGTAATTGCCTGTTTTCGAAGTTGAGGAAAATCACCCTGTTTAATATTCCAACCAATTTGAATATAGCCCCCTGTCTGTGAGAAAAGAGACAATTGCATACAATCGATTAGCGCCATTTTAATAGCGGGCTCCCAGCCTTGAGGAGCAGGAATTTTTGCCCAGAGTAAATCAAAACCATGTTTCTGTTTTTGAATGGCGATGTGTGCTCGTTTTCGAATAGTTGAGTATCGACCATCCGCTCCTATGATAAGCTGGCTCTTGATTTCAATTACTTCTTCATCCCTTGTTGCAATAACGCCGACATATCGTCCTGCCGTATCTGTGATAAGTGATGTCACCTTTGTATTTAGGAAACACTTAAAATTTTGAAAGTGCGCTGTATGTTGGAGTATTCCTTTAAGCAAATGTGCTTGAGGAACATGAATCCCTAAATGTCCTACAGACGTATCAGGAAAAATCGTTTTAAACGCTTCGCCCTTCGCATAATATTCTAGTTTTTCCATTCGTAATAAGCCAAGTACTTCTATCGCTTCAAAAAGATGATGATTTTTGAGAACAGCTTCGCCTTCTTCATTTAAATGTTCACCACGAAAAGCCTGCCCAAGTGCTGCGCTTTGTTCCAGCAGTATCACAGACAGACCCTTTTTCGCTAGCAAATGCGCGAGAAGTGTACCACTTGGTCCAGCCCCTACTATACATACATCCGCTTGAAAATTCACTTACCTTCACCTTTTTTAGGATAAGCAATAATGCGTAAATCTTGCCCTACCTTATCAACTGAATCAAATACAACATCCCACGCCTCATCCATTGTTGGCGCATTATAGCCAGCAAAAGGTGTTAAAGATAAACTCCCACCTAAAACTTTAGGCGCTACGTAAACAACGTATTTATCGATGGCGGCATTTTGTAAAAATGAAGCATTGATTGTACTTCCACCCTCTACTAAAACATCAGTAATACCAAGTAAATATAGTTTTTCTAACATATCATCAATATGAAGACCTTCATTACCTTTTCGAACAGGTAGGACAGTGACACCTTTAGCCTCAAACGTGTCGATTTGCGCTTGCTTAACATCCTCACTGCAAACAATAATCGTTTTCGCTTCTTCTACATTCAAAACATTGGCATCTGTCGGTGTACGAAGAGAGCTATCCATAATGATGCGTATTGGGTTTTTGCCCTGGCGATCGTGAAGTCTCGTCGTTAAAGATGGATTATCAGCCATTACTGTTCCTACACCAACTAATATTGCATCTACTTCGTGGCGAATATGATGGACATCCTCTCGAGCTTCTGCACCCGTTACCCATTTAGAATGCCCCGTATGCGCTGCGATTTTCCCATCTAATGTCATCGCATATTTGGAAATAACAAAAGGTCGTTTCGTGAGCATATTATGGATAAAGCGCTCGTTTAAACGGCGAGACTTTTCCTCTAATACGCCTACCTCAACTTCAATGCCTGCATCACGCAATAATTGGATACCATTACCCGCTACAGCTGGATTAGGATCTTGCATCGCTACTACAACGCGGCTTACTTCTGATTCCTTAACTAAATTAGCACAAGGAGGCGTTTTACCATAATGTGAACATGGCTCAAGTGTTACATAAAGTGTAGCACCTTTTGCATGCTCTCCTGCCATGCGAAAAGCATGCACTTCCGCATGAGGTTCTCCCGCTTTTCGATGTAAGCCAGTGCCTACGATTACATCATTTTTTACAATAACAGCTCCGACAAGAGGATTGGGGTTCGTATTCCCTCTTGCACTGGCTGCTAAATCTAATGCTAATTGCATATATTTTTCATCTGTCGTCATCTTTGTACCCTCCACCTACTTCACTTCCGTATATGACCAGATTTCTCCACTTTTGTATCTAAATAAAAACGATTTGTTTCCGTTATACCTCCCCATAAAGGGATATGTCCGTCTGCTGCTAAGCCGTGCAACTGCAAAGCAGTAAGCTTCTTTGGATTATTTGTAATCAATGTGACAGGCTTCGCACGAAGAGCTGTTAATACAGTAACCGCATCTTCATAAGAACGCGTATCATCTTGGAAACCTAGTGCAAGATTTGCTTCTACAGTATCTAATCCTTCTTCCTGCAATAAATAAGCAAGCGATTTAGAAAATAGACCGATGCCACGTCCTTCATGATCAGCTAAATAGAAAATCGCTCCACACCCATGTTCGACAATCATTTTCATAGATTCATGTAATTGATAGCCGCAGTCGCAGCGTTGGCTACCGAATATATCGCCAGTATGGCAAATACTATGCATACGAATTAAAGCATCTTCTTCATTGGCGAAATCACCGTAAACTAGTACGGATGATTGCTGAGAAAAAGCTAAATTTGCCGTTGCTAGCCCATCCATAATTTCTTCTTTCGTTAAATCGCTACCAACCTTTAACCAGTTATACCATTGAAAAGTTGCTGAAAAATCACCTTGCTTAATAGGTAACTTTACTGGACCTACTAGACAAATATTTTCTGTTTCAGTTTGCTTAACAATTGTCATTTTGTCCTTCACTATATCCACTACTTTAGTAGTAATTGTCATATTTATCGCCAACTTTCTATTCTAAACATTTAGTTGTATTTTCCAAATTAATGCTTCTACATACATAACTTACTTAACGTAACTTAGTTTATAATAATAACTAAAAACTGTCAAACAACAGCTCTTTTTTATTAAAATATCATATCTCAACAAAAAGCTGTTAAATGATGCTTAAATCATATACTAATAGCTTATGGAGGTGCTATTTTTTCTGTGCAGGCTAGTCTATAATAAGCGAAGGTAGGTTTGTTATGACGAAAGGAAGTTTAAGCATGAACTTAGAAAAAAATGTGCAAGTAAGGCAGCCCAAATACCAGCAAATTGCGGTGGATCTGGCCTCAAAAATTGTAGAAAAAAAATATCAAATTGGTGATAAAATTTATGCAAGATCTTCGTTAGCTAGCCAATACAATGTTTCAGCTGAGACAGCGAGAAGAGCGATAGCCGTTTTGCAAGATTTAGAAATTGTCGAGGCTTCTAAAGGTAGTGGAGTTATCATTAAATCGTATGAAATGGCTGCACGCTTTGTCCGACAATTCCATGATGTCCAATCCGTTCATGAGCTACAAAATGAACTTTTATTAAGTATTCAAAAGCAACAACATGAATTGTTACATTTACAAGAAAAGACGAAACAACTTATTAGTCGTACGGAACATTTCCGCTCGGTCAATCCCTTTATCCCATATCAAATTGAAATGACAGCTGAAAGCCCATGTATTCATCAAACTTTGCAAGCATTAAATTTTTGGCAAAATACATCTAGTACAATTGTTGGTATTCGTCGTGGAAATGAATTATTACTTTCACCAGGCCCATATGCTTCATTTGAAGAAGGAGATATTATTTATTTTATCGGCAATGACGAAAGTTTAGGCCGTGTTCAAAGTTTTTTATATCCAAATTAAAATCCGCATAAGCGCTGATATAACAGCGTTTATGCGGATTTTTTCTAATTTCTCAATTTGACAAAAGTAACAACCTTTTGTTAGTGTTAAGTTGTTACTTGTTTATTTTTGGTATCATTATCCTCACATAGTGTAATAAAAACGAAACAATTGTCATATGGAATTTCTTCATCCATTTGATGTTTCTTTTTAAGAGTAACTAGATTCAGCAACACTATTTGAGAGACATCTCACGCTTTTACAAGTGGGATTAGAGCACGAAAGGAGTGGTTCTATGGAAAAAATAAAAGTAGAACATGTTTCTAAAGTATTTGGTAAACATATTCCCCAAGCTTTAGAACTCGTCAAACAACAAAAAAGTAAGACAGATATTTTAAAAGAAACAGGTGCAACAGTTGGTGTATACGATGCCAGCTTTACTGTAAATGAAGGGGAAATTTTCGTCATCATGGGCTTATCAGGTAGTGGTAAATCGACGCTGATTAGACTATTAAATCGACTTATCGAACCTACAAGTGGCAATATTTATATTGATGGAGAAAACATTTCTAAAATGGGGAAAGAAAGCTTACGAACCGCCCGACGAAGTAAAATGAGTATGGTTTTTCAAAACTTCGGTTTATTCCCTCACCGTACACTTCTACAAAATACCGAATACGGCCTTGAAATTAGAGGTATCTCAAAAGAAGAGCGCAAAGCAAAAGCGGAACAAGCTCTTGCAAATGCAGGCTTACTTGCCTATAAAGATCAATATCCAAACCAACTTTCAGGCGGGATGCAACAACGTGTAGGTTTAGCACGTGCACTCGCAAACGACCCAGAGATTTTATTAATGGATGAAGCCTTTTCCGCTCTCGATCCTTTGATTCGTAAAGAAATGCAAGATGAATTGCTAGATTTACAACGAACATTGAAAAAAACGATTTTATTTATTACGCATGATTTAAATGAGGCACTTCGTATTGGTGATCGCATTGCCATTATGAAAGATGGTTCCATCATTCAAATTGGGACTGGGGAAGAAATTTTAACGAACCCAGCTAATGATTACGTAAAAACATTCGTTGAAGATGTCGATCGCTCTAGAGTTTTAACAGCTGAAAACGTGATGGTTCGACCTGTCTATGTCAATGTCGACCTTGACGGACCAACAGTAGCGCTAAAAAGAATGCGCCAAGAAGCTGTAAGTTTACTAATAGCTGTTGACAAAAACCGACATTTAAAAGGGTATATTACCGCTGATGACGCACTAGCGGCTGCTAAAAAACAGGAACAAACGGTACATTCAATCGTTCAATCTGAGATGTTAACCGTTCCACCAGATATGCTTTTACAAGATATTTTAGGTTTAATTCATAATTCCCCTACTCCTATTGCAGTTGTTAAAGATGAACGCTTGCTTGGTGTTCTCATCCGAGGTGTTGTTATCGAAGCACTTTCAACATTCACTGAGGAGGAAGTAACACATGAATAAATTTTTAGACAATATTCCAACCTTACCACTTGCCCCGTGGGTAGAGTCAGCTATGGACTGGTTGACGAGTAATTTTTCAGCATTCTTTGATGTGATTCAAAAATACGGAAAACTACTCATGAACCAGGTCACTGATTTATTAATTAGCATACCGGCTATTATTCTCATTTTGCTTATCGTTATATTAGCGTTTTTCGCTGTAGGCAAAAAATTGGGGCTTGCTAGCTTTACACTAATAGGCCTGTTATTTATCTATAACCAAGGCTTATGGGATCATCTCATGGAAACCACAACGCTTGTTTTATTCTCTAGTGTAATTTCTATCATCATAGGCATACCACTTGGTATTTTAATGTCCAAGTCAAACATTGCCGAAAATATTATTAAACCAATTCTTGATTTCATGCAAACGATGCCTGGCTTCGTTTACTTAATTCCAGCAGTTGCCTTTTTCGGCATCGGCATTGTACCAGGTGTATTTGCTTCCGTTATCTTTGCATTACCCCCTACTGTTCGTATGACAAACCTAGGAATTCGACAAGTACCAAAAGAATTAGTGGAAGCAGCTGATTCATACGGCAGTACTGCAGGACAAAAATTATTTAAAGTAGAAATTCCGCTTGCTAAATCAACAATTATGGCTGGCATTAACCAAACCGTTATGCTATCACTTTCAATGGTTGTTATCGCTTCTATGATTGGGGCACCAGGTCTTGGTCGTGAAGTATTAACAGCATTGCAACGTACACAAGTAGGTAATGGTTTCGTTGCAGGTTTAGGACTCGTGATTTTCGCGATTATTATCGATCGCTTAACTCAAAGCTTTAATAGAAAGAAAGTGCTTTAATTGAGCATTTAAGGATATACATGAACGCACTTCGACGTTTTGTGTATTACTAGAATGCTAAATAACCAGAGAAGAAAGGAAGATTTGATGAAACTGAAAACATTATCTAAATTAGGGATGGCTTTAGGGCTTGGCTTTATGCTAGCTGCATGTAGTGAGAGCGATTCGTCTAAAAGTGAGGACTCGAAAGATGTAAATTTAACCTACGTTGAGTGGGATACAGAAATCGCTTCGACGAACGTTGTCGGCCAAGTTTTAGAGGACTTAGGATATGATGTTACATTAACACCGCTTGATAACGCTATTATGTGGGAAGCTGTTTCTAAAGGAGAAGCAGATGGCATGGTCGCTGCTTGGCTTCCACATACACATGCAACACAATATGAAAAATATAAAAAAGATTTAGATGAGCTAGGTGAAAACCTTGCTGGTGCGAAAATTGGCTTAGTTGTACCGAGCTATATGAATGTCAATTCAATTGAAGATTTAACAAATGAAGCAGACCATACAATTACAGGAATCGAGCCTGGTGCTGGCATTACAGCGGCAACTGAAAAAGCACAAGAAGAATATGATAACCTTTCAGATTGGAATCTATTAACTTCATCTTCAGGTGCTATGACGACTGCTCTTTCAAAAGCAATTAAAAATAAAGAAGACATTATCGTTACTGGCTGGTCTCCACACTGGAAATTTGCTAAATATGATTTAAAATATTTAGAGGATCCAAAAGGTGTTTATGGCGGAGAAGAAACGATTAATACATTTGTTCGTAAAGGCTTAAAAGAAGATCAACCAGATGTATATTCTGTATTAGATAATTTCCACTGGACATCAGAAGATTTAGAAGCAGTTATGTTAGATATTTTAAATGGTGATGATCCTAAAGATGCAGCAAAAGAATGGATTAAAAATAATCCAGATAAAGTTGCTGAATGGACGAAAGATGTAAAAGAACAAAAATAAACAAAATTGTTTGTGTGCCTGACACTTAGTATGTGCACCTAGCAAAATATAAGTTTACTATGTAGTAAAAATCCACTTCGCTTTCAGCGGACACGATACAAGCTGCAACAAGCGCTATTGCGGTTTGTTGCGACTTGCGGTACGTGCAATCCCGCTGGAGGCTTCGTGGATTTTTACTTTGTTATACATAAAATAATTTACAGAATTGTTTGTGTGCCTGACACCTAAGATAATAATTTCAAACAAATGGCGGCACCTAAAACGAGGGCAATACAAACGATTCGTCGCCAGTCTTTAGACTCGTTGAAAAACAGCATACCTAACAACGCTCCACCTGCTGCCCCTATTCCTGTCCAAATGGCATAGGCCGTCCCCATTGGCAATGTTTCCATTGCGAAGGCAAGCCCTAAAAAACTAACCGTAAATGCTACAATCATTAAAGCTAAATTTTTTATGGATTTTTCATCATTGTATTTACTAATCATAAAAACACCCATCATTTCACAAACTCCTGCAATTACTAATGCTACCCATGCCATTATGCTTTCACCTCTTTATCCTTCGGTTCACCTGTTACAAGCTTCAAACCAACAACACCTGCAAGCAACACGACAATACATAAGATTTTAGCGAGCTTCCATGGTTCTCCGAACAGCAGGCTATCTGCGCAAACCGTACCAGCTGTTCCCAGTCCTACAAATACTGCATAGACCGTCCCAACAGGTAAATGCTCACCAGCTTTAATTAATAAATAGAAACTAATAAAGATGGCAATTGCTGTTCCAAGCCATTCTAATATGCTTGTTGCATGCTTTAAGCCGATTACCCAGCCTACCTCAAAAAAAGCGGCAACTAAGACACTAATCCATTGTTTGTTCATTTGTATTCCTCCATTTCATTTTAGATATGAGACACAAAATAGCTTCAAAGTTCTTTCCTAGTTTGTAGCAAAATCTAGGGCAGTAGCATTGAAGGCAAATAAAAAAAGCCTAAGAAACACTGTTTTTCAACAGTATCTCCCAGGCTTTTATCCTTCCGTGTCACAAAAATGCATTTTGTGGTTTTCTCTCGGACCAGACTAGCTATCGCTACGGAACCCTAGAAAACTATCATATCTAATTGTCATTTTAGTATAGCAAATAATTTAAAAACTTTCTACTGGAACATAGCCCACCTTTTCAACTAATGCCTGCCCCTCTGGTGACACAATCCAATCAATAAACTGCTTAACATTAGGATTGTCTGTCCCCGTCGTCACTGCATAAAATTCCGATGTAAGTGGATATGTACCATTTCGAATATTTTCCTTTGTTGGTGCAATACCATCAATGGACAGTAATTGAATTTCCTTATTGCCGACCATTTCAGTTGAATAGTACCTAAATGTAAAACCAATTGCATTTTTATAATTACGATATTGAGAAACCTCATGGATAATGCCGCCCATTCCAGATGCTACATCTTCTGCTGGCGCCTCCATTAGTGCAGTATCACCCATCATTTTTTCTAGTGTCGTTTGACTACCGCTATCAGCAGGTCGTTGGAATGCACGAATCGAGTCATTAGCTCCTCCAACCTCTCGCCAGTTTGTTATTTCTCCAGCGTAAATTTGTTTAATTTGTTCTAGCGATAAATTTTCAACATTATTTTTATGGTGGACAAAAAAGACAAATGCTTCACGCCCAATCGGTGTCATTTCAAATGTCAGCCCATTGATCTCCGCTATCTTAATTTGTGACTCAGAAGGAGCCGCAGCAAAAATTACATCAACATCACCTGAAATTAAATTTTGATAAGCCTCTGGCGTTCGACTTACTTTAACCTCACTATCATAGTACGGGTATTCCTTTTTAGGATATGTCGCTTCTACAAAAGCTGCATATAAGGGATACATTGCCGTTGCGCCATCTAAGCGCGGTAATGGGTCCTTCAATTGTAATGAAGCTTTTGTATCGTTCTTCACAACCTTATTGTGGTCTACGAATGGTTCGTAGGCATACGCATCGATTTCAGCATCGACAGTAGCCATACTCATTTTATAATGATACTGAATGGGTGCAATAGAAGCGATTAAAACAGCAACCCCAATAATTGTCGAAACCACTACTTTGCGCTTCTTTGTCTTAAACCAATCTAACAATAGAAACGTATAGAGTAAAAAGAAGCTTATCGATAGCACGAAGAGTAGAGTTAAATAATGAATAGCACCATTTAATAATAAAGTAAAAGCAATTATTCCAGTAAAAAATAACACGCCGATGAACACGAATATTAATTGCAAAACTATCATTGCCTTGTCCTCCTTTTATATAAAAGTGTAAAATTACACTATTTATATTTACCTTATAAGATTTTAGAGAAAAAGGCAACAAAATATTGGAAAATTAAGTGAATGCAACAGCAAAATGCACACGCATGGCTTATACATTATGTACAGAAAAAAGGAGCTAATAAAAGCTCCTCGATTCGAAACTGTTGCTTATCCAGTGTAAACCCCTTCACATGTATCTGGTGCTGGTTCATAGAAACAATGATTTTTAAATTGACCAGTGAACGGTTGGCCATACCATGTTGGAGGGCACGGTGCATATGGATTAAAGTACCAGAGGGCAAATTTCGCTGGGTGCTCTCTCCAATAGTCCAAGTTCTGTTTCGCCAATCTTTTCTCGGTTTCCCTTGCTCGTTGATAAAACATATTCCCTTTTTGCACCGCTTCAAAAGAATAATTTCCGCCCTGTACTTGAAAAATTACATCGTCAATCGATCTTAAATCTTTAAAATCTAAACAATTTGATACAAGCCGATTAACAATGACATTTCCAACATACAACATACCTTGTTTACCTTCACCTTCGGCTTCTGCTCTCATCATCCTCGCCATCAAAGCGACATCTGCATCACGGTATTTTGCTCTTGGCAATTTAATCACCCCACGATTATTGTATGACAGGAAGACGAAAATAGTGTCACGGTGAAAAATGAACAATGCTTATTAGCTTATCGTTGGACATTGTGACTATTTTTAAAATAAACGTTATATTTGCTCGCATTTGTAAAACCTAATTTACTACCTAAGCGAATGGAAGCACTATTATCAACATCACAATCCCAGCGCGGTTGAATTTGGTTTGCAAGGCAATAATCTATAAACTGTTCAGCCACAATGCTTGCTAAGCCTTTTCCTCTATAATTCAAATCGGTAACGATATCAATTTCTGCATATCGTGTAGACTTAAATATCGAAACACATTCACTAATTACCTTTCCTTTATCCTTCACACAAAATCCAATGCCATTTTCAATGAAATTATCTATAGAATCCCAATATTCATTGTAGTATTTTTTATCAAACTCCAAACAATGTTGCATATCAAATTGCTCTATTTTTGCTACATCATACTCGCAAGTATCGCTTCTTCTCTTTTTATATTTCATTGCATCAAAAGAAAAAGCATATCTTTGAATTTTCCCTACATTCTTATGAAGGCACTTTTCAATTGCCTGATTCCAACAAGAATTAGCAGAAAATAATGTAAAGCGTTTCGCTTGATTTACAGATGCCTCAAAAAATTTAACAAGGTTCTGTATTAATAGCTCATCTATTGTCTTCCCTGCAATATAGTACAATCCAGAATCTGTTTGAATAAGCAATGATTTGTAATCGGTAGAATCAGCATAAACAGTACCTTTAATAGTAAAATCCAAGACACTAAATACAAACGTTGGTGCGTCTTCAAGTTTGTTCTTTATTAAACGATAATGCTCTTTTGGTGCTACAATCATTTTTCTATAACTCCTCTATCTATATTTCAAATTGAATTCATAAACGTACATTTTGAAATGTTGTCTGCTAATATAATGTTAATAAGAATAATAAAATCGATAATGTAAAGCAAATGCTCCAAAGAGAACCAAGTATTTTTTGATTTTTTATATTTTTATTTAGTTTAAGTTTTTCTAATAACTGAACTAAATTCATAAACCATAAAAAAGAAAATAATAACGGTAATAACATAAAAAATGTATAATCCATTGCCTCCTCCTTTATCCTTTAATTAATAGTTTTCTTTTTTCTTCTATTCCTTAGGAAAAATAAAATCAGCACAATGCACCCTACAATCCCGATAATGTCATATATTCCTAAATCAATAACGAAGAAATAGCTATCATGTATCTGATATTGCTCATTCCCTAAATGCATTCAACCACTCCTAAATTTAAACATTCCCTTACCCTCGTCGTTGGAGCAAAGCAACCTTAGTTAAACAATCTTTAATTCACAATACCTTGAGCTGCAACGAATAACATGAATAACGCAGTGCCTAAAAAGAAAATTCCCCACCATAAATTTTTTGTTCTTTTATATTCTCGTAGCCCTATTATTAGGAACATAACTCCCATCAAAACAAATAAAAGCGGGAATAATTGATAACTTTCCGTAACATTGACGTAAATACTAATTCCCAAAACGAGGAGTCCAAACATTAAGTGCAATAACAATAAAAAATCAAACTTTTTTTCTTTCATTTTTTATACCTCCTGCAAAAGCCATTCCAATTTTCTTTTTAATATTGGAACAATTTGATATCCGTCAGTTGGCAGACGAGTGTAGGGTTTATACAGTTTTAGATACTTAATCAAAACAAACATAGAAAGATGGAAGTTATTAATCCCATTTATAAAATTATGAATAGCAACGGGGCAAGACCTAGCGCCACAGTACTGATAGGCATACCTATTAAAAAAGAATGAATGAAATCATGCACTGGCCCCGTAATGAAAATTGCACATAGCATTATTTTAAAAATTTTTTCAAAATCGCTAAATTCTTTTCAAAAAACAAAGCATTTTTTTCCATACCACGACGTTTACACCATCCGATACTATTGAAGGCATCTGTAAATTGATAAAAAGGTAATACAACTTCTAAATCAATTAATGGTCTAACACTGTTATAGCCCTGTTGATAAGCATGGTACAATGCCGAATCAAAGCGTAGAAAATCACGATACAATTTTGTAAAATCCATTTCTGTTGAACCAAATCGTACGGACTCAAAATCGATGGTGCCTGTCACTGTATGACCATCAACAATGATATTTGCTGGACGAAAATCCATATGTATAAAGCTAGGTCCATCAGGAGAAGGGAGCTGTTGCTTCAATCTTTCAAAATTTTCAATGGCATGTATGTATAAACGTTCATCTAAAACATCTTTTACATCCTCGGCAAAACTATAAAATTGTCGTTGGACAAAACTAGACCAATTAGGAAATTCATTTTGAATACCAGAAAGCTCTTGTGTTGGCGGTTCAATGGAATGCATTGATGCTTGAAGAACTCCGACTTGATACGCTACGGATGGTGAAGCATCCGAAAGTAATGGCTTTCCTTTTAATTCGGATAATACAAATGCACCTGTACATACCTCATCACCTGACCAATAATCCAACATTTCTGGAATCGCTACTTTTCCTTTTAAAATTTCATAAGCTTCTAATTCACGCTGGCACTTTAATTTTGAATAAGGAATCTTCAAAAAAACATTTTCCCCATTAAATAATGTGCATTTATAAACCGTAGAACTATGGGAATCTGCCACCTCATTAACTGATTCTATTGGCAATCTAAATTGTTCAAGAACTCGATTTAACATATATGGCCTCCCTTTTATTAAGGACGTTAGTTTGACTAACTCGAACAACAGCTAAAAGTACGTATGGAAACATTTAACTTTATTCTATTATCTATTAACACATGCTATATATGCAAATGCATTTGTATACCGAGCAGATGAGCTTAACGTTCCTGATTGAAAAGTAAAAACTGCTACCCGAAATAAATAAAATCGAAGGTTCAATGGAAAATTCGATAACAAAGGGGAAAGAGATAGAGAAAAGAACGACAAAATAAATGAAATCATCGTTGTTATTGCTAATATCTCAGTACAAACTAATTTATTGGCGTTAAATGTAGCAGTTGAGGCTGCAAAAGCAGATGAAAATGGAAAAGATTTTGTAGTAGTAGCTGACGAGGGAAAAATGCTTGCAGAAGAGGTGAAATTTATTGTCAATGACATGACAAACATCGTCAACTCTGAACAACAAGCATCTGGCGAAGTCGCCTCATCACTAGGTAAAACAATTTAAAATGGTTCCTCTCAAATAAAAGAAACAGCGGTTAATTTAATAGCCGACCTTTCTTTTTTGTTTATTAAGGGATATCGGCGATTCTTCATTTTTTTATTGACCCCAAGGCTGTTCGCCATATCTTTTAAGTGCTACAACTTCACCCTCATTATTTTTCAAGCGATTATAGACATACTTAATTTTGTATTCGTTGTATTTATCTAATTCGAGTTTATCGTAATACTTCTTCGATAATAGCAACTCGCGATTATCAATGAACAAATAGTGTTCGCCATTTCTTTCTATAATACTTTGCTCATTAAGTTTATAGGTGCTTTCAATTTGTACATCATTAATAGTGTAAAAACCCGCTACAATCAGTCCTCCAAAGATGACTAAGAAAAAGATTGCAAAGATTTTCCTTCTACTCATGTGCCTTCACCCCCATTAACTTCTGTAGTTACTATTTATACGATTCACTTATCACAAAGTTTCAAAAAATAACCAAATATGCATAAATACTGATGAAACTTTAGAGATAACATACCCCTCAAGAAAGCTCTTAATCGCAGTACACACAGT
Organism: Lysinibacillus sp. JNUCC-52; assembly: GCF_015999545.1. Classification (NCBI taxonomy): domain Bacteria; kingdom Bacillati; phylum Bacillota; class Bacilli; order Caryophanales; family Bacillaceae; genus Lysinibacillus; species Lysinibacillus sp. JNUCC-52. The sequence goes on from NZ_CP065546.1 coordinate 1,318,082, forward strand.
CAATAATCCATCTCAAACGACCTACAGCGTTCGCTTTGTCTCTCCGTCAATTAAATTAACATGCACATTAAAAGATGTTCCACTTTCAATATGTTTAGGAATTCCTGATAAATCGAGTAGTTCCTTTATATAAATTGATTTTTCTTGATTTGCTTCGATTGTTATACTATATGGACCAACTACATTCATAAGTGATTCCATTCGCATACCATCTTCCATGAAATAGGAGTCTAAAAATTCTAATTCAAATGTCACCGCTTCGTTGCTTCGATTATGTAATATCAAGTTACATTCACCATTTATTAAGTCTTCACTTACATTTTCAAAATTACACTGGCCCTCCCCATCGTATGAAATGGCCATAATGCCACTCGCTAATGTTTCTTGGTAAGTCATAATGAGGAACTTTGGTAAAAATGTATAGACAATGACGACTATTACGATAGTCCGAAAATGATATTTCTTCATGCCTATCACCAGTAATATAATAGCAATTAGAAACATTGCAGAACCGATTATTCCAAGCACTATGTATCCATCTTGATTGCTAATAGGAAACGACATGAATGTAGAATAAGCATCTAACATGTCATTGTTAGGAAACGGGAAATATAAATACATGCATATACCTAAAATAACAATTGAACAAATAAGTACGATTTTATTTCTTATCATCTAATCCCTTCTCTATTTACGTCTTTTAAGCATTTAACTGTTCAGATAATGATTGCAAATCCATTTCTATTGTTACAGGTCTTGTTAACTCCGATTGCCCAAAGGATTTCCGTATTACACATAACCTTTAAATAAATTCATATCCAACCATAAACATACAGTATGCAATTCCCTTTATTTTACCATAGAGCACATTTTATGATTAAAGAAAAGAGCTCTACTCTGGATCAGAGTAAAGCCCTAATTTTTAATCTTCGTTATCGTTACATTTAAAGGAAACGTAATCTGCACAGATGATAAAGTAAATTAATTCCATATCGCTATTTTGAAGTAAAACGTGAAATTCGTATTTGTCATTTTCTTTATATATTTCGTTATACAGCCACCAAGAATCTTCCAACAAACCCTCTTGTTTTATAATCTTATAATTTTCAAAAGTGACTTCCTCTATATTTGTAAAACCCCCTGAATTATCTAGGTATAATGTTAAGGACATGTCATGCTGCACTGATTTTGTAACCGTACAATCATGAAATCCAAAGTGTTCAACTATGTCTTTTTCAAATGAAAGAGAAGCTTCTTTAAAATATTTTCTATACGTGGCACCTGTTGCGGTAACAGACCGTTCATTTTGCTCACAAAATTTCGTTAAAGCGTTTATAACTTTACGCGTTGCTTTATATAAAGCAAAAACTCGTATATCTGCTATCTGTTTCAGTATCGTTTCTGGTAAATCGTTTTGTAAACGATGTTGATTATAAATGAAACCATCATGAAATTGTTTAATGGCCAAATTTCTATTAAAAGGTTCATATTCGTTATGATCATCATTTGTTGCCAATATAGAAGAAATTTCTTCTTGTAATTCAAGCCAGTTATTTAATTCGTGATTGAAAAGTTGCTGAAAATATTCTTCAGAGAATGTTTCCGCTTGCTTTTCTTCCTCCAAATTCAAATGAAAGCTTGTTTTTTGACACAGCTCGTACCATTCTTTTGTGAAATATTTCATTGAAACTCGCCTCTCTCAAATGGAATAGGGGTAGATTTTTTATCGACGATTTACAATGTTCCGATGTACTTATAATACTTTCTTACATGTTATCATTATAAATTTTATAGGCGGTTTATTTTCCGCATGCTTCGTTGGCTCGTCCAATTCTGAAAACTCTACGAGCCCATATTGTTCAAATTCTTGTTGTATAGAGTTAGCATCATAAAAGAACATTTTAACGCCTTCCATTACCTCGTAATAGTCTTTAGCTAATTGTTTCCCCTTGCCATACATAGGTGCTTTTTGAGAAACTGTTGTAAAAATCATATATCCATTTGGCTTTAGCTGATTATAGCAATCTTGTATAAACTTCGCACGCTCTTGAGGATTCAATAAATGAATTAGCGCATAGCAAAATATCCCATCATATTGTTTATGATTAAAAGGCATATCAGTTACAGAACCATGAAAAATAGTAAAATCTATTCCATTTTGTCTCGCCAAATCAATCGCTGTTTGTGAAATTTCGATTCCTGTTACATCGATCCCATTGTCAGTAAAAACCTTTGCATTTCTACCGTATCCAACACCTGGTATTAGTATCTCCTTAACATTTCTTTCAAGGAAAAAATCCTTTACGATGATTGCTGAGTCAGTCGGTTCAAATCCCCACATCGTTTGCTTTTCTATAAAACTTAATTCCCAAAATTCTGTCATCTCGCATCTCCTAGCTAGTTTCATTTGTAAGATTAAGTTTCCCTCAGCTATCCCGTTAATTCAACTAATTAGCTTTACAGTATTCATATGTATTCAATAGGATAGATTCTTCTTTTTACTTTTGATTAGATAAACAGTCCACCAAACAAGTAAATAAAAGAATCCTGTTAGGACATAAATAGTCCAAGTAGAGCCTTGTTGTAAATGTGTAATAAAATGTTCGAACTCATCCACGCCTTTTTCTCTCCCCATGCTATTGATAATACTAATTATCGGTATGGTCATTGTAAGAATTATTGTAATAGTAGATCTAATGATTAATTTCTTTTTTACTATACTAACTATTGCAGTTCCCAATGTTGCTAGTATAAATGTGTAATAAATAATCCAAACCCAATTAGGAAGGGTTTCCCAATACATGTTGCCACCTCAGCGATTAGTTAAATTTAAGTCTGAATTTAAATAGCTTTGTAACGTATTTAAACGGTAGTTGAATTCTAGCCCAGAGGACAAAAAATACTGCACTTATCGTAAACAGTCCAATCGGGAATACATAAAACCAATCGGGGAAATAGCGATGGACAATATAATAATTTCCTGCTTTAAATCCTTCAATGACATAAAATGATGTAGTTAGCAAATTCGCTTTATTATCCGCATCGAAGGGAAACACATGTTTCGCTTCTTTAAAATCTAAATTTAAATATTGAACATTATCAATGTCGTCTCTTTTGTCGTAAATTGCAATGCTTTCTGACGTATGAAATTGTTCATTCATCGCTTGAAGCGTATGCTCGATATTTATAATATCCTTGTCGCTAAGGTTTTTTCCATTAAACTCATTGATAAAGCGATTACGAGCATCTCTATAGTTCGATTTAGCATAGTCTGCCAAATTCAAGCTTATGAATGCCAAAACTAAAAACAAAATAAACCCATAAAATAAACGTTTTGTTTTCTTATTTATACTAATATATTTCATTTTCATCCCTCCGCATTTACTATTCAAATAATGAAACCTGTAAATCGATTCCATAACAATGTACAAGCATGGCATGTAGTTGTCCTCTATGATGGTAAAGGTGTGCAACAATTTCTATCAACCATTCATAGCGTGAATAAGTAACACCCCAATAAGAAGTCACTTCCTCTAGCAGTTCTTCCTCAGTAAACCTCTCGTATTTTTCTTCTAAAATCTTATAATTTTTTATCAACCCGTCTTTTAATTCATCCAGACTGTTATAGGAAACATTCGTATAATATTCATCCATCTTGGCTTTGGAAGATCCGTCTGAAATAAGAGAATCCGCTTCACAAATCAAAGCAATATGTGTTAATAACTCACCAATAGAATGCTTATTCTCTGTAGGTCTTTTTTGCAAGTCATGTACTGCTAACCTATCTATCATTTGAACAATTGTCGTGACAGCGACTTTGATTTGATGTAATGTGCTCTTACAATAAATATTCATCTAAACTCCCTTAACTCTATAAATCATTGTCATGGACGTTCCTAATAATTCATAATCCTCAAAACCTAATTTTTTATAAATATGTACCGCCTGTCTATTTTCAAGGTCTACACTTAAAGAAATGGATTTATAACCGTCATTCATTGCTTGCTGAATGATTGCCTTCATCAGCAAAGTTCCTATTCCTTTTCCCCTAACTTCTGGAGTCAATGCTATTCCTAATTCAGGCGTATGATTATCTACATAGCCATATCCTTTATTACTCTCGTTAAACAAGCGATACCAAACAGCGCCAACAGGTTGGAGATTCGTATTTACTGCAATGAATGCTGTATCTCCATTTCGCCCCCAGCCTTCATGATATTTTTTAATATGACTTGAGTTGATTAAATCCTCTTTTTTAGGTTTGTTCTCAAGAATATGGATAGATTCATAAAGCATATCCGTCAAAAAATCCAATTCACTTTTTTCAACATTTTTAATTGTAATCATGCCAATCCCCCTGATACTTTTTATTTTCTTTTATGTACAATTGCTTTTTCCCTCAGCAACTAAAATACACTACGTAAAAATCGAAATATTATAAATATTACCTTACCTATATTTAGTATAATAAATAAAGAATAAAATTTTAAGTGAAACAGGAGGAATTTTTTATGTCATTATCCAAAACAAATGTTTGCATTTGGAAGCCATTTTCAACTTCACCACCACCGTTTACTCCTGCTGCTCAGGTAGCACTGAATAGGCTTATATACAAAACAGATTAAGAATCTGCGAGATATAAGCTGTTTCGCAGATTCGAAGGAGTAAACAATGCAATCTAAAATTCAGTTTATTTTATCCATGATTATTTTCGGTACAATCGGTTTAGTTGTACGAAATATTGATCTTTCTTCGAGCGAAAGAGCTTTACTAAGCAGTCTTATAGGATGTTTATTTTTAACCGTACTTTTCTTTATGATGAAGAAAAAAATATCATGGCAATTAATGAAATCCAATGCATCCATTTTGTTATTTTCCAGTATTGCATTAGGGGGAAATTGGGTTTTTCTTTACCAATCCTATGACCATACGACCATTGCCAACGCAACACTTGGCTACTATTTTGCACCAGTGTTTGTGATGATTCTTTCTCCAATTATATTGAAAGAACAATTGTCACTGAAAAAAGTAGTTTGTATTTTGGTCGCAATTATGGGGTTAGTTTTAATTGTAGGGGAAGGTGTGAGTGCATCTAAAACGGATGATCTCCTCGGACTTTTTTATGGATTAGTTGCCGCTGCTTTTTACGCTGCTTTATTACTATTAAATAAATTTATTAAAGGGATGGAGAAACTGGAGCTGACAATTATTCAGCTCGGTACAACTGCAATTTTTCTTATGCCCTATGTTCTCTTAACTTCTGGCTTTGGCATGTTTAACGTATCGAGAGCATCCATTCCTTTTATTTTTATTTTAGGGATTTTTAATACGGGGATTGGATTTTGGTTATTCTTTTCTGGTATGGAGAAACTTAAAGGGCAAAGTATTGCGATGTTAAGCTATGTTGATCCATTTGTAGCTATCCTGATTTCGGCTTTAGTACTGCAGGAGCAAATGACAATGCTTCAAATGCTCGGTGGTGCATTACTATTAGCCTCAACCTTCATGAGCGAAATTAAATCACTTACATTTTTGAAACAATAAATATCGCCCTATACAGTGGGAAGTATTGATTTCCCACTGTATTTTTATTTTTACGAATTTCTATTGATTAAAAATTACCAAAGTAAATCATTTAAAAATGTCAGAATATCTTCGTTCACGTCGTTTTGGTCTGTGCCTATTGTCATTAAATGCTTAGCGTTCGGATACCCTTTCATCGTTTTATACGGTGTTGCAACGTTTTGAAAAATTACCTCTGCACTGTCTTTATATAAAGAATCATCTAATACACCATATAAAATACTAATTGGTGAGGTAATAAGTGCTAATTGTTCCATCGTTCTTTGAATGAGGTGTTGGAATTCAACTAATGAGTTGATAGGCATCTGTTGTAGACGTGTTATTTCTAAATTTATTGCGTCTTCATTTTTTCCTTCGAGCTGTTTATAACCTTTTGCATAATGAAAAACACGCTGTTGAAGAAAAGTTGCTTCTCTATGTATGGGTACAGACATTGTCACAACACCAGTTACCGATAACTCTTGAGCTACTTTTAATGCAAATACACCACCAAGCGAAAGACCAACTACAGCTATTTTTTCATAGCCCTCATTCTTCAAAAATTGATAACCATCTAGTACATCTTGCCACCAATCAGTCGGTCTAAAAGTGAGCAGTTTTTCTGCTGTTAAACCATGTCCTTTGTACAATGGTGCGTAGCAAGTATAATTGTGCTTCTGCAAAAACTTCCCTAACTTTTTCATATCAATCGTATTACTTGTAAAAGAGTGTAATAGTAAAACAGCCTTGTCTCCACCTGTATAGAAAAAAGGCTTAGGGGGTATTATTTTCATCACGTTTTTATACCTCGCTAACATATGCTTTTTCTTCAATTTCATTTCGGAACGTCCAATTTCTTTTAAGGATAATTTCCATGCTTATTTACCAAGTCTATCAGCACTTCCAATTTCATTTCAACCTGCTGAAGGAAATCGAGCAGGCGAGCAATTTAAAACTTTGATATAATTTATGCGTACTATTGGAAATTTCAAACGTTAGAAAGAAGGAATAATAATGTCAGTAAGAAACAACGATAATTTGGTTAAATACCCCAAATTATTAGTTGCTGCTATCGTGTTGGGAGTCGTTTTAAACCCATTAAATACAACTATGATTACGGTAGCTTTGCCATCCATCCAACATGAATTTCAACTTACAGCACATGATATTTCTTTATTAATATCTTCCTACTTTATTGTAAGTGCCATCTTTTTACCTCTTGCTGGAAAATTTAGTGATCATTATGGTAGGAAAAAAATCTTTCTATCAGGATTAATCCTAGTTTCTATTTCTTCCTTATTCGCACCATTATCCCCTAATCTCATGTTTCTAATAGGAATGAGAACCATCCAAGCCATTGGAACCTCAGCTCTTTTTCCCGCTGGAATAGGGATTGTCCGTTCATATATTGATAAAAATCAAAATAGAGTAATCGCAACTTTAGCTGTATTTTCCACTACTTCAGCAGCACTCGGTCCAACAATTAGTGGATTATTAATTCAGTATGCTGGTTGGTCGGTTATTTTTTATGTTAATTTCCCTATTATCATAACTTCAGCAATATTAGCTTTAGTTTGTATACCAAAAGATAGTAGTATGGCCAGTCAACATTTCAAATGGGATTTACTTGGCATAATCTTATTTGGCACATTACTGTCATGCTGGATGATGTTTTTCCAATCATTAGAAAATGGTTTCAATGTAGGAATGTTAGTCTTATCGATTTTAACTTCACTTTTGTTTTACTACTACGAAAAAAAGAAAAAAGAACCATTTTTAAATGTGGTGTTTTTAGCAAAAAACCCAAAAATATCATTAGTTTATATTCAGTTTATACTAGTAACACTGGTCTTTTTCTCTTTAATTTTATCTATGCCTACTTACTTACAAAATGTGATTATGCTTGACTCCAAATCAGCAGGAATCATGTTGCTCTCTATTTCATTGTTTGCCATGCTGATGACACCTATTGCAACGCGGTGGATTGAGAAAGTAGGATTTAGAATTCCATTAATGTTTGGAGCAATTGTAGGAATTTTAGGTGTTGGATTATTGTTTGCCTTTAATCACACTTCAGATTTACTATGGGTGTTCACCGTGTTATCAATTATAGGGATAAGTAATGGTGCATTATCAATTGGTACACAAAATTCACTCTATTCGATTGTTTCAAAAGAACAAAGTGGCATTTCTTCAGGTTTACTACAGACCTCCAGATTTATAGGAAATATTCTTGCATCTAGTTTATATGGTGTTATGTTTGCTTCTGGGGTAAATGATGCAAATAAAAATGCTATTTCCTTCGTTTTACTAATTGTTTCTTGTTTGATAATACCTGCTATTCTTTTTATTACAAAGCGAGATAAAGGTAATCCGATAAATGAATATGTAGAGTAAAAATTTTAAAATAGATCCATCAATACCATTAACTTTAAGCTTCTCTAAATAAAAAACCAATCTCCTATCTCAGGAAATTGGTCAGTGTATTTCTATTTTTACATTTCTAAATCTGTAAATGCGTATGGTAGTAATTCCTTTAAAGTCAATTCTAAAATATCTTTATTTTCGTTTGTTAAATATACAGGCATGTCAGGTAAACAAAACTCTGCTAAAACTTGTCTGCAAATGCTGCAGGGCGGAAGAAAATCAACCGTATCACCTGCTACAGCAATAGCCTTGAAATCACCTTTTTGATAACCATTTGCTACTGCCGTAAAAATAGCGGTTCTCTCTGCACAGTTAGTTGCACCTAGAGAAACATTTTCTACATTTACTCCATTAATTACAGTATCATCTTTTAGCAATAGTGCTACTCCAACTGGGAATTTGGAATAAGGAACGTAAGCTTTTGCCTTCATCTTGCGCGCACTTTCCATTAATACTTCTTTATTCATAATATCCACCCTTTTTTCTAAGAATGAACTTTTTAAAGTTCCCTTTACGTCAACATATAGTTGACAGGACTATTAATACTATATGTGAAATAGGTATCTGTCAATATAGTAGATGTAACAAAAAATACTTTTAAAATAAACAAATGTTTAAGTAACCTTAAAAGTAAAAATGCCTCGATCAGATAGACAACGAGGCATTTTCTGTGTCAAAATTAATTACTTTTTAGGCTGTAAATCCTCTATGGAGTCTATATCCATATATTCAGGTACTACAAATCCATTTTTTGTCCCTTTTAAGTTCTCACCTAAATCATCTAAGTCATCCTTATATTTTTCATAAAATGAGCTATGTGTTGTTGGTAACCAAGCAGCTACTGTTGCATCAGCTACCCCTGTAGCGATTGCTTGAAACATAATGGCAGGATCTACGGGTGTAATTGTGACAGTGTATCCTAGTTCTTCAAATACTGCCTGTAGTACACTACTTGAAGCTCTTTCTGAATCCCATGGCGTAGAAGCTAATTCAATTTCTGTTCCATCTACTTTTTTCGCATCTTTTGTCCAATCTTTTACCTTGTCTTGGTTTTCTTCTATCCATTTGTCTGCTGCTTCTTCAAATGAACTCGTTTGTGCTTCAAACATTACAGCTTCCATATCTTCTGGTTCCCAATAGAAATTGTCGAGGATTTTATACGCATCAGGTAAATCTTTTTCCAAGTCTTTACGTGCAAGTGTATTAATGTTTTCCTCTCCACCTAATGTCCCTTGAGGATCTTCTAAAAATTTCAAATCATAAGATGAAAACATCCAATGTGGTGTCCATCCAGTAATAATAATTGGATCTTCATTGCGAATAGCCTGTTCTAAAGAACCTAACATCCCAGGTGTTGAACTTTGTTCAAGTTCCCATCCTTTTAAGTTATCATATTTCTCTAAAGTTTTTTCCGCAAGATCAGTCAACCCAGCTCCTGGTTCAATTCCAATAATCTTATAATCTACTTGTTCCCCTATGTTTGGCGCATTGCCTGTTGAATTGCCCTCGTCTTTTTTACTATCTCCATCACCACACCCCGTTAAAAGTAGCATAGTGGCTAATCCTAAAGTGAGTCCTACCGATTTCAATTTCATCTTTTTTCTTCCCCCTAGTTTGAAAACTTAGAGTTTCAGTATCTTCCTAAGAAACCCTTTATTTTAATTTTTTTACTCAGCTACCAAAAGTAACAACTTGATTTTAACAACAGGTTGTTACTTTTGTCAAACGACTCCCTTTCTAGAGATACCCCTCTTTGCGTATTCACTAACATCTTTTCTCAATAAAAAAATAGCCCTTTCTTCAGTTCTCACTATTATCCTTAAAAAATAAAAATCGCATTTTTAAGGCTAATTTTTCATACTATATTTCCATAATTTATTTAATAAATGAAATGAATGTATTAAAATTAAGGTAAAAGTTGGTTTGAAGAAACGTGAGGTGCGGACGATTTGAATAAAAATTTATTAGCAAATATATTTTTATTTATGGGAATCATTTTGTTGTTATTAAAATTATTCATTGTAATGGGGTATTTAAAAGAAGTTCGCGGAAACTACGGTACGTATATGGATGTATATTTGTTTTTCTTTTTCATTGGGGTCGTCTTGAAGTCATCGAGAAAGGGGAAAGGAAGCAACGCTTAAGGAAATACCCCGATACAATATATCAAGGCATTTCCATAGCTAAGGAGCCTATCGGTAAAACATTTATTATCTACAGCCATGTCATCCCCCTCCATTAAAATGGACCACCTTCAAAACCAATAGGCCAACCATCTTCTTTGAATTTTACTTTATACTGATATTCTTTCGGATGCTCACTATAAAAAGCTATACTAAAACCTGTGAAAATTCGATCATCAAAATTAATGATCTTGCCAAATGTTATGGTGGATAAATAGAAATCATCCACTTCTTGAGCAGGAAAGAAATTTTTTAAATACATGAAAGCACTGCTAACATGTTGATGAAGTTGATCGAATATTCGTTCCGCCAAGTCAATAAATTTTGCACAAGGCCTATCATTATCTCCTTGTACAAATATTTCAACATCTTCCCATTGAGCAATAGCCAAACTGCAAAACCATTGTTTTGGAAGGAAACTTTCTTCTTCATCTTCTAAATAGGTATTAGAAAGGTTCAATCGTTTTGCATCATTGTTAGTTAATGATTTAGAAAGAATAAGATTCTTAAGTAAAAAATCTTTCACATCTTTTATTTCGAAATAATCCACTTTTTCACCTCATAGTTCTTATTTAAAATAGTTGACCATTTTATATCGTGAATACTCATCGAGCCAATCGCTGTATTTTTCATATATGGGTAATATCGTTTCCTTATTTGTTGCAATGACTTCGCAGCCTCTATCATCATAAATAAAAAAAATAACATTTTTAGTGATGTTTATAAAAAACACATCTGGATAGCTCGCAGCCGATCGAAATTTTGGTTTTAGCGGGAAATCTTCGTTACACGCTGCTTTAATAAGTAATGGATATTTAATGTCTTGTTTATAGCACTTTAAGGAAAATCTGGAAATAAAATAATTATCCGCTTCCTCATCATCAAATACATTGGGCAATGTTTCTTGCCTCAAACTGAGTTTTACATCTTTATTTTTTATATAGTGATGATAAACATTCATTTTCTTAGATTCGAAAGACTTGTGCTGATAAACATTCGTAACAAGAAACAGCTCATCTGAATCAGAGAAAAGTTCATTGAAAATAACCATCGCCTGACTATATACGTAGTCGAACATCTCAAGATGGAGACGACCATCGTCTTTAAATTGATACATCCCCGCTCCTAGTTCAAAGTGCATACCTATATGCCATTGATGATAAAGACTAGGCACCAATGTTATTCCTGGAAATGTATTCGTTAAATAATAATCTAAATCTATCATTGTTCACTCCACTCTTTATATCTTTTAGCCCTTCGTCTGGACAATAAGAAAGGACCAATAATTGGTCCTTTCTTGTCGCAAATATTTACAACTTGTTACACTGTAATATGTTTAACTACAGCCATTTCCTTACCGAACCGATGACCTTCATCGATAAAGCCTAGACTCGCGTATAGCTTATGTGCTCCCACATTTTCAGGATGATAACCGACAACAATGTTTTTGAAGTTCGGTAATGTAGCCATCTTCGAAATCATTAACTTAGTTGCAGCTTTACCTATACCTTTGCCTTGGAAGTCCTTATCCACCATAATTCTATATATCCAATAACCATCCAGTTCTTCTTGAACAGAATTGTACATTAAAAAACCGACCACTTTTTCTTCAAAGTAAATAGCATACGGCTTTAAAGTAGGCTCAAACTTTGATTGAGCTATTGATATGGCATTCGGTTCAATGTATTTTTGTTGCTCCATAGAAATCTCTAACGTACAACATTCGTACCAGTTTTCAGCATTTAATTCTACAATTTTTACATTTTCATTCATCATTATTTTCCCCTTTCAAAATACGGGGAAACGCCAGTTAATGAGTCGTTATCCCCTTGTTACCATTAAGAATATAAAATCTTGTATTTGTCATAATGAACGCCTCCTCTAACAACGATTACCTAAAATAGTATGCGTGCATTTTTAGGCTTTTTAATTATACCATTTTTTTCATAAAAAAACTTTTTGTAGTGAACCTATATTATTAATTCCAAAAAGAAATCTATTCTTCTTCTTCATATTTTTCAAAAACTAAATCATTTGCTTTAATCTGACCATATGACCCGCTACTTTTAGGAATAGCGGCAACAAATCTCCAGCCTTCTTTACTATACTTATCGATTAATTCTCTATGACTCTCCATTGTTAATAAACTAGCAACCTTGGCTTCTACATACTTATATTTATACATTTTTATACACCTCATCTTTTATGTAATTATAAACATGAACAATGTGAACCATAGTTTAATTATTTAGCTCAATACATAAAGAAAGAGCACAATTGTGTATTCGAGAATTGCGCCCATTTATTTTTTTACAATTGGTATATAAATATCAAAATGCGGATGATTCGGGTCATGGTCAACTGGGTAGTGTTCGTGTTTAATCGGCATGTTTAGATCATAGTAAACTACTCCAGCTTCTTTGTATGCGGTATAGTCACTATTGAATAACCATTGATGTAAATCCGTATAGGTTTTTTGAACATCTTCCCCTTTGCAATGTGTCGTCTTCACATACGTCCATTCAGGAACCCGTAGTTCAATCATGCCATCAGGAATTTCCTGCTCTTCACTCACTTGATACACCGAGTAATGTACGAACCCATTCTCAATCACATGATAAGATAAACCTAATAGAACATGAGGGTTGATCTTATTCCCTACCTCATCAGCACAGTCTTTAACTTGTTGAATGACGTTTTTTAAATTCGGCACAATTTCAGAAAATGTCCCTACCCATTTTAATCCTACTGTCCGATAGGCTGGTAATGTTACAATTTCATAACTCAATTTATTTTCTCCCATTTAATTGTTTGGCATTAATAAAAAACGTTGATCCAATTAAAAATAAGCCTAAACAAATGAACATCGATATCCCTGAATATTTATCATCAAATATTGTTGTGCTTACCAAAATAACTAGCATCATTAGTGCAAGCGTTACATATAAGCCTTTCATATATTTCATAAGTAATACCTCCTCATAGTTTTAAAGAGTACACCTATTGTTCATGATTTTTTCTAGTTTGAATAAAGATAATAAATCCGACAATTAAAACCGCAAATGCTCCCAAACCTCTATAGATATAGTAGATGTTACTTTTTTGGTAAGTATACTCGCCTTCTCTAATTGCTTTTATATAAAGACCACTTCCTATGTGGATTGCAATTGCAGTGTCTGTATCTATCCCATCAATTGAATAATATTTCGTCCCTTTTGGATAGACATTTGAAAAGTTGCCTTCATATTGTTCCATATCTGAATACTTCGTGACTTCTCCAATTTCCTTATTAATCTTTTCTACATATTCATCACTAATGACATAAATATAATCGTTCCAAACAACGAAAGGATATGCCCAACTTGTTGCCATTACATGACATGGAAATAATGAAAAAACGACAATTGCAGTAAATAAGAAAAGTCTTGTATACCTCAAGTATGACACTCCCTCAATATATTTACTGATTAGACGATTAAAGTCCAATATAGTTACAAATATTCACATAAATACAATTAAGAGTTATATATCGTAGGTTAAATAACGCAATTATTATAGATATTTTCTCCACTCTTGCCATGCTTCCAAGTAGGCATCTAAGTCGTGCGGATGTACTTTAAAGCAGACGCCAATCCGTGTGTATAACTGAAAAAGCACTTCATCTATAAGTCGTTCCTTTGAAAAAGAAGAATCGCTGTTCCACAACGCAAACGATGACAATAATGTCTTCATATTTAAGCTATCTGGAGAAGAGCAAAAGGCATAGGTAAAATCATAAATTTTTGGTCCAATTAACGGTGACGGATCAATCACACCGTTGATCTTATTATCCAAAAATACAAAATTGTGAACACCTGTATCTCCATGTAAATAATATTTCTCTTCTTGAATATGATAAGCACTTAATTTTTTTACCAATAGCTCTACTCTTTTATGGTCATCGAATGGTAGTATGTCTTCTAAGTTCTTTTGAGCAAATGCTAGACTACTCTCATTAAATTCTGACCAACCATTTCTATGAAGTCCATTGACCCGTCCCCATGGAGTGTCCTGATCCACCCGCTGGTATTGATTGAATAACTCTTTTATGATAATTTCCAGCCATTCCAACTTGGACCCTCTACTAAAATGCGTCTCTCCAGAAATATAAGAGTAGACAATAAATTCTTTGTTTACGTCTGTATAAAGTACATCAGGCAATAACTTTACATCACGATAAGCGGATAGAAAATCGTTAGTGGCAGTAATACTAGCTGGGTTATCAATTTTTATTACAAAGGTTGGCGTATTGTTCATGCAGAGAGTATATAATACGCCACTTGTCGTTCCACTTTTTAACGTTTCTAATGTTAGACGATTGTTACTTATCAAACCTTTATTTATTAGTATTTCAATGACTTCATTTATTTTCTCCATCTTCCATCCCTCATTGATAATGTTCGATGTAATTGCCCTTTTCAAAAATTTCATTTGCGTTTAGGGCGGTCCATTCCTCTGGCGTTACATTCGGGTGTAATTTAAGATAGGATTTAACCATTTTATAGCCCTCACTGTAGCCATATGAATATGGTAGGTCATCCCCTCCAAAATTAATTTCTTGTGACCGCTCTAAGTTAATACTATTTAAATCTCCTACAACTTTTGACCAATTTTCTCTGTTGTATTCAGAGTACATTAAAGTGTCATAATCATTAGGATATTCAGGATAAACTAATTTACTAAACATAACCGCCTTTCCTTCAAAAACTAAGTTATCCAAAATCGTGAATTTCATATCTTTTTTCACATACTTCTCAGCCCAAATACTATGATGATATTCGTGAGATATGCCAATTCTTATATCCTCTTCTGTATAATCTTTATTGTATAGCACTGTGATTTTCCCCGCCCCGACCGTTACCATATAAGCGTTTACATTAGTGGCAGGAAAAACACATACAGTCGTTTCTTTTTCGGATGGAATAAGGTCTGAAGATTTGAAAAGAGCTTCTTTTATAAGCTTTTCTGTTTCTTCCCTATCAATTTTTTCACTCAATAATTGATTTTCTGTTAATTGGTCGGGCGCTACGTTTAGTGCATAATGTGCCATATGAAGATATTCGCCCTTGTCAAAACAATCACTATAGATAGGTTCAATAACCTCATCTTGATAAATTTCTCGTTTTGATTGGTTTGGGTTACTTTCAACCTTATCTTGATAGTTGTCATAAAGTTTAAAGGCATTGATTATTTTATACTTTTGCTTTGATTGAGGGTGTTCAAAAGATGAAACGATACTTTCAACATCTTCTTTTTTATGAGATTCCTCTGTTTGTGTACAGGAAGCAAGCGTTAGAATTGTGCATATTAGTATAAATACAGCTATTATTTTTGGTAATTTTATCAATAAAATACAACCTTCCCAAAACTTATATTTTACCATATTTTTCATATAATTTTATTATTTCTTATGGATAATTAATATATATTCCGAATATCTTCCCAACCATAAACGAGTTCCGCGAGTTTTTTGCCTGCAATCTGAATTTCAACAGTATCTATCATCTTCCCCCCAAGTGTTTCATAAAAATGACGTGAAGGATTATCTTTCAAGACAAGCACAAGCATAGAACGCAATCCCAGCCCTTTCAATTCTTCAACGATTGCTGTAACAAGTGCTCTCCCAACACCTTGTCCTTGGTATTCTCTTAAAAGATAAATGGCATATAATTCACCCTCGAAATCAATATAGTTACCGCTTCTTTCTTTACCGCCAGAAGAAAAACCAATAATTTGCCCTACGTTATTTTCCGCTACAAATACAGCGTCATTTGAAATATTTTTTATCCATAGCTGTTCTCGATTTTCATACGATAAATTTGTTAAGTATTCATTAGGAACGATGTTAGCATATGTTGTTCTCCAACTGTCGACATGTACTTTCGCTATTCCTTTTGCATCTGATGTGACTGCTTCTCTAATTTTAAAATTTTTATCCATACGATACGTTCACTCCAATGGAGGTTGATATAATCTTATAGTAGTGATTTGCACAGATTTTGTGGCGATTTGACCACGGGTATCGGCGTTTCTCAGGGGTTTATCGACGTTTTACTCCTAGCTAGCGGCGATTCCCGAGGCTTCATCGGCGTTTTACTCCGAGCTAGCGGCAATTCCCAGGGGTTTATCGGCATTTTACTCCGAGCTAGCGGCGATTCCCGAGGCTTTATCGGCGTTTTACTCCTAGCTAGCGGCGTTTCCCGAGGCTTTATCGGCGTTTTGCTCCTGGCTAGCGGCGATTCCCGAAGCTTTATCGGCGTTTTACTCCTAGCTAGCGGCGATACACATTAGCCGTTAGCAAAATTTTTTCACTTTAAATCCACACATCATTTTCAGCAGTCATTTCGCTATTTGTATCACCTGTATTGACAACGCCTCTAGGCTCCACTAGCATTATTTGGCATTCCTTTTCAGCAAAAGGCTTATGCTCTACGCCCTTTGGTATGACGTACATTTCTCCTTTTGATAGTTTGACCTCACCATCTCGAAATGCGATTACCATCTCTCCATCCAGTACGATAAATACTTCATCTGTCTCTTGATGTTGATGCCATACAAAATCCCCTTGAATTTTGACTAGCTTAAACTGATAGTCATTCATTTCAGCAATGACTTTAGGAGACCACTGCTCAGTAAACTTTGATAACTTTTCACTTAAATTAATAGGTTGATAACCCATGTAAATACCTCCTTTTTTTCCTTATATTATATTTTATCAGATATTCTCAGTTTTTAATTTCAAATTTTCTATCTTTTCTCACATTAGCAATTAGAGGCCTTAAATTCTGAAAATTATGTTAAAATAGACGAAGACTGCAAGGAGGTTTTACATATGGCAATTGAAAAAGTACGCGAACATTTCGCACAATGGAATTTACAGCATAAAATACAGGAATTGAGCGAAAGCTCTGCAACCGTTGAAATGGCAGCACAGGCACTTGGATGTGAACCAGAGCGTATCGCTAAAACATTATCTTTTCTAGTGAATGACGGCGCTATTTTAATTGTAGCTGCGGGCGATGCTAAAATTGACAATGCGAAATATAAGGTCGTTTTTGGAACGAAAGCTAAAATGCTGGCTAAGGAAGAAGTCAATGAACGGATTGGTCATGATATCGGGGGAGTTTGCCCGTTTGGTATCAATGAAGGGGTTGCTGTTTACTTAGATGAATCGCTCAAGCGTTTCTCAACGGTATTCCCTGCCTGTGGTAGCAGCAATTCTGCAATTGAACTTACCATTCAGGAACTAGAAGCATATACACCTTACCAGCAATGGATTGATGTTTGTAAAGGGTGGAACGATTAATAAACTAAAAAATCCACTTAGCCTCCTACGTATATGGAAAGCTAAGTGGATTTTTACTTTAAAAGGACAGCTTTATAGCCGACAGCTAGCCAATGGGAATCCCATTCTGTAATTTGATTGCCTACTCTACAAGACAAGCCACATGCACGATTATCTGCAATAAAAGAACCGATTAGCCATTTCTTAGAATGGAAACCATCTGCTTGTTGAATGTTGATTGAGGGCATTTCTACGTATTGCTGGTAAATAAACAAATTATCATCATAATGATTGTACGCAGAACCATTCGTTTTAGAACCATCACTCGCATAAATTTCAACCGTATTTCCTTCACGAGAATAGACTGGCTTTTTTACATAAGGCACTCCATCTGCTAAAAATGGCTCTGCGGAAATATACGTTGGTAACATATATTTAGTAATTGCAGCACGCTCTTCCGCAGTAAATAGTAGCGGATCATTTTTACGCTCCCAAATTAGCCACAACAAAATTTTCGATTGTAGAACATATGCCGCTGGAGCATTTATAATCGCAAGCTGACGATTTTTCACAAGGTCCAGTAATTGCAAACCGATTCTTTCCCCATCAGGTGATAAATCATCTATAATAAATTCTACGGGATGTGCAGGGCGATACAAAATATCAATTCTGTCCATTGAAGGCGTATAGAGCCCTCTCTTTGCGTCGGGCGTATCCTCTGAAAAAATAATTAGCTTGTCGATAGGTACATATTCAATATCAAATGGCACACATGTTTTCAAAAACTGCACCTGACAATACTCCTCATAATCCTGTTGTGCCGTTTTACCTGTAATGACGATTGTAGGCTTTTTCACATCATCTAAATAATGCATAGCAGCAAAAAGTGCACCAGATAATGTTTTATGTAATGCAGTCACATCATTAGGATTTACTAATTGAAAGTGTTGACAAAGTTGGTCATTCATTTCAAACGTTTCTTGTACAAGAAATGGCGTTTCACCATTCAGTTCAAGACATTTAATGTTGCCATCCTCAGTACAAATAAAATCAAAGCGAGCAAGTATAGACTGCTGTTGTAAATAATCTAACCCAATATACGGTATCATTTCTGAACGAATGCCAAGAGCAACAAGCTGTTCAGCTGTTAAATGTTTAAATTGCTTTCCCACTTTTAAAAATATTTGCCAAAGAATGTTTGAAGCATAATAAATCTCATCAATTTTCTCCTTCGGCAGCTCCATCACATCATATAACGCGTACTCTAAATCTTCAAAATCAGAAAAGAAATTTGGAAATTGGCAATAGAATAATTGCCGTTGTTTACAATAAATATCATGTTCCATCGAGAATTCTCCTTTTTCAATCGTTAAGACGAAGAAGAGCCTCCCCTAGATGCGCCTCCTGATCCAAAACCTGATTTTCCAGATGATGAGCTATTCGAATACGAATTAGATGAACTCGTATTATTTGAAGATGAGCCTGAACTATTCGAATACGAACGCTGACCACTTGAATATGAATTCGTGTTATTCGTATTAGTATTCGTGCCACTAGACGTTGAGCTATTTGATGTCGAACTATTTGTAGTAGATTCCTTAGTAGTAGAACTAGAACCACTTGTTGTTATACCAGTTGAAGTTGAAGAGGAGCCCCCCGTTGTAATGCCATTTGAATCCGCTTTTGGAGTGTTCGACTTATTGGTAGTCGTTGTCGCAGCTCCTGCCGAACCCCTACTATAATCGTCTTTATCTGTTCCATTTTTTAAATTGCGGCTTTTATAAATGGCACTTCCAATCATCGCACCAGCAGTAGCATACATTAAGCCATTAAAGAAATGCTGGGCGTAATACGGTGAATTTTCATCTAAACATTCAAACGAACCATCCTCACCTTCTTGCCATTCATCACACGCATCAGCCATTTCGCTGTTATGTACATTAAGTAAATCCTCATCACTAGTAGGTTGATTATTATTTTCTGACGTATTCGTTGTCTTGACTGGTTCATTAGATTCTTCAATTGCTTGTGATTCCGTGTCGCCACACGCTGCTAATTGCATGACCAGAAATGATGCAGTGGTCACTGCCATATATTTTTTTACTTGTTTTGCCATAATCGTACGCTCCTTATTTTCCAATACCTATTTTACGAATAACCTAACATTTAGTTTCATTTAGCTTACAAATTTATACTATAAAATAATAGCACAATACTATTCCGATTAAAAAACGCCAAAGCAATGGTGCTCTGACGTTAAAATTATTATTTTGTTGGTATGTTTTTTCCGTATGTCATCCATCTCCACATTTTTTCCAATGGTCCTATTTTAAAAAACTTAAACCAAATGACACTAAAGAGGATTTGAGTTATAAAAATCATCATGGCTATAATGACAATATAGGAAGTCGAGGGCACTTCAAGCCCCAATAGAGCGATAATAGCTAACCCTATAAAACTTTGAGCAATATAATTTGTGAATGCCATTTGTCCGACACGACCAATCGGCTTTAAAAAAGTTACTATTTTTCTATTTTCTAAAATAAGGAATAAACAAGCTAAATAAAAGTACGTAGTCGGGACTACTCCTAAACCTAATAGTAAATGAAGTTTCGGATCCTCATTTTGAGATGCAATCCAAATCCAACTAGATATAGCGATTACTATAGGAAAAGTTACATAGAGCACCGCTTTTATTTGTTTAGCATGCTGTCTTACGTTGCTTATCCAGTCTGCTTTTGCAACTAGAAAACCTGTTAAAAACATAATAAAAATAGTTAAAATATCATTTCCGAATATATTAAAAATTGATGACAGGATACGTAAGTTCGGCAAAAACATTTGTCCAAGTATGCTGATAATGTATACAGCAATAATGCCAAAAAGCCAGTTGCGAATTGTAGAAA
Organism: Lysinibacillus sp. JNUCC-52; assembly: GCF_015999545.1. Lineage (NCBI taxonomy): Bacteria > Bacillati > Bacillota > Bacilli > Caryophanales > Bacillaceae > Lysinibacillus > Lysinibacillus sp. JNUCC-52. Next base: position 1,338,484 of record NZ_CP065546.1, read on the forward strand.
TCTTCGCCCGATAAAATGGTAATAAGAAAAGACCAATGACTGCATATATAGACAAAATGGAGCCCCAGAAAATAAAGATATGAACAACCCCAATAACAAATAGCGCTAGTAAACGTCTTGCAAAACGCAACCGCGGCTTATCACCTCTTGCTTCAGCACGGGAAGCAAAAATATAAAAACCGACACCGAAAAGAAATGAAAAAATGGAAAAGAATTTTTTCTCAATGAAAATATCAATAAGCGTATCAATTATACTATTGAATTTACTATATGGAGGCAACGCTACGCCCTCAACTATCAATTGGTAGGCACCTACATTAATAAATAAAATCCCAAACAATGCTAAACCACGAATAATATCTAAGGCTATAATTCTTTCTTTTTGCGAAACGGATGGATTCATGCTGTACAACTCCTTATTTTTACTACTTTATTTTCATTCGTCTTGGCTATTATAGCTACGCGACCTTACAGCAGTTTTTTGATTAGCTTACAAAAACCTTAACTGCAGGATTTTCATTCATTTTAACGATTTATGTAAAATGGTAGTTTCTTATTCAAAGAATAAAAATGGTCTGTTTTCATTTCCTAGACCTTATACTTATAAGCACAATCGAATACACCAATAGCTAGTTGAATGGGAAAGTCCTTTCATTCTTTTTTGCGTTGTCACTAGTTTTTCATCCCTTTTCAAAAGTTAAGTCAACATAATTTATAGTAGATAAACTATTTCTGAAAAGAGGTGACCATGGTGAAGAGGAATAGAAGATTAAGATTTTGTTATCCTGGCTATAAATATTGCGGACCTGGATGTTCAGGACCTGGTTCACCAACAAATGCTGTTGATTCTTGCTGCAAAAAGCATGATGAATGTTATTCAAAATACGGCAGAACAAAAAACTGCGATGAATTGTTTCAGCAATGTTTATTAGCACATATGAACACAAACAGTAAAATGGGGAGAGATGCTAGACTTTTCCACAAAGTTTTTAATTTACGTAATAATTTTTTATAGGTGTTTTGTTTTCAGAATTGTTTGCGTGCCTGACACCGCTACGGGCACACACGAAAGCCGCAACTCACGCTAATGCGTGGTATTTTGCGGCTTTTGTTTTGTGCTATTTTTGTAAAAAGTCTACTAATTGTTTGCGTGCCTGACGCTCCACGGGTACTTTTACTTAATCGGAATCCAAATTTCCGAATAAAGATTTTCGCTTGATGGGTCCTCCTCCGTATAAACCTCTAATTCTGCTGTACCAGCAGGCTCATACGGATTGGATGGGAACCATTCAGAGAAAATTTGCTTCCATGCATTTTGCATCGCATCTGGCATCGGACCATGTACTTCAAACACAACCCATTTCGATGCTGGCACTTCCATCGCAAATAAATTTTCTGGTACATCCCCTATGTGATCTGTCCCAATCCAATAATCCATTAAATTATTTTCTTTATAGTTTTCGTCGGGAACACAAACACCAAGTACCCCTTTAATTTGTCCGTCATTCAGTGCAAATAATTGCTCGTCTATTCCTTGACGATTCACTTCATCCCAAAATAGAGGTATGCCCTGCAAATTCTCGCCATTTTGGCAATTATACGTTCTTTTCATTCCTACAACTTGGAACTTCTCTTTTTCTACAATATTATATTTCATTGGTTCTGCTCCCTTCAGACTCACCTGGATTACGAGGCGGTTATATGATTGTAATGGTCCTTGCTGTTTTCGTGCTTCACTCGGTGTTACATTATGTTGCTTTCGAAATGCTTTTGTAAAAGCTTCAGGAGAGTCGTAGCCATATTGGAAGGCGAGATCGATTACTTTGATGTCAGTATTAATTAACTCCTGTGCTGCTAATGTCAACCTTCTTCGTCGAATATAATCTGCAATTGACATATCCGTTAAAATAGAAAATGTTCGTTGAAAATGAAAAACAGATGCATTCACTTCGTTTGCAATTTGCTCTATTGTAATCGTTTCTTGTAAATGCTCTTCTATATAATTTATTGCCTTTTGAATCGACTCAATCCAACTCAAACTCAAATGCTCTCACTCCTTGTTTAAAGAATATCGAATTTTAGTTTTTTCTTCCTGTCTTTTTATGCTATCTTTGGACTGGTTCCCTCGGTTGTATGCATAGTCTACTACATATCACCCATTTTCCAAACCCTTACTTAAAAGTGCTACTGCTTCAATCATAATTTTTTATAAGACCCAATAATATCAAAATTTTAAGTAGAAGGATAAACATTTTAGTGAGCTAAAAGTGACAGCCTATCACAAATCACTACGGTTTAAAACTTTTCAATGTTGATATTTATTGAGGAAAGTATATAAATGAGCAATTTTATTAATTATTAGTAGATTCTTAGTATTTAATTAATTCCAAATAAACAGTATTATTAAGTATTATAGATATTTCATCTAATGACACAATACGCGGAGGATATGACGATGTTAGAGATAACAAAAGAAATAACAACAAACCCAAAAGAAAAACCAGCAGTAGACCAATTAGGTTTTGGTCAATTTTTTACAGATCATATGTTTATAGTCGATTATACAGAAGGCAAGGGCTGGCATGATCCACGCATTATCCCGTATCAGCCGCTTTCTATAGATCCTTCTGCAGCAGTTTTCCATTATGGACAAGCTGTATTTGAAGGATTAAAAGCATATGCAACAGTGGATAATGAAGTACTTTTATTCCGTCCTGACCGTAATTTTAGCCGCTTAAATCATTCGAATGAGCGTATTGTCATTCCAGCAATTGATGAAGAATTGGCGTTAGAGGCGTTAAAGCAGTTAGTAGCATTGGATCGTGAGTGGGTTCCTAAAGCACCAGGAACATCTCTTTATATCCGTCCATTTATTATTGCTACGGAGCCACACTTAGGCGTACACCCTTCTAATAATTATAAATTTATTATCATTATGTCTCCATCAGGCTCTTATTATAAAGAGGGCATTAATCCAGTAAAAATCATGGTGGAACAACATTTTGTACGTGCTGTTGCTGGTGGAACTGGCGAAGCAAAAACAGCTGGTAACTATGCGAGTGCGCTAAAAGGACAAGAAATTGCCCATAAGGAAGGCTACTCTCAAACATTATGGTTAGACGGTAAAGAACACCGTTACATCGAAGAAGTAGGCAGCATGAATATTTTCTTCAAAATAAATGGAACAGTTATCACACCAGCATTAAACGGAAGCATCTTACCAGGAATTACACGTAATTCAATGCTTCAAGTATTAAAGGCGAAAAACATTCCAGTCGAGGAACGTCGCATTTCAATCGACGAAGTGGTAGAGGCTTATCATAACGGCACTTTGGAAGAAGCATTTGGTACTGGAACAGCAGCGGTTATTTCGCCTGTCGGAGAATTAAAATGGCAAGATGAAAAAATAGTCATTAATAATGGTGAGATTGGTGAAGTTTCTCAGATGCTTTACGATACATTAACAGGCATCCAAAATGGCACGCTTGAAGATACATTTGGTTGGACGATTAAATTATAAAAATATACAAAAAGTGTTAGATTGGCCGCGGTCAATCTAACACTTTTTTACTGTCGTTTTTTGTAGCGCAACATAAGCCACAAATATAATCATCTCCACTTTTTTTGACCTTTAATGATATTGGAATAACACCAAAATCGTTGTATCTTTTTCGCTTTCCCAAAGCTCAACAAAAAAGCAATATCCATTTGGGAAATCATTTAAAGATGCCTCATCATCAAGGCAAATGTTATTTTTATACTTAGTATTCCATTCTGACTTAACATCCTGTATGTATAAACGCTCTAATGTACTTTTTCGTTCCGTTTGATAGTTACAGATAAATATGTCTTCTACTACGCCATTAAATATCATTTGTCCAAGTTCCTGTAACGTAATATTATTAGAGTAGACTTTACTTGCCACTACTACTTCATTGTTATAAATCTGATTTTTTTCCTTGTCTATGAAGTAGCCTTTTCTTAGCACAATGTTCACCTCTTCTAGTTTATTAATCGTCTAAGAAAAATCAAACATTAACTTTATAATTCAATGCTAACTCATCCCCAGGTAGTCCTCTTATCCCCCAGTTATGCTTTGGTGTTTCAAAAATAGTAATTTCTATATCTTGAGGAGCTATACTCAATTGATTGTTAATTTTTTCAAATAGCAATGCGAGTAAATGTTTTTTCGTTTCCATCGTTCGACCTTCGAACATACTAATTTCAATAATGGTATAGGCTTCAGTTCTTTCACTTGGAAAGTAAAAATCTTCTTTGTCCATTGGGAAAAAACGATGAAATTTCTTATCTGCTGGATATGCTAATGCCTCCATCATACAAGAATGAATAATAATCGATAACGTTTCCTTAATCGGATTTAATTTGTCCTTAACACCATAAATCTTAATTTGTCCCACCCTCATCTCACCTTTCTATTTTAACCTCCCCATTTCTATTCTATAAAAAATTAAGATATTCCTTTATTCCCTTTTGTAAGCCATCGTGTACTAATTATTGTTAAAATAAAATTACGAAATAATTATTAAAAGGGGAAATAGATTTGTTATATTATGTAATCGATGCATTTACTGAAACAATGTTTAGCGGGAATCCTGCTGGTGTCGTTATCCACGAAAATTTAAATGAAGTGTTTATGCAAAAATTCGCGACTGAAGTTCGCTTTTCAGAAACAGCCTTTATCAAAAAAATAGACAATAAAAATTTTGAAATCAAATTTTTTACTCCGACTTCACAGGTGGATCTTTGCGGGCATGCAACAGTTGCCTCCTTCAAAGCACTGCTTGATAGCAAAGCAATTGAAGATAACAATTCTTACTATATGAAAACACTCGCTGGTACTCTTGCCGTTGAGCTAAAACAATCATTCATTATGATGGAGCAAGCTGAACCTAAGCTTGGAAAAATATTTGATGATTACGATTCCTTATCAGCGCTTTTCAAAATAAATAAAAGCCAAATAGGCGATCAAACGTTTAATTTAGTACCTCAAGCCGCAAGTACAGGACTTTGGGATATTATGCTTCCAATAAAAACAAAAGATGCTTTGCATGCGTTAAATCCTGATTTTAAAGCACTTGCTGATTTTTCAAAAATTAATAACATAGGAGGAGTCCATGCATTTACGCTCGACACAGCAGAAGGAATTGCGGAGAGTCGAAACTTTTGCCCACTCTATGGGATTGATGAAGAAGCTGCCACAGGTACTTCAAATGCTGCATTAACCTATTATCTTTTCCATAACCAAGTATTAAACGAATTTAATCAAGAGTACAAATTCTTGCAAGGGGAAAGCATGGGCAGACCTTCTACGATTATGACTAAATTAATACATAAAAATAATCCACGTGTAATGGTCGGTGGGAATGCAGTTATATTAACAAAAGGTAAGCTATACTAAGCGGGAACTATATGGACTAGAGAACGCCACTAAACTGCGTAATGGAATTTGCAGATCGACTCCATTACGCGTTACTTGGTTGTTTACCCAATCTTGAATAAATCGAGCTTGATGAATGTTTAAATGCGGTAGGTTGTTACAATCAAAGAATCGATGCTCGTGACTTTCTTCAGAGCGTTGAATTAATTCCCCTGAAAAATGGCTTGTATGAAAAATAATTTGAACACTGAAAACTTGATCGCCATTCGGATATAAAGCAAATCCCTCTTTACCAGAATAAATACCAAACAAATCTAAATGTTCGACTATTAATCCTGTTTCCTCAAAAGTTTCTCTTACAGCCGCTTCAAGGAACGACTCTCCAGGCTCTAAAATGCCACCTGGTATGCCCCAAACATCTCGATCCGTTCGATGTTGTAATAATATTTGATTGTCCTGTTCAAGTATCACGCCACAGCCTACAGTTATTAACATTTCATTGCCAATAAGCTGCCTCATTGTTTCTATATAACTCATCTTTTCCTCCTTGATACCATAAGTAATTTAATCCTTCGCTTCCCTTTTCAGTTATTTCACTGTTAATGCAATCAATATTACAGTGAATTTACCAATTGGCAAATTCACGATAATATGTAAATATAATTATATATGTAAAATTATAGTAATCAAGAAATACATAGCAGAAAGGAATAAATTATAGTGAATATTGAGTGCACACGCTATCGCGTGAAACAAGGAAAATCAGATAAAGTCAAAGAGTGGTTGGCTTTCTTGAATGATAATATGGATGATGTACTCGTTACTCTTGAAGGCGAGCGTATGTATGTTGAAACCATTTTTCGAGAAGTTTTAAACGGAGAGGAATATTTGTATTGGTATGTTGTTCAAGGGACAGATGGCATAAATGTCGATGAATCAGAACATTGGCTTGATAAAAAGCACATAGAATACTGGGATGAATGTATTGATAAGACCTTTAAACCTGTAGAGTTACAAACTGAAGTAGTCATGATTCCTGAGAAAGTGCGAAATTCTATGAAGTAAACAATGGGGCGTTTATCCAAGAAGGATTAACGCTCTTTTTTGTGGTTGACTTCATTAATCCAAGAGCACAGGTTTCTTCAGTAACTTTATTTTTTTGATTTTCGCATTGAATATACAGTCATACTTTAGGGCAAGAATAACTTATCAAAATCTATTATGAGGTGAACTATGAAAAAATTAATTATCGGTACTTTTACAGCAATTTTAACAACAGGATTACTGTTCGGTTGTGGTACATCGAAAGAAGACAAAACAGAACCCAACGATACTGAAGCACCTTCAACACATAAAGATCACATGGATGACGAAAATAAAACGGATGACACTTCAAAGGAGTAAGACTTCCATAAGTTCAATAGACATAAAAAAAACCAGCTCAAATAACTAGAGCTGGTTTTAAAACGTTGAAATCATCGTAGTAATCACTGGTTACCTCTTGTCAATCGCCGATAAAACTCAAGAAATCGCCGGTTACCCCGTGTCAATCGCCGATAAAACTCAAGAAGTCGCCGGTTACCCCGTGTCAATCGCCGATAACCCCTTCCTAATACATCGTCAAATACTCATCACGTTCCCAGTCGTGGACGCGTGTGCGGTATTTGTTCCATTCGATTTCCTTCGCTTCTGTGAACTTCTCAAATATATGATTGCCAAGTGCGTCGCGTACAGTATGATCCATCTCTAGTTCAAGTAGGGCGTATTCTAGAGAAGAAGGTAAACTATCTATGCCATTTAATTCACGATCCGCGCGATTCATTTTATAAATATTTCGATCCACAGCATCTGGAGGTGTTAAACCTTTCCGTATCCCATCAAGTCCAGATGCTAAAATAACAGCCATCGCTAAATAGGGGTTCGCCGCGGGGTCAACAGAACGTAATTCGATACGAGTTGAAAGTCCTCGTGCTGCTGGGATGCGAATAAGTGGTGAGCGGTTTTGAGCTGACCAAGCTACATAGCATGGTGCCTCATAGCCTGGGACTAAACGTTTATATGAATTTACTAGAGGGTTTGTCACTGCTGTAAAGCCGTGAACATGCTTCATAATCCCTGCCATAAAGCTGCGAGCCGTCTCGCTTAATTGTAATTCTGCATGTTCATCATAGAAGGCATTTTTATCTCCTTCAAACAATGAAAGATTGAAATGCATCCCTGAGCCATTCACACCAAATAGCGGTTTTGGCATAAAGGTTGCATGTAATCCATGCTGTGCTGCTACTGTCTTTACGACTAGTTTGAACGTTTGAATATTATCGCACGCTTCAATAGCACTTGCATATTTAAAATCAATTTCGTGCTGACCAGGTGCGACTTCGTGGTGAGACGCTTCAATTTCAAAGCCCATGCCCTCTAACTCAAGCACAATATCACGCCGACAGTTCTCGCCTAAATCAGTAGGTGCTAAATCGAAATACCCTCCGCTATCATTTAATTCAAGCGTTGGATGCCCTTTTTCATCCAGTTTGAATAAGAAAAATTCTGGCTCTGGACCAAGGTTAAACGAGCTAAAGCCTAACTCTTCCATTTCCTTTAATACGCGCTTAAGATTGGAGCGTGGATCACCTTCAAACGCTGTACCATCTGGTCGTGCAATATCACAGATAAAGCGCGCTACCTTACCTCTTTCTGCTGTCCAAGGAAAGATAACGAATGTATCTAAGTCAGGGCGTAAATACATATCAGACTCCTCAATACGAACAAACCCTTCAATTGATGAACCATCAAACATGACCTTATTGTCTAATGCTTTCGCTAATTGACTAACTGGTACTTCCACATTTTTTATTGAGCCCAATATATCAGTAAATTGTAGGCGAATAAATTTCACATTTTCTTCTTTCACCATGCGGATAATATCATCTTTTGTATGATGTTTCATTCTTCACCACTCCAATTTGTCATTTTTCTTAACGTGTTTTTTTATAACTGCTTTTAAAGTACACTAAAACAACAAACAAGCGCAATGGGCATGTAATGTTTTCTTACATACATTTTTTCGAATAAAACTATCTTTATTTTAGATGTATAGATATATTAGATTAGACCTACATTTATCTTTCCGCCAAAATAAAACTTAATGATTAATTAAACAATCCTCATATAGAACATTAGCCTTGCATTATTTATATTTTACTGGTACATTATAAGCGAAATATAATTTAAATAGTACCTTATAGGATATTTTCACTATTTTATATATCAATCCCTATTAAAGTAATTGAATTATTCGAAAGTAGCTTTTATAATAATGACGTCGGTGGATAAAGGCCTTTTGATTCCATCCAGTACCAAATAAAACTCCGTTTCAAATGGTCTAAACTACCAAATTGAAGTAAACTTCGCAAACTCCAGGCAAATGATTGCGCATCGCCTTAAAATTCCTATACAACGTACTGTCACCAACATTAAGTATCCATATATTCAGAAGATACATAGACTTACAAGCTTTTTACTGCTATAGGGGTGACACAAACCATAGGGTGAAAACCGTATTAGTCAACGATATTCATTCCTTTATCACACATAACTATTTTTTATATAAATGACATTAACTCTCAGTTAGTAATCTTAAAATACGTGAATTTCTTAAACACCGCTAATGTATAGAAAACACAATACCTATTATACTGGTTGGGTTTAGACATGCGTTTTCATTCCTATTCTTTCTCAATATAATGGCGATGACCTATTTAACTTTACTTACATCATTTGCGAAAATGTAAATGTAATTTCACGCACAAGATAGGTGATTGGTAATGAAATTTACACTGCGAGTTCAAGCAAATCGACAAGCAGTTCATTTTATCGATAAGGTAATGGAAATTTATACAACTCATTATAATTTACCCTTTGGTAGAGAATTACGATTTGTTTTACATGAACTAGTCATTAATGCAGTTGAAGCGACGGAAAAAATCGGTACAACCCCTCTTTTAAACACAATTGAAGTTCATGTTACACATGGTGATGAGGAGATTATGTTAACTGTCACCGATGAAGCGAATGGCATTACCAAACATGATTTAATGAAGGCTTTACAATTCGATTTTAACCAATATAATTACACAGATCGTGGTCGAGGATTATTTTTTGTTAAAAATATGGTCGATCATATTTGGTTTAAACATATTTCGAACACAAAATTTTTAGTCGGTGTTTCAAAGAAAATTCATGGATAAGTACATCTGAAATTTGGAGGGACTTTTAAATGAAATGGACGATACGAAAAAAAATTAATTTACTCATCTTTACCTGTATGTTTCTAATGGTATCCATACTAGCAATCATTAATTATATTGGAGCAAAAAAGAATTTTTTAGAAAGTGCGGATGCGAAAATTTTATCCGACTTGCAGTTAAGCTTTAAGTATTTTGATGTAATCGCACCTGGCGACTGGACTATCAAAAATAACGAATTGTTTAAAGGTGATATTAAAATTAATGATAATTTCGCCATTGTGGATGAAATTGAAGAACTAGCAGACGGTAACATTGTGACCATCTTTCAGCACGATACACGAGTAAATACAACGGTAGTCGAAAATGGTGTGCGACAAGTAAACACAAAGGCTCCTGAAGAACTTATTACTACGGTATTAGAGCAGAAAGGACGTTATATTGGCTCAGCAAATGTATTAGGGATAATGTATCAAATAGCGACCGAACCGATTATGAACAGCAACGGTGAGGTCATTGGGATGTGGTCGACTGGTACACCATCAGCGCCCTATATTAATATCGCTAAAAAATATGTAATGGAAAACATTTCTATTTTAATAGGCATTGCCATTTTAATGTTTGTCAGCATTAGTTGGCTTTTACAGCGCCAAATTATTGCACCAATTAATCAATTAAGTTTGAATGCTAAAGAACTTGCTAATTTAAATTTAAACGTAAAAATAGTAAAGCCTAAAGGAAATGATGAAATCGCCAATTTAGCCCAAGCCTTTCATCATATGAAACAACGTTTAACAGAAACTATAACCATTGTCTCGCATAGCGCAAATCAAATAGCTACATCCTCGCAAACATTAGCCGAATCATCACACCAAACAAGTGCAACTTCAAACCAAATTGCTTTAACAATGAACGACATTTCAAATGGTACCACCATTCAATCTGATCAGGCTGAACGCATTGTCATAATGATGAAAAAAACGATCGAGGAAGTAACCAATAGTTTAAAAAAGGCAGAAACAACTTTAAATAGGGCGATTCAATCTACTTATATCGCTCGAAAAGGAGAAGATGCAATTAATGAAGCAATCAAACATTTAAATACAGTCACTCATACGGTTTCATATGCTACCGATTCGATTCAAAAACTAGGCAAACGCTCTGAAGAAATAGGTGGTATTATAACTGTCATAACTGGTATTGCGGAGCAAACAAATTTATTAGCCTTAAACGCCGCCATCGAAGCTGCTCGAGCTGGAGAGCAAGGAAAGGGCTTTGCTGTAGTCGCCTCTGAAGTTCGTCAGCTCGCTGAGCAGTCGAGTATGGCTTCTGGTCAAATTACAGATTTAATTAAAAACATACAAGCCGAAACCGCAGTGACCGTTCGAACTATGGAAAGTAATTTACTAGCAGTAGAGGAACAAGTGAATATCATTAGCAAAGGTGGACATGCCTTACAAGAAATCGTTGAACATGTTGTTGAAACAGAACAAGGTGTGAACCAAATGAAATCCGCATTCACGCATGTCAGTGACAATTCATTAGCTGTTCAACAGGCAATACAAGATATCTCACGCATTCTTGAAGATTCTGCGGCGGCTTCTGAAGAAATGGCCGCTACGTCTGAAGAGCAACATGCAACTGTAGCTGAAATCTCATTAAAATCAGAGGAATTGGAAGAAATTTCTACAAAGCTTCAAAACGAAGTGAATAAATTTAAATTTTAATCGATCACTAAATACTATGGAGGAGCACTAATATGAGTAAGAATAATATGATAAATATTAATTCGAAAGCCGATTACATTTCAATTGCTTTTACAGGTAATTTAGAATATGGATTAATCGATGAGCTAAAAGAAGAGCTCCATGCTATTAGTTTAGAACCAAAGCATGGCTACATAATTGATATGCAAAATGTCACGAATATTGATAGTACTGGTTTTGGTATGATTATTAATTTCGCAAAGAAAGTTATGATTGCCGAACGGAAAATCGCCATTATTGTGACAGATGAATTTATTCGAAAACTGTTCGCTATCTCCCAATGTGATAAAGTATTCCCTATTGCAAAAAGTGAACTACAAGCACAGCAAATGATTAAAGAAAAAAGCTGGTCAGGTGAACTCGCACTAAGTGAATATTAGATTAGGTGCCAGGCACGCAAACAATTCTGAATTCTTTCAGTCCTCTGCGAGAACCCAAAACAAAGCCGCAACAAATCGCGTGATAGCGAGTGTTGCGGCTTTCGTTGCGCGCACGAGTGCCAGGCACTCACACAATTTTACTCTTCAATTATTTTTGTAAAAGCATATTTAATAAAACAACGATAATAACGATCGGTACGACCACTAACATTAATATGCGATATGTCTTATAAAAACCCTGCCCCATTTGACTTCCCATTAACAATTCCTTTTTCACAAAGCTTTTATCAACTACATAAGCAATAAATATCGCAATCAATAAGTTGCCCATTGGTAACATTAAATTGGACACTAAATAATCAGTAGCATCAAAAATCGACTTCCCGAAAATAGAGACATCTGCTAACAAGCTAGACGATAAAGCCGACGGAATGGCAGCAATAAAGACAATAACTCCTAGTAACAACGTTAAGACTGAACGTGACATATGCCACTTTTCTATAAATGCTGCAACAATAATTTCATATAAACTAAATGATGACGTTAACGTTGCAAATAAAAACAGTAATAAAAACAGCGCTAAAAATACTTCACCAAAAGGCATTTGACTAAATGCAGTCGGTAGCACCATAAATAATAAGCCAGGTCCAGCTTGTGGCTCTAAATCAAAAGCAAACACTACAGGGAAAATAGCTAGTCCTGCTAAAAATGACACAAGCACCGTCAGTATAACTACTGAACCTGCTGAGTTTGGTAAACTAACATCCTTTTTCAAATACGAACTATATGTAACTAAACAAGAGAACCCGACTGCCAAACCAAAGAATGACTGCCCTAATGCTTCTAATAGCGCCTTACCCGTTATATTTGTAAAATCTGGCCATAGGAAGAATTTCACACCTTCCATTGCCCCATCTAATGTTAATGCTCGAATAACAAGAACGATGAACATCACAAATAATAATGGCATCATCCACTTATTTGCTTTTTCAATACCATTTTGCACACCGAGCGAAATGACGAGTACATTTACCAGTGTAAATAACGCTAAACCTAATAACGTAATCCACGGCGTGCTAATAATTGTTCCAAATAGTTCACTCGGATTAACCGTAGAATCAATAACAGCCCCTGATACACCTAGGCCACTATATATAAATATCCAGCCCCCTACAACACTGTAAAAGGTTAATAATAAAAAACAGCCAAGTACACCCATGCGTCCAACCCAAGCCCAAGCAGGTTTCGTTGGAACTACCTTTTTATAGGCTGTGATCGCCTCCGATTGCGTACCACGCCCTAAAATATACTCAGATAATAACATCGGTAGGCCAATTAACAAAGTGAACACCACAAATATAAGGAAAAATGCGCCTCCCCCACTTTGACCTGTCACATAAGGTAGCTTCCAAATAGCCCCTAGCCCAATCGCAGCACCCGCCGATGCTAAAATAAACCCTAACTTACTGGACCATTGTCCATTGTTTTCACTCATCTCTTCAATCTCCTCAAATCTAACTAATCTCACATTAATTGTACATTAAAATAGTAATTTAGACTAGTCAATTCCCAAAGATTTCACATGCTAATGGATCTATAAACAAAAAACCCCGAGTAAGAATAAACTCGAGGCTTAATTTATTATTTTGATAAATACATTGTACGTTGTTGCTCAATCCATCTGCGCATCGTTGTAAACAGTAACGCCATAATCGCTGTTAATAGCACACCTTTGACGATATTAAATGGCAAAATACCTGCAATAATCATTTTATATAATGAATCGCCAACTACTGGCTCCATGCCTAAGAAATACGTGTACATCGGTAAAAATACTGCGTAATTTAAAACGCTCATACCTACTGCCATAACGATTGTTCCTGTTGCCAAACCTCCAACGAGACCTGCAATTGTTTTAAAACGATTAAACACAAATGATACTGGTAAAATAAATAATATACCCGTTACAAAGTTTGCAATATGACCGACTGGAACCCCTGTAGGCGTACCTGAGAAAATCCAATCCAATATATTTTTAAATAGTTCTACTAAAATACCCGCTACTGGACCCATCGTAATAGCAGCAAGTAAAGCTGGCATATCACTGAAATCCACCTCTAAGAATGCTGGGAACGGCGGAATTGGGAAATTAAATAGCATTAATAAAAACGAGATACTGCTCAGCATACCAATCGTAATAAAAGATTGCAGTTTGATATTTTTCTTCATTGAAAACTCTCTCCTCTTTGCTGATTCAATCTTGCAAGAAGAAAGGTTACGACGTAATCGATTGTTTTTTCACGAAAAAACCCTTATGCACATCAGCATAAGGGAGAAAAGGCATGATTAAATAGCGCCATTACTAGCTTTTTTTGTGCAAACAGTGCAATCCATAGACACACTGAAAAAAACGTTCGCACATAGCTTAATTCGTAACAACGAATGACGATCGTACCTTCATCTTCTCCCATCCAGACTATACTGTCGGCCTTGGAATCACACCAAGTCAGCCATGCAAAAAAATCTTTGCACAGGTCGCGGGCTGAAGAGCCATGTAGTAAATCTTACGAGCTAATGTAGTTTGTAATACACTAGCGATTTACAACTCTATTACCGCCGGTCGGGATTTTCACCCTGCCCCGAAGATGAATCAATATTATTTTATAAATTAACTATAATGTTTTATCGCACAAAAGTAAATACTTCTGCTTAAAAAATTCCGATTAAATTTGTATGTTTTAATCTGTGTGCGATGAATTCCGTTTTAGCATAAGGATTCCGCTTTCTAACACTGGAATTCCGCGATTCAGAGCTTGATTTCCGCGTTATAGCACTCGAATTCCGCGCTTCGACATCAAGATTCCGCGTTCCAGCACCCTGATTCCGCGATTCACCCTACAGCATTATTCCGACACGGAGACACAAAAAAGCAGCTATCTCCCAATAGATAGCTGCTGTACTTTGTTACTGCATCGTTTGTTTATTTGCCCCTACAGGCATGGGTAAAAACTTTGTTAAATCAAAGCCTTCCCAACTCTCCTGTACGACGTTATCTAAGCGCAGTTTTTTATCGAAGCTTGAAGCTGTCAGCATCATTGCTTCGATTAATTGCGTAGCTCTTACTGCATCCATTGTCGTCAAATCAAGCGGTGCGTCAAATGTGATGACAACACCCCCCTCTTCCTCTTTCACTGTATATGTTACATTTTCAGGGACAACGGGTACATAAATATCATCTCTTTTATCACGCATGGCAATAAGTGCCTCTGTAACAGTTGGATACGTTTGGTGGAAGTCGGGCGATAAATATTCAGTCCCATTTTCTTCTGTATATAAATAATAGTTGTAATGATGATCTTTCGTTAACTGAATAGGCTCACTTGGCTCACCAGCCTGTGAGAATTCATAAGGAGTACCATCTGCATTTTTTAACGAAATCGCTTTATATTCTGAGTCGGTAAACGTATCCTTTAACGAGCTTAAATATTTTGTTACGGAAGCTGACGCTACATCGTAATCATTTTTTTCAGGTAAGACGTGAACTAGCGTCTCTCCTTCTTCTTTCAACTCACCTTTGTATGGATGATAATTAGCAAAGCCTAGCGCTTCCTCATCAATTTGTGGTGCGTATTTTTCATACATTTGTAGTGTTGTCGGCTTTTTCTTTCCAAAATCAGCCGTTATTTTTTCATTCGGGATAACATAGGTCATTGGTATGCTATCAGCATTGCCACCTGGTAAGCCGATTCTAAATACGACTGCATTTGCTAAATCTTCTTCGTAAACCGATGTACGAAGGGATAGCATTCTTGCATGTTCGGCACCGATATTTGCTTTCATCACACCATCTGCATTTTCACTTTCTGTTACTGCTTGATCCTCTTGCATCGTAGAAAAGTTTTCAGGGGGGGCGTTTGCCTCGTCCTTCACTGGATTATTATTTGATAAAAACACGTACCCTGCTACGGATAGTACCAAAACTGCTGCAATACTGCTAAAAATAGGTAGTCTACTCTTTCTACGCTGCTTCACAGGCTTCATACTTTCATTTTCTTGAACAGCGATAGACTGCTCTTGTTCTTCAAGCACTTTTGAATCTGTCGGTTGTTGCATTGCTTCTTGAAGATGTATATTATCTTGCAGGCGGGCATCTGCAAGCAATCGCTTCAGCACTTCTTCTTTCGAACGGTCATCAGTCAGCTTCGGGGCATTCTTCAACATTTGTTCTAGTTGTTCATCGTTGTCAAATTGTTTATGAGTCATTGCCTTTTCGCCTCCTGTTCCCTTACCTGTTGTAGCTGTTGCCTTAAAAACTTAATGGCTCGATGTTGCGTCGTTTTAACCTTCGCTTCTGTCCAATCAAGTATTTGCGCCGTTTCAGCAATCGATAAATCTTGGAAATAGCGCATAATAATAACCATTTTTTGATCTCCTGTACAAATTTCAAGCGCAGACTCTATCTGCATTAATTCATCACTGGCCTGTAGCATTTCTTCTGGTGATGGTGTGGTTGAATGTAATTGTTCCGTTTCCCAGTCAAAAAAATCGAGCGAATGTTTTTTCCGCACGGCCTGCTTTCTAAAATGATCGATTGCGACATTTTTCGCAATGGCAAAAAGCCATGTTTTTTCACTGCTATTTCCTGCAAATTGTTCATAAGAACGCAGAACACGAACGTACACCTCATGTGATAGATCTTCAGCAAGTGTACGATTTTTTACTAGATAAATAAGAAACTGGAACACATCTTGATGGTATGAATCGTATAATCGATGGAACACGGAGTCATTCAAAGCACTCCACCCCCGTTCTCATAGTATTTGTCGTCTAACGCTCGCACAAGTTACATCGTAATTAATGTTTTGCTTTAAAATTTCACTATGTGCCAAATACCTGTATAAACCTCCATGCAAAAAGCTTACAGGCATTGGCATTAAGTCAGCTAATACACTTTTCAAATCAATGGGTTTTTATCGGACAAAGTTAGTCAAAGGGTAAATAGAAAGTAAAGGTTGTACCTTCTTTTAATACACTGTCGACCATAATATTCCCAGAATGAGCTTTTACAATATTTCGAGCAATGGCAAGCCCTAAACCCGTTCCCCCTTTAGAACGTGTACGCGCTTTATCTGCCTTGTAAAAACGCTCAAAAACATACGGCAAATCTTCCTGTGGAATTCCGTGGCCCGTATCCTGAACAGAGATTTTGGCAAAAGTCGGCTCCTGCTCTACTTTCACAAAGACAGAGCCTTCATCTGTATGACGCAGTGCATTATCTACTAAATTCGTTAACACTTGTTCAATACGATCCTCATCCATGCTTATTACCGCATCTTCATCAAACTCACTATTAAATAGGAGCTGCACATGCTTCTCTTTTGCTACTTGGGCAAATTTTTGTGTAATGCGCTCAAATGTCGCGTTAATCGGCACTTCATCTTTGTATAGTGTCATATGTCCAGATTCCATGCGTGCTAAATCCAATAAGTCTGTAACTAAACGTCCCATACGCTTTGATTCATCATAAATAATTTTTGTAATCTCATTACGCTCTTCTTGATCTTGAATAAAATCATCATCCATTAGTGCTTCTGAGTAGCCCTGAAGCATGGAAATAGGTGTCCGTAACTCATGTGATACATTGGCAATAAAGTCTGAGCGAAGCTTTTCTAGACGATGCTGCTCTGTCATATCACGAATAACAGCAACAGCTCCTCGTATCAATTCCCCACTATAGAGCGGACTAATCGTAAATGTATAATAATTTCCATCCATCTCAATTTCTTCTTCTAGCTTATCCTCAAACATTAATACGTGATCAAGCATATGATATAGCTCAGGTGGAATAGGCTTCGCACTTTGAGAGCCTTTATTAACAAACCATTTTTGCATTAAGCGTTCCGCAGGTGGATTGCTAAGTAAAATAGTACGATCACGATTAAACGTAATAACAGCGTCAGTCATAGAAGTTAAAATATTGGACAATTGCTCATTCTCTTGATTGATTACCTCTAAATTATGCTTTAATTGGCGTCCCATTTGATTGAATGCAACTGCAAGCTGCCCAATTTCATCGTTTTGCGTTGTCGGCATTTTAGCCTCGAAATTCCCTTTAGCAATTTCGAACGCAAGCTCGCGCATTTTTCGTAGCGGTGAAGTAATACGTGATGATAGGAAAAAGGCAAAGAATGTCGTTAACACAAAAGCAATAAACGCCGCTAAAAAGACAATTTTCGTAGTCTCTTTTGACGTTTTATGTAACGCATCTGGACTTTGGTAAATAAAGACCGCACCATGCACTTCATTTTCCACGTTTAGTGGGAAACCTAGCACGACATACGATTCCATTTTTTCTTTATCAGTCGACGATGGCATCATCATTTCCTTAATGATAGGAT